>DATCIA010000087.1:0-6240 GCA_036508075.1 Coriobacteriia bacterium
CCTGCCGCCTGGCCGGTCTTCGCGCCCTCGGACGATGCGCTGATCCTGAAGGAGCTGTGCGAGACGATGCGCTTCGAGTTCACCGCCGGGTGATCGACCTTCTTCGCGAGCGCGGTCACGAAGGTCGCGACCGCAGGGGCGTCGACCACGAAGACGGGCGCCAGGGCGGTGGCCTCGGTGGCTGCGAACGCGGCTTCGACGGATGCCGTGACGTCCAGCGACAGTGCCGAGTTCGCATCCAGCGAGAAGGCGCGGCCGTCAGCGACGACCGGGAGCGGATCGAACATCGGCGCGCCGAAGGCGGACGAGATGACGTCGCGCGCTGCGAGTGCATCGAGGCCCTGGAGCGACTGGCCCGCGGCGCGGACGTCTACGGCGATGGTGGGCTCGCCGGCGAGGGCGAAGGAGGGCAGCGCCGGGAGCACGAGCAGCAGCGCGGCGAGGGTGACGGCGATCAGCTTGTGCCTGGTGCGAAGTGCCCTCATCTGTGGCTCCCGGTCGGTGCGTGCGTTCGGTCAACGGCCAGTATACGGACGGCGCGGACGCCGGCGCCACAGGTTGCCCATTCGTCACACTCCGCGAGGAGTCCGACTAGCGCGAACCCTGACTCAGCAGACGCTCCAGTTGCTCCGCGAAGTGCTCGCGATCCTCGTCGGTGAACGGAGAAGGGCCGCCGGTGCGCCCTCCCGCGCGGCGGTGGCGCTGCTCCGCATGGCGCACCTCGAGCTCCATGTCGATCGTCGCCTGATAGAAGATGCGCCCGCGGGGGCTGATCGCACCCGCCCCACGCCCGAGCGCCATCGCGGCGACGCCGATGTCCTGGGTGACGACCACATCGCCCGGGCTCAGGCGTTCGATGATCGCGAAGTCCGCGGAATCGCGCCCCGTGGTGACCTGGACGGCCTCGACTCCCGGGCGAACGAACTTGGAGAGGTTCTGGGTCGAGTCAGCGACGAGCATGACCGCAAGGCCGCGCGACCGCGCGAGCGATATCGCCTCGCGCGTGACGGGGCAGGCGTCGGCGTCTATGAACAGAGTGGTCATGCGCCGACTGTACCCGACAACACAACAAGACCGCCACGAGGGCGGTCTTGAGAAGTTCATATGGCGGGAGTGACGGGGCTCGAACCCGCGACCTCCGGCTTGACAGGCCGGCGCTCTAACCAGCTGAGCTACACCCCCGTTTCCGGGTGTCCGCGCGCGGCGGACAGCGAGGGCGATTCTATCGGCACCACGCGGCTTTGTCCACAATCCTCGCAAAAGAAGGGGGCCCCGCGCACGCATGCGTGAGCGGGGCCCCGGGCAGTACCGCCTACTGAACGACCGTGATGACGACCGTCGAACCCGATGCTGCCTTCGTGGCGCCGTTCGGGCTCTGGTCGACCACGTTCCCGATGGTTCCACCGCCAGTCTGAAGCGTGATCTGCGTCAGGAAACCCGCGGCGGTGAGCGTGTTGACCGCTGTGGCCTGCGTCTTGCCGACCACGTTGGGCACCGTCACCTGTGCCGGCCCGCTGGAGACCCGGATCGTCACGGTCGAGCCGACCTGCGCCATCACGCCCGCTGCCGGCGTCTGGTCGATGACCAGCCCGCTGGCGACCGAGCCACTCGACTGCGTGGCGACAACGACGACCATGCCGGCGTTCACGAGCGCGGTGTCCGCAGCGACCTGCGTCAATCCGACGACGGACGGCACCGCCGCGGTCGCCGGCGCCTGGGCGACCCAGAGGTCGACCGGAGAGCCCTTGGCCGCCTGGGCACCCTGCTCGGGCGTCTGTGCCGTGACCATCCCCACGGTGACCGACGTGGTCGTGACGTTGGTGATCGTACCGACGGTCAGACCCGCGCCCTCGATCACCGACTCGGCGTCTGCGAGTTGCCGTCCGGCGACGTCCGGCACGGAGAGCATCTCCCGGCCGGCGAGCACGAGATCGACCTTCGAACCCTCGGGAGCCTTGGCCCCCGCGATGGGAGCCTGCTCGGCGACGAGCCCGTCAGCGACGGCCGCTACCGGAACGCCCGCATAGGTCACCGCGCCCACGTTGAGTCCGGCTGCGATCACCGCGGCGCGCGCCTCGGGAAGCGTCTTGCCCGCGACATCGGGGACCGCCACGCCTCCGGGGCCGAAGAGACCGAGCGCCCACGCGGCACCCAAGGCGACAAGCACCACGACAACGGCGATCGCCGCCCACAATCCCGTCCTCGGCTTCCGGACGGGGGGCTCGTCAGGGGTCGGCACCGGCGACTCCTCGAGTTCGACGCGGTCCAGCGCCTCGCCCATCTCCCTCGCGGAGGACCAGCGAGCCTCCGGAACCTTCTCGAGAGCGCGCATGATCACGGACTCGAGGGCGACGGGGGCGTCGGGAACGAGATCGCGCACGGGCACGGGAGCGGTGTGCAACTGGTGCGCCGACACCTCCGCGGCGCTCTTGCCATCGAACACGGGGTGGCCGGTGACCAGCTCATAGAGGACCGCGCCGAGGGCGTAGATGTCCGACGCGGGCGAATGGGGTGCGCCCTCCACGACTTCCGGGGCCAGGTACCACGCCGCCGACGCGGTCGTGCCGAGCTTGCGCACCTCGGCGGCGTCCCTGACACCCAGGCCGATCCCGACGAGCTTGATCTCGTCGGAGGCCTGCCGCACCAGGTTCGCTGTCCGCACGTTTCCGTGTACCAGACCGCGCCCGTGGATCAGCGCCAGAGCGTTCGCCGCCTCCGAACCGTAGCGGGCGACCGTGAACGGCGCGAACCTGTCCTGCAGTGAGAGTTCCGTCTTCAGATCGGCACCCGCGACGTACTCGCGCACGACGAAGAAGTCCCCGTCCTCATGACCCCACTCCAGTATGTCCGGAAGGGCTGGGTGGTGGATCCCCGAGGCGAGCTCCACGTCGTGCTCGATCGCCTCAGCGGTCGCAGCATCCGAAGGGTGCACGACCTTGACGACCACCGGGGTGTCGTCGGCCGCGTTGGCCAGCCACGTCCGGCCGGCGACGTCCGAACTCAGTTCACGGACGACGCGGTACTTCCCGGCGAACACCTTCTCATCCATCCTAGGCTCCTTTTCGCGGAGGAACCCTCGCGGGCTCGCTCTCGGGGCAGACTTACCCCCTTCAGGCCCGCGCCACGCGCCGGATATGCGCGATACGATGAGCTCGAGGGGGCGCGACGCGCGGCTCGGGGGCGCTCCCACATACTGGGGAATGAACCGAACGAGGCTCGACGACCCATCGAGAGGCGCACGAATGACCGCCGACGCAAGCACCGACGCACCGCTTCGGACCCTGCTGGGCGAGCGCATCGCCGCGCACGACAAGCCCGGAGCGGTCGCGGCCGCACTGGACGCCGTGCGCCGCGACGAGATCGGGATCACAGACCTGTACGCGCTGCTCAGCCGTCTGATGGTCGATCTCGGCCTCTCGTGGCAGTCGGGATCCACCCCCGTTTGGGAGGAGCACCTCGTCTCGAGCGTCGCTCGCACCATCGTCGAGGCCCTGTACCCGACGGTCCGCGAGCGAGCCGTTGCCGTCCCGCGCCGCGGCCTCACCGTCGTGCTCGCATGCCCGCAGGACGAGTCGCACGATCTGGGCCTGCGGATGCTGTGCGACCGGTTCGATCTCGCGGGATGGGACACCCACATCCTCGGCGCGGACACCCCCACGGGGGAGATCGCCGCCGCTGCTGAAGCGCTGCACGCCGACCTGGTCGTGCTCAGCGCGTCGACCCACTTCCACCGGGTCCGTATCCGCACCCTGCTCGACGATATCCACTCCGCACTTCCCGGTCTGCGGGTCGTCGTCGGCGGAGCCGCGTTCTCGCGCGACTGCTGTGGCCTGGACGACGAGGAGGTCATGCGCCCAGACGAGTTCTTCGACCCGGTCGACATCGACGCCGACGGGTCGGAGGGCTGACATGCTCCCCCTGAGGATCGCTTGGCGGTTCCTGCGCACCTCGTGGGTGCAGACCGCGCTCATCGTCGCGGGCATCGCCGTCGGCATCGCGGTCCAGGTCTTCATCGGGTCGCTCATCACGTCGCTGCAGGGTTCGCTCGTCGACAAGACGATCGGCGCGAGCCCCCACATCACGCTGGCCGACCCGACGGAGGGACAGCCGGTCGTATACAGCGACTTCATGAAGCGCGTGCTCGCCGGAACGAAGGGCGTCTCCGCGATCGTCCCGGTCCGCCAGCTCAACGTGCTGTACTCCAACAACACCGACAGGGTGCCGCTGGGCCTGGTCGGCGGTGAGGCCGCGCAGCTCAACCTGATCTACCGCCTACGCCAGCGCACGATCGAGGGCGATCCGAGCCTGAAGCAGGGCGAGATCGTCATCGGCAGCGACCTCGCCAAGAAGTACCTGCTCATCCCGGGCGACAAGATGTCCGTCAACAGCGGCAGCGGCATGCAGGTCTCGCTCACGATCACCGGCATCGTCGACCTGGGATCCTCCGCCGGGAACCTGCGCACCGCGTTCGTCGGCCCCGACCTGCCGCGAGCGGAGCTCGGCTTCCGCGCCGACCAGTTCTCCGCCGTCCAGGTCCAGCTGTCCGACCCCTTCGGTTCGACGCCGATCGCTGGTGCGTGGCGCGGGCAGTTCCCGGGCGTGAAGGTCTCCGACTGGCAGGTCGACAACAAGGACCTGCTGCAGGCGCTGAGCTCCCAGTCGCTGTCGAGCTACATGATCCAGGTGTTCGTGCTGGTGGCGGTCGCGCTGGGTATCGCCTCGACGCTCGCAATCTCCGCCGTACAGAAGACTAAGCAAATCGGCATCCTCAAGGCACTCGGGATGGCCGACGGCGACACCGGAGCGATCTTCGTGTGGCAGTCGGTGATCATGGGAGTGGTCGGCACCGGGTTGGGGGTCGCGGTCGGGTTCGCCCTGATCGCCGGATTCACCTTCGGCACGGCCAAGAGCGGCGCCGGCTTCCCCATCACGCCGCAACCGGCATTCATCGCGATCTCCGTCAGCGTCGGCATCCTCGTGGCGTTGCTCTCCGCCATCATCCCGACGCGCAACACGGCCCGCCTCGACCCGATCGAGGTGATCCAGAATGGCTGACGCACTGGTCGTGGCCGACGGTCTTGGCAAGGTCTACGGGACCGACATACAGACGCGGGCGCTGGCCGACGTCTCCTTCGAGATCGCGGGCGGAGAGTTCATCGCGATAGTGGGGCGGTCCGGGTCGGGGAAGTCCACGCTGCTCAACCTGCTCGGGCTGCTCGACACGCCCTCCGAAGGCACGCTGCACCTGCGCGGCGTGGAGTCCAACTCGCTCGACAAACGCGGACGCGCGGCGCTCCGCAACGAACTGCTGGGCTTCGTGTTCCAGTACCACCACCTGTTGCCCGAGTTCTCGGTGCGCGAGAACATCCTGATGCCGTACCTGATCTCGCAGAAGCCCGTGGACGACGCGATCACAGCGCGGGTGGATGAGACGCTTGAGGTCCTGGGGCTGGACGGGCTCGGGGACAAGAGCGCCAACGCGTTGTCCGGTGGCCAGAAGCAGCGCGTGGCCATCGGACGCGCTCTGATGAACCGGCCGCCGATCGTGCTGGCCGACGAGCCCACCGGCAACCTCGACACCGAGAACACCGAGGCCGTCTACGCGCTGTTCCGCACGATCAACGAGGAGTGGGGCACAACGTTCCTGATCGTCACACACGACCAGGACATCGCATCGATGACCGACCGCATCCTCGAGCTGCGCGACGGTCGGTTGGTGCAGGACATACGCAACTCCTACACCGACGGGGGCGCACGGAAGGCCTAGCGGGACCAACGGCCTACCAGGAGGCGGCGCGACGGGTGAGCACGACGTGCACTGCGAAGCCGTGGCGCGCCGCGACCTCCTCGACGACCTCGCGGGTGGTGCCGTAGCCCCATTCCCACGATGCCGATCCGGGGCCGACGACGGCCTCCTTCTTCGTGCCCGACCGCTTCATGCCGACGGTGGAGTACGACTCGGACTCGAAGGTGCCCAGAGTGAAGCCGCTGGAGTGCTCCTTGAGCAGCTCCCAGAAGTAGATGGCGCGGTCCGTCTCCGACACTTTGAGAGCAGCTGTGTACTCGGTTCGCTTCTTGCCGACGCCCCACGTCGCGTCAATCGGGTTGTTCGCGATGGTCATGTCGGTGTCGCTGCCCCACGCGGCGGAGTACGCGGGGTTCTGCGCGAAGGCCGTCATCAGATCGGTGAGGAACCCGACGCGCGTGCCCGCGGCGGTCGCGGAGGGCGTGGGTGCGACC
>DATCIA010000088.1:0-2876 GCA_036508075.1 Coriobacteriia bacterium
CCGGTGGCCGCCTTGTGGGGCGCGTTCAGCGCGCAGGACGTGCTCGCACCAGGGCCGGCTTTCGCGCTGAGTTCGATAGGGGAGTTGCCCGCGCTGCTCGACGGTGACGGCGAGCGGTTCGCGGTGAGGGGATAGTACTGAGGGGCTGCGCTCCCTAGGGGGCGCCATCCGACAGGAGGACGCGGTGAGCAAGGGCAAGATCATCGCCGGCGTGGTCGCGCTGGTCGTCATAGTCGCCGTCGTGGGCGGCATCTACTACTCGAGCGCCGCGAGCGCCACTTTGGTGAGCGTCGCGCGCGTGACCAGCGAGACGCTCGGCGTCATCGTCACCGCATCAGGGAAGGTCGAGGCCGCCAACAAGGCCGACGTCTATCCGCCCACCGCGGGTCTGCTGGTGAGCGTCGACGTCGCGGACGGCGATGTCGTCAAGGCAGGCGCGACGATCGCGCAGATGGACACCGCTCCCCTGAAGCTGCAGGTCAAGCAGGCGAGCGCCGCGCTCAAGGGCGCCAAGGCCCAGCTCGACGGTGTCAACAAGGGCGTGCCCGCCGCCATCGACAAGGCTGCGGCGGACGCGGGCGTCACTGCCGCACAGGCCGCGTACGACTCGGCCAAGGGCGCCTATGACGCCTACGCGATGTTCTCCTCCACGGATGCGACGGCGACCCAGCTGACGATCGCCAAGAAGCAGGCCTACGCAGGTCTGCAGAGCGCGAAGTCCGGGCGCACCAAGCTGAGCACCATGGCTAAGATCACACTCGCGAAGGCGTCCGCCCAGGCGGCGGTCGACGCGGCGAACTACGCGCTGGCTCTCGCGGAGGACACGCTGGACAAGGCGACGCTGACCGCTCCCATCGGCGGTGTCGTCGTGTTCAACGCCGTCGGCGCCCCGGAGGCCGACGGCACGCTTCCGAAGGCCTCGGTCGGAGCCGCGGTCGCACCGGGATCCGCACCGTTCACCGTCGTCGATCTCGGCAGCCTGAACTTTAACGCGCAGGTCGACGAGGCGGACGTCGCCAAAGTGAAGGCCGATATGAGCGCGAAGGTGTCGCTCGACGCGTTCGTGGCGACCACGTTCACCGGCAAGGTGAAGTCGATCCGCGCCACAGCCGTCCAGACCACGACCGGCGGCATCGCGTTCCCCGTGCTCGTCGCGATCGATCCTTCCAAGGACCGGATCCTCCTGGGCATGAGCGGTTCGGTCGACATCGAGGTCAACGCGGTGAGCGGCGCGCTCACCGTGCCGATCGAAGCGATCCTCGATGACGCGGGCAAGAAGTACGTCTTCGTGGTCAAGGTCGACAAGGTGGCCAAGGTCGAAGTGACGACCGGTGCGCTGACCGACACGCGCGCGCAGGTCCTTACCGGTCTGACTGCGGGAGACACCGTCGCAACGAACAACCTGACAGCGCTCACGGACGGCATGACCGTCCGCACCCAGTAGGGAGTGGGCGACAGCCCGAACATGCCTGATCCCATTCCGCAGGCCGCCGCCGGTTCATGCCGGCCGGTCCTGCAGGTCGTCGACGTCACCAAGACGTACTTCCTCGACGAGGTCGAGGTGCATGCCCTGTGCGGCGTGTCCCTCGACGTATGCGAGGGCGAGATGCTGTCGATCATGGGGCCCTCGGGCTCCGGCAAGTCGACGCTCATGCACATCGTCGGGCTCCTCGACCATCCGACCTCGGGCAGCGTCATCGTCGAGGGCGAGGACATCGTCGGCATGACGCCGAACCAACTCGCCACGCAGCGCAACCTGCGGATCGGATTCGTGTTCCAGTCGTTCAACCTGCTCGCGCGTACGGGCGCGCAGGCGAACGTGGAGCTTCCTTTAATCTACTCGGGCGTGTCCGCGAGCGAGCGCGCGCGACGCGCGCGCGAGGCCCTCGAGAGGGTGGACCTCGGAGACCGGTTGCGCCACTTCTCGAGCCAACTGTCCGGCGGGCAGCAGCAGCGCGTCGCCATAGCGCGCGCGCTCGTGACGAACCCGTCGATCGTGCTCGCGGACGAGCCAACGGGCAACCTCGACTCGCGTTCGGGCATCGAGGTCATGGCGCTGCTGCAGGACCTCAACGCGGCCGGGATCACCGTCGTCGTCGTGACCCACGACGCGAACGTCGCGCGTCACGGCCAGCGCATCGTCGAATTGCGTGACGGGCGTGTCGTGCGAGACGAGGTCGTCACCGACCGGGTCGACGCCCGCGACGAGCTCGTCCAGCTCGGCATGAACACGGCACACGCCTCGACCACCGTGGGCGGTGTGAAGTGAACATCCTCGAGTCGTTCCGTATCGCGACGCGTGCCGTGTTCGCGAACAAGGTGCGCAGCCTCCTCACCATGCTGGGCGTGATCATCGGCGTCTCCGCGGTCATCCTGCTCGTCGCCATCGGCACGGGCGTGCAGAAGGACATCACCGGGACGATCGAGGGCCTCGGCTCCAACCTGCTGTTCGTGTTCCCCGGTCAGATCAACACCAGCGGGGGCGGGTTCGGCGGGCCGCCTCAGCAGGGACATCCCTTCAGCAACGCCGACGCGAAGCTCCTCCAGACGCGCCTCAGCGGTGCGGATGCGGTCGTCCCGGTCGCGAGCGGCAGCGGCACCGTGAAGTTGGGGAACAAGTCGGGGCGCAGCATGCTTATGGGCGCTACCGAACAGGGCGCGCAGGTGTTCAGCGCCACCCTCGGCGGCGGGCGTCACTACAACCGCTCCGAGGTCGACGCGAGCGCCCGCGTCGTAGCCATCGGCTACACCATCAAAGAGAGCCTGTTCCCCTCGAGCGATCCGCTGGGTCAGGTCATCACCATCAACGGCCAGCGGTTCACGGTCATCGGCTGGTACGAGAAGCAGGGCGGTTCCCTGTCGGGCGATCAGGACAA
>DATCIA010000089.1:0-5933 GCA_036508075.1 Coriobacteriia bacterium
CGTAGACGTGAGCAGCATCGACCCGCCCGACGTGGACGAGTACCGGCAGCGGGAGGAGGACTTCATCCGCAAGGTCGCGGAGCACATGGAGGACTACGAGAAGCCCATCATAAACGTCTCGTTCACGCCGATGGAGCAGAGCGTCTTCGACGTGGGCCGCAAGTACTCGACCGTAGTCCTGCCATCGCCGCTCCGGGCGGTGCGGGTGCTCGCGCAGATGGCTCGGTACCGGGAATACCTGGACTCGCTGGCCTGAGGCCGGCGGCCACGGGTCACATTCTGTGCCCTTCGCAGAACGGATTCGCGGTGACGCGCGGCGCACGCCGCGCCCGTCTGCCATACTTGAACCCCGTGCACCCGCCCTTCGACGACGAACGCCGGCAAGAGCGGGAACACCCCGAGTGCTGTGTTTGTCCGACTCCAGCGTTTGCTTTCCGCGTTTTCTTGCGGCTCATAGGAAGGACGTAACCCCAAGTGTCTGAGCAAAGCGCGACTCTGGGGGGGCGGGCGACCGTCCCTGCTGACGAGGCCGATCCGAGTGACATCAGCGGCCGAGAGCTGATCGAAGCCGCCCTTCGGCGAGGCGTGACAGCCTTGGACGAGGCAGAGGCCAAGGACCTCTTCTCCGCCTACGGCATTCGCGTGACCCCCGGCGCAGTCGCCGCCACGGTAGAAGAAGCTCTCGATATCGCCGGGGACGTGGGTTTCCCCGTGGCCATGAAAGGCTCTTCGCGCCAGATCCTGCACAAGAGTGACGCCGGCCTGGTGCTGGTCGACATCCGCGGCGAGGTCGGCCTGAAGAACGCCTGGGACCTCCTGCAGGAGCGAGGAGACGGCCGCCTGGACGGCATCCTCGTGGAGAAGATGATCCCCGCTGGACGCGAGTTCGTCATCGGCATGAGCCGTGACGAGCAGTTCGGGCCCGTGGTGATGTTCGGCGTAGGCGGGGTGCTGACCGAGGCGATCAAGGATGTGGTGTTCGGCGTTGCGCCCTTGGACGCGCGCGAGGCCGCCCGGATGCTCGACGCCATCCGGGCCAAGGAGCTGCTGGGGCCCTTCCGAGGTGCCCCGGCGGTCGACCGAGACGCCCTG
Source organism: Coriobacteriia bacterium (assembly GCA_036508075.1). Taxonomy (GTDB): domain Bacteria; phylum Actinomycetota; class Coriobacteriia; order Anaerosomatales; family PALSA-660; genus PALSA-660. The sequence continues at coordinate 1,093 of DATCIA010000089.1, forward strand.
GCACGGGTGATCACCACCGTCGGACGCATGGCGCTCGAGAACCCGGAGATCCGGGAAGTCGACATCAATCCCATCCTGCTCGACAGCGGCACTCCCGTAGCCGTTGACGCCCTGGTTGCACTAGGGCCCCCGGCGGACGCTCTCCCGCCCCGTCTGCCAGTCAGCCTGGAAAACTTGCGGTACATCTTCGACCCCAAGAGCGTGGCCCTGGTGGGCGCAAGCAACGACCCGACCAAGTGGGGCGGCCTGATCCTCGCCAGCATCATCTCCGGCGGGTACGGGGGGAAGATCTTTCCCGTCAATCCCAAGGGCGGAGAGATCTTTGGCCTTCCCGCCTACTCCAGCATCGATGACGTGCCGGAGGCTCCTGAGCTCGTCCTGATCGCGCTCCCCGCCAACCTCGTCCCGGACGTGGTGGACCACTGCGGCAAGAAGGGCGCCAAGGCGGTGGTCGTGATCTCTGCCGGCTTCGGCGAGGCGAGTGAAGAAGGCGCCCTCATGGCGCAGGAGGCGGCGCGGATCGCCTCCGAGCATGGGCTCGTGATGGTGGGCCCGAACTCCCTGGGCGCCATGTGCTCCTGGAACAAGTTCTACGGCACCGGCGCCGCGGTTCTGCAGCCGATGGTGGGGCCGGCGAGCTTCCTCTCCCAGTCGGGCAGCATGGGCATGCAGCTCATGCAGGCCTGTGAAACGCACCAGGCGGGCATAGGGAACTACGTCGGCGTGGGCAACGAGGCCCTCGTGGACGCCGCCGACCTCATCGAGTACTTCCGCACAGATCCGCGGACGGGCGTGGTCCTTGCATACGTGGAGGGCCTGATCGACGGGCGGCGCTTTCTGGAGACCTGCCGTAACACCAGCGCCGCCAAGCCGGTGGTGCTGCTCCACGGCGGAGCCAGCGAGTTCGGCCGTAAGGCGGCGGCGTCGCACACCGGGGCCATGGCCGCCTCGCAGAGGGTATTCGAGGCGGCGATGCGGCAGTCGGGTCTTATGTGCACCAACGATCCGGACGAGTTCCTCGATCTCGCGTATTGCCTGTCCTACCTGCCGCTGCCCCGGGGCAAACGGATCGCTATCGTCACCTTCGGCGGAGGCTGGGGAGTCCTCAGCGCGGACGAGGTCTACCGCAACGGCCTTCAGCTGGCCGAGCTGGCGCCGAACGTGATCGACGAGCTCAACGCGCTGCTGCCGCCCTTCTGGAGTCACGCGAACCCCATCGACCTGGCCGGCATGTACACGGCTAAGGGCGAGCCGGAGGGAGCGGTGCACGCGGTCACGCCCTCGGATGAGGTGGACGCCGTGGTCGTGCTGGGTGTCCTGGGAATCGTCAGTCAACCCCTGAAGACGATGGCGGTAGTCGAGCGGCTGCACAAGGAGTACGGCATAGACGTGAGCAGCATCGACCCGCCCGACGTGGACGAGTACCGGCAGCGGGAGGAGGACTTCATCCGCAAGGTCGCGGAGCACATGGAGGACTACGAGAAGCCCATCATCAACGTCTCGTTCACGCCGCTGGAGAAGCGCGTGTTCGACGTGGGCCGCAAATACTCGACGGTAGTCCTGCCGTCGCCGCTCCGAGCGGTGCGGGTGCTCGCGCACATGGCTCGGTACCGGGAATACCTGGACTCGCTGGCCTGAGGCCGATGCCGCCGGACGGCGGCCACGGGTGACACCTATGCCCTTGGCGGAACGGATTCGGGGCGACGCGCGGCGCAAGCCGCACCCGTCTGCCATACTTGAGCCCCGTGCACCCGCCCCACGACATCGGCATCTCCAGCAGCGCCTACTCGGAGCTGCTCCTGCCCGCGGCGCTCGAGCGCATCGCCGCTGTCGCACCGTCCGCCGAGATCCGCTCCTTCGGCCTGCACACGCTGCTCAGCCGGCGCAACCGGCGCGCGGCGCTAGCCGCCGGGCTGCCGTGCTCGGTGCACGGTCCCTTCGGCCACACGGGCCTCGGCGACGTGTCCGAGGCGGCGCGCCTCGAGGCACTCGACGAGCACCGCCGCCACCTCGCGGCGGCCGCCGAGATCGGCGCCACCCTGTACCTCGTGCACCCCGACTTTCGACCGGAGCCGGGCCCGCGCGACTCGGCCGTGGTCACCGCCCTCCAGCGCTCCTTCGACGCCCTGCGCGAACTCCAGACCGAGACCGGCGTGCCGATCGTCGTGGAGAACATGCCGGGCGCCGGCTGCTCGCACCTCACGGCGCCCGGCGACCTCGACCTCCGCGGGCTCGGCTTCGCCCTCGACGTCGGTCACGCTTCCATCAGCGGCACCCTCGACGCTTTCCTCGCCGCCCCGCCGCCGGAGTGGCGCCACGTCCACCTGCACAGCAACGCCGGCTTCGGCGACCGGGACGACCCGCACCTGCCGGTGGGCGCCGGCGTGGTCGACGCCGCGGCCGTGCTGGCCGCGGCGCGCGCCGCCGGCGCCTCCATCGTCCTCGAGCTGAACGACGCGGACGACGTCGCTGCCAGTCTCGCCTACCTGCGGGGTCGCGGGCTCATCCCCTGAGAGGTCTCGTCACGGGCCGGGTGTGCAATACTCAAAGTGTGGTGGCTGACCATGACATCGGTATCTCCACGGGCGCCTACTACAAGTTGTCGCTGGGCGCCGCCCTGCTGCGCATCGCGGAGCTCGCGCCCTCGGCCGAGATCCTTTCGCTCGGGCGTCACTCCCTGCTCGAACCCATCAACGTGCGCGTCATCGAGACCGCGGGCCTGCCGTTCACCGTCCACGGTCCCTTCGCGCATTTCGAGCTCGGCAGCCCATCGGCGGCAAAGCACCGCGGCGCGATAGACCTGCACCGGCGGCACATGTGGGTGGCCGCGAAGCTCGGCGCCCGGCTGTACGTCGTCCATCCCGACATGCAGCGTCGCGCGCGGGGGTGGGACCAGAGGGTCGCGGACTCCCTGGAGCGCGCCTTCGAGGAGCTGAGCGCGCTCCAGGACGAGATCGGCTTGCCCGTTGCGGTGGAGAACATGCCGTTCTACAATCACTCGCACTTCATCGCCCCCGGCGATCTCGACCTCAAAGGGCTTGGTCTCGTTCTCGACACCGGTCACGCCGCCATGACCGGCACGCTCAGCGATTGGCTCAACGAGCCGCTGGTGGACCTCAGGCACGTGCACCTGCACGATAATCAGGGTCACCTGGGCGGCGATCACCACGATGCGCTGGGCACGGGCGTCGTCGACATCGAACCCATCCTCGACGCGGCACGCGCCGCCGGCGCGAGCATCGTCCTCGAACACAAGGATGAGGCCTCGGTGATCGCCAGCCTCGATTACCTGCGCACTCGCGGCCTCCTCGTCCGGGACCTCGGGTAGGCGGGGTCGTGAGCGAGCGCCTCTTCGACGTCGAACCCCCGGACGAGCGCGTCCGGTTCCTCGCGCTTCTGGCGCCCTTCGCCGGGTTGGATCCCGCGGAGCTCGAGCGCGTCGCCGCCTCCGTCGAGGAGCGGCTCGTCCCGGCGGGCGAGGCGGTGCTGGTCGAGAGCGGGCTGCCGGGCACGCAGCTCTACGTCGTGCACGAGGGCACCTTCGAGCTGCTGCACAAGCAGGCCCTGGCGGCCATCATCACGAGCGGCGAGATCTTCGGCCACCCGACCCTGCTCACCGGTCTCGCCCCGGAGTTCACGGCGCGGGCGCGCACCGACTCCACCGTCTACTGCATCCCGAAAGACGTCGCCGTCGAACTGCTGAGCCGGCCCGAAGGAGTGAAGTGGCTGGCGGGCAACCATCGCGAGCGGCTGCTCCAGGCGGCGCGCTCGATGAGCGCCCTGCCCGACGTGCGCACGCGCCCCGTCATGGAGGTGGTGCGCAGCGCCCCCGTCTTCTGCGACCCCGACGCCAGGATCCGCGACGCCGCCCAGCTGATGATCGACGAGGGACTCTCCGCCATCCTCGTGAGCGCCCGCGACGGGCTCGGCATCGTCACCGACGTCGACATGCGCGATAAGGTCGTCGTGGGGGGCGTCTCGCGCGACGCCCCGGTGAGCACGATCATGACGACACCGGTCCACACCATCGGCGCCGAGGTGTTCGCGCCCGAGGCCAGCATCGCCATGATGGTCGCGGGCGTGAACCACCTCCCCGTGCTCGACGAGACGGGCAAGGTGGTGGGCGTCCTGTCGGCCAGCAACCTGATGACACTCGAGGCGCGCAGTCCCTTCGCGCTGCGCCGCTCGATCCATTCTGCCCGCACCGAGAAGGACCTGGACGACGCCGCGGCGGACATGCCCAAGCTCTTCCTCGACCTGCTCGACGCCCACCTCGACGCGCCGTCGCTGACACGCGTGCTCACGGTGCTCTGCGACACCATGACGACGCGTCTCCTCGAGCTCGCCTTCGAGCGGCACGGCGAGCCGCCGGCGCCCTACGCCTGGCTGGTGTTCGGCAGCGGCGCGCGCAGCGAGCTCACCCTCGCGTCAGACCAAGACAACGGGCTCGCCTACGCCGACACCGACGACCCGGCGGTCGACGAGTCTTTCCGGCTCGTGGCCGAAGACGTGAACAGCGGCCTCATCCGCTGCGGCTTCGCCGGCGACCCCCACGGGGTCCTTGCGCGCACGCCCCAGTGGCGCATGTCGCTGTCGAGGTGGCAGGCGGTCTTCACCGATTGCCTTCAGGGACGCGACCTCGCCCGGATGGCGCGCGCGAGCGTGGCGTTCGACTACCGTCAGGTCGCCGGCGAGCTGCGCGTGGACCTGGCGCTGACCGACATCATGCGCGAGGCCCCCAGTCACCCGCGCTTCCTCAAGGGCCTGTCGCTGCTGGGCTCGAAGATGCGCGTGCCGCTGGGGTTCCGGCAGCGGCTCGAAGGGCGCCTCGACATCAAGAA
>DATCIA010000090.1:0-4788 GCA_036508075.1 Coriobacteriia bacterium
ACCGACAACGGCGGTACCGGGGTCCTGGGCATCCGCTACAGGCTGGATTCCGGGCGGGACACGACCTACACGGTGCCCTTCACCACCACCAAGGCGGGCGCCCGCAGCCTGGACTACTGGTCGGTCGACAACGCGGGCAACGTCGAGCCGCGCCACCACGTCCACTTCACGGTCTTGATGGGCACCTACGTCTCGATCACGTCCAACCATACGTCGATCACCCACAAGCACCCTGTCGTGTTCTCCGGCCACATCTCGACCACCCAGCCAACGAACACGCACGTCTACGTCTACGTGAAGAGGCCCGGCTCGAAGACGTGGTCCTACCTGTCGACCCGTCACACCACCTCGACGCATCACTGGTCGTACAGCTGCGCGCCTTCCTACAAGGGCACCTGGTACTTCATGGTGAAGTTCAAGGGCACGAGCAGGTATGCCGCAAGCCACTCCGTGGAGCGCAGGATCACCGTCCGGTAGGTGCGCGTACGCGCTGGCGCCGCGCGTATGGCGGGGCGTAGCATGGCCGGTATGCCGCCGCACACCCAGCCCGCGCTCGAAGCGCGCCACCTCACCGTAGACCGCCGCGCCGATGCGGGGCTCCTGCGCGTCCTCGACGCGATCGATCTCGCGGTGGAGCCAGGAACGCTGACCGACGTGGTCGGCCCCTCGGGCGCCGGCAAGACCACGCTGCTGCTCGCGCTCGCACGTCTGCTTCCCGGCGCCGCGGGCGAGCTGCTGCTTGCGGGCGAGCCCGCTTTCGCGATCGACCCGCGCGTCTGGCGCGTGCGCGTCGCCTACCTGCCGCAGCGCAGCGCGCTCGTTCCCGGCACAGTCGGCCACAACCTCACCCTGCCCTGGCGCCTCAAGGTACGCGCGGGGGGCGAGAGGCCGGGCGACGGCGCCCTGCGAGCCGCCCTCGACCGCGTGCACCTCACCGACGTCTCCCTCGACCGCGAGGTGTCGCGACTCTCCGAGGGCCAGGCCGCACGCGTCGCGCTTCTGCGCACCGTTCTGACCCGGCCGGCCGTGCTGCTGCTCGACGAGCCTGACGCCTCGCTCGACGAGGAGTCGGCCGAGCAGGTCGGTCTGCTCACGCGCGAGTTCGTCGATGTGGGAGGAGCGGTCGTACGCGTGCGCCACCTGCGCTCCGACGGCCACGCGGACCGCCGACTGCGCCTCGTGGCCGGCGCGCTGACCGACGAGGCCCGCTCGTGACCGCCGTCCAGCTTGCGGGCGGCGTCGTCGCCATCGGATGGCCGCAGCTCCTGCTGGCGTCCGGCTTCGTGCTCGTGACCGGCGCGATCGCGCTGTGGATGCAGCTCGGGGTGACCAAGGACCTCGCGATCGCCACCGTCCGCACCTATGTGCAGTTGCTCGCGCTCGGCCTGGTGCTGCGCTGGGCCTTCGCCGCCGACCGCTGGTGGTGGGTGGTCGGCATCCTCGCGATCATGACCGTGGCCGCCGCACGCATCATCCTCAAACGCGCGCCCGACGCTCCATCGGGCCTCTTCCTTGCGGCGGTCACCTCGATGGCCGTCACCGGCATCACCGTGACCTTCGCGGTCACCGGGCTGGTGATCGGCGCCGACCCCTGGTACTCGCCGCGCTACGTCATCCCGATCGCCGGCATGGTGCTCGGCAACTCGATGACGGGCATCGCCCTGTCGCTGGAGCGGGTGTTCGCCGACCTCGACGCACGCAAGGACGAGATCCGCGCGATGACGGCGCTCGGTGCATCACCCTGGGAGGCCGCGCATCCCAGCGTGCGCGCCGCGTTGCGCGCGGGGCTGATCCCGGCGATCAACTCGATGGCCGCCGCCGGCATAGTGTTCATCCCGGGGATGATGACGGGCCAGATACTGGCCGGCGCCGACCCGCTCGAGGCTACCAAGTACCAGATCGTCGTGATGCTAATGGTCGCCGCGGCGGAGATCGTGGGCGCTGCGCTCGCCGTGCTGATGAGCTACCGCCGTCGATTCAGCGCCGACGGCGTCTTCCTCGAGAAGGGGCTGCGCGAGTAGCGCCCCTCGCGTGCGTGGGGCGTGCGGTATCCTACCTGCGTCCCGCGCTCGTGCGGGCGGACGTGCACGCGTACGAGGGCACACGTCGCCAGGGAGCATCCGTGAGCGTGACCGGCTTCGAGTTGTATCTCAAGGCGAACGCGAAGGCGTTCGACCGGTACCTCCTGACGTTCTTCGGTGACGGTACCCATCCCGACATGAGCCGCTACCTTTACGCGCCGCTGCGCAAGTTCTCGGACAACTCGGGCAAGCGCCACCGCCCGCTCATCTGCCTGCTCGCCTGCGAGGCGGTCGGCGGGGACCCGAAGCAGGCCTGGCCCGCGGCGGCCGCGATCGAGCACTTCCACACCGCCGCGCTGATCCACGACGATATCGAGGACTCCTCGCTGACGCGTCGCGACGAGCCGTGCATGCATATCGCGGAGGGCATCGGGCTCGCGGTCAACGCGGGCGACCTCGCCCTCGCGCTCGTCTGCGGCACCGTCGTCCACGATCCCGGCCTCGATGATGCGATGAAGATCCGCGTGCTCGCCGAGCTGGTCGACATGACGACACGCACGATCGAGGGACAGGCGCTCGACATCGGGTGGGCGCGCGACCGCCGGTTCGACCTCGGAGTCGACGATTACCTCACGATGGCGAACCACAAGACCGCCTTCTACTCGGGTGCGGTGCCCCTCGCCGTCGGGGCGATCATCGGCGGCGGCTCCACGGCCCAGGTCGAGACCCTCAGGGCCTTCGGTATGGCGGCCGGGCTCGCGTTCCAGATCCAGGACGACGTGCTCAACCTTGTCGGCACCAAGGAGTCCACCAAGAAGGACCTCCGCAGCGACGTGGCCGAGGGCAAGCGCACGTTGGTGGCCATCCACGCGCTCCGCAACTCCCGGCGCAAGCAGCGCCTGCTCGAGATCCTGTCGGCGCGCACCTCCGATCCCGGACTGCTCGCCGAGGCCGTCGAGATCATGGAGGAGACGGGCTCGCTCGAGTTCGCCCGCAACTACGGGCACGATCTCGTGGTCGAGGCCAAGCAGGGTCTGATCGAGGCGATCCCCAAGAGCCACGCGCGCGACCTGCTGGCGTCGATGGCGGACTTCTTCATCAAGCGTTCGTCGTAGCCCAGGCCCGTCGCGGGTAGACTCCTTTCAGGGACGATCCATCCGCGGCCACCAAGGAGCGAGACCATGCGCGCTGTGCCTGTGTCAGACCACATCACCTGGGTCGGCTCCGTCGACTGGAACCTCCGGGACTTCCACGGCTTCGACACGCCGCGCGGCTCGACCTACAACGCCTATCTCGTCCGGGGCGCCGACAAGGTCGCGCTGATCGACACCGTGAAGACGGCCTTTGTCCCCGAGCTGCTCTCGCGCATCTCCGAGATCCTCGACCCCGCGCTCATCGACGTCATCGTCGTCAATCACGTCGAGCCCGATCACAACTCGGGACTCCGCGCAGTGATGGCCGCCTGCCCGAAGGCCCGCGTCGTCGCCTCGGGCTCCGGGGTGCGCGGTGTGGCGGAGTACCACGACGGGCTGGTCATCGAGGCCGTCGGCGCAGCGGACGTCATCGAACTCGGCGGCGTGACGCTGAACTTCCTGCCCGCGCCGATGGTGCACTGGCCTGACTCGATGTTCACCTACTGCCCCGAGGACGCCGTGCTGATGTGCAACGACGCCTACGGGCAGCACCTCGCCTCCGAGGAGCGCTTCGCCGACGAGGTCGGCGTGGACCTGGCTCTGGATGAGCTCAGGACTTACTACTCGTACATCCTGCTCCCGTTCGGAGCGCAGATCGCCAAGACGCTCGAGAAGGTGGCGTCCGCCGGGTGGGCGCCGACAACCGTCGCTCCGAGCCACGGGGTGATCTGGCGCGGGGACGCCGTCGGCAGGGCCGTCGCCGCGTACGAGCAGTGGGGGAGCGGAGAGCTCCGCGACAAGGTCATCGTGGCGTACTCGACGATGTGGGGTTCGACCGACGCGCTCGCGCTGGCGATCTCCGATGCGCTCGCCGAAGCCGGGTTGGAAGTCGAGGCATACGACCTCGCGGTCGCCTCGCACTCCGGGCTGATGGCCGAGATGCTCGACTCAAAGGGTCTGCTCGTCGGTTCGCCCACCTTGCACCATGGGATGCTCTCCAGCGTCGCCGGGTTCCTGCAGAGCCTGAGCGGGCTGCAGCCCAAGGGCCGCATCGGCTCCGCCTTCGGCAGCTTCGGCTGGTCGTCGGGCGCGACGAAGCAGATCACCGACCGGCTCACCGAGATCGGCGTCGAGGTCGCCGCCGAGCCCTACACGCAGAAGTTCCGGCCCACCGAGGCGGAGCTCGCTGCCGCGCGCGAGTGGGCGATCGCGTTCGCCGAGAAGGTCAAGGCCCTCGGGGCGTAGCCCGCTAGCGCCCGGCGTTCCATCGCCGAAGCGCCGATACCGCATCGTCGACCGTGAGCGCGGTCTCGGGCGCCGATGGATCCGCCTCACGCAGCCGCGCGAACAACTCCGCCAGCACCGGGGGCCTGATGTTGCCCGCGGCCATCAGATCGACGCGCGCGAACACCTCCGCCGGCGTCCCCTTGAGCACGATCCTGCCGCCGTGCTGCAGCACGTAGGCGTAGTCGGCGAACTCGGGGACGGTGTCGATGTCGTGCGTGGACATCACGATGGTGAGACCCCGGTCCTCGGCGAGGGAGCGCAGCAACGCGATCAGCGCCGCGCGCGAGGTCGGGTCGAGCCCCTCGAACGGCTCGTCGAGCACGAGCAGCTCGGGGCGCATCACGAGC
>DATCIA010000091.1:0-34095 GCA_036508075.1 Coriobacteriia bacterium
GTAGTCGAGGTCGCAGGCCGGGTCCGCGTCGGTGTAGTTGATCGTCGGCGGAAGGATGCCGGTCTCCAGCGCGCGCACGCATGCGACGGCCTCGATCGCGGCGGCGCCGCCGAGCAGGTGGCCTGTCATCGACTTGGTCGACGAGACCGGAGGTGCGCCGGCGCCGAACACCTCGCGGATCGCGCCGGTCTCAGCCGCGTCTCCGAGCTGGGTGGATGTGCCGTGGGCGTTGATGTAGCCGACCTCGGAGGGGTCGATGCCCGCCTGCTCGAGAGCCATGCGCATCGCGCGCCGTGCGCCGTTGCCGTCCGGTGCGGGGGCCGTGACGTGGTAGGCGTCCGCGGTCGCGCCGTAGCCGATCAGCTCCGCTCGGATCTTGGCGCCGCGTGCGACAGCGTGGTCCCACTCCTCGAGGACGAGCACCGCACCGCCCTCCCCGATCACGAAGCCGTCACGCCCGGCGTCGAACGGTCGCGAGGCGCCGGCCGGATCGTCGTTGCGGGTGGACAGCGCGCGTGCGGCGGCGAATCCGGCCAGGCCCAGCGGCGTGACGCCCGCGTCGAATCCGCCCGCCACGACGACGTCGGCCGATCCGCGGCGGATGGCCTCGAAGGCCTCCCCGATCGCGTGATTGCCGGTGGCGCAGGCGGACACGGGCGCGTAGTTGATGCCCTTGAAGCCGTGCCTTATGGAGATGAGGCCGGCGGCCACGTCGATGATCATGCCGGGTACCAGGAAGGGGCTCACGCGCGAGGGCCCGCGCTCGATGAGAACGCGCGTCTGCTCCTCCATGAGTCCAAGTCCGCCGATGCCCGAGCCGACGATCACACCGATGCGCTCCGCTTCGGCCGGGCCGACGTCGGAGATGCCCGCATCGGCGAGCGCCTCCTCGGCGGCCACGAGCGCGAACTGCTGGAAGCGCGACAGACGTCGCGCTTCCTTGACGTCGAGGACCGTCGTGGGATCGAAGTCGTCCACGCTCGCGGCGAAGTGCACCGCGTACTCGGCGGTATCGAAGGTCGTGATGGGTCCTACCCCGGAGCGTCCGGCGGTAAGGGCGTCCCAGGCGGCGTCCACACCGACTCCGACGGGGCACACGATCCCAAGTCCGGTGACGGCGACCCTTCTCATGCGATCCCCATCTCTCCGGAGGCGCGGTACTCGGCGACGAGGCGCTCCATCAGAACGCTGACCGTGGGGATGTCATTGATGCGGGCGACTCCGCCGCCGGTGAAGACCAGGCCGTCCTCGACGTCGCCGGTCTGCGCCTTGATGAGCTTGTCCATGATGCAGAACTGCTTGCCGCACTTCTTCAGGCAGACGATGCAGCGCTCGATACGCGGCTCGGTGCCCGCGTCGAGGCGATCGGTCAAAGGATTGCGAAGTGCGCGTCCCGGCAGGCCAACGGGGCTGCGAACGATGACGATGTCTTCGTCGGTCGCCTCGAGGTACATCTGCTTGAAGGCGTCAGGAGCGGAGGACTCGACGGTCGCGGCGAAGCGCGCACCCATCTGCACGCCCGCGGCGCCGGCTTCCATCAGTTCGCGGATGTCGGCGCCGGTGACGATGTTTCCCGCGGCGATGACGGGGATCGAGACGGCCTCGAGGATGCTCGGCAGCAGTTCGCGGACGGGTACGTCGGTGCCGAGGTGACCCCCGGCGTCCGCGCCTTCGACGACGACCGCTGCCGCACCGAACTTCTCGGAGAGCACGGCGACGCGCGCAGAGCCAACGATCGGGACCATGGGAACCCCGGCCTCGCGCGTCCAGTCGAAGACGTCGCGAGAGAACCCGGCACCGGAGATGACGAGGTCGATCCCCTCATCGAGCGCGGCCTTGACCAGCTCGGCGAAGTTGCGCACGGCGACCATGATGTTGACGCCGATGACACCGGCGGTCTGAGCGCGCGCCGCGCGGATCTCAGCGCGCAGTTCGTCCGGGGTCAGGCCCGAACCGGCGATGACACCGATCCCGCCCGCCTCGGCGACGGCGGCAGCCAGGGGCGCCATCGAGATGCGGACCGCCATGCCGCCTTGGATGATCGGTAGGCGTGAGGTGACTCCGCCTATCGTGAGAGAGGGCATCTCCACTCGACTCGACCCTTCTGTGCCGGTGATGAGTCTGTAAGAACGAGGCACGCGCCCGCCGCGGCGCGATATGGCGGCGACGGGCGCGGACCTGCCGGTGCACGTTGGACAGCTCCCTGCCGCTCCCGATGTCTCGAGAGAGCGGCAGGTCGGTGCGGTTGCGTGCTAGGCGTTCTCGGTGATGAAGTCGACCGCGTCGCCGACCGTCTTGATCTTCTCGGCCTGCTCGTCGGGGATCGACACCCCGAACTCCTCTTCGAGCGCCATGACGAGCTCGACGATATCGAGCGAGTCGGCGCCCAGATCGTCGACGAACGCAGAGTCCTCGTGGACCTCGTCCTCGTCGACGCCGAGCTGATCCACGACGACGGCCTTGACCTTATCGAACAGTTCGTCACGTTCCATGTGGTCTAGCACACTCCTTTCGGGACCGGGCCCCTAGCCCGGTTGCCTACGCAGTCTAGGCGAACGTCATGCCTCCGTCGACGGCCAGTGTCTGGCCGGTGATGTACGCGGCGTCGTCGCTCGCGAGGAACGCCACCGCTGCAGCGACGTCGCTGCCTGTGCCGAAGCGTCCCATGGCGATCGCTCCGGCGGCTCCCTCACGCTGCGCATCGGTGAGCGCCGCGGTCATGTCGGTCTCGATGAAGCCCGGGGCCACCGCGTTGCACCTCACCTTGCGGGGGGCCAGCTCGCGGGCGACACTCTTCGTCAGGCCGATGACCCCGGCCTTGGCCGCGGCGTAGTTCGCCTGGCCGGCGTTGCCGCTGATTCCCACGACCGACGCGATGTTGATGATCGATCCGGAACGCGCCTTCATCATGTGTCTCGCAGCGGCGCGGGTGACCGAGAACACGCCGGTCAGGTTGGTGGAGATGACCTGCGCCCAATCCTCATCACTCATGCGGACGAGCAGCCCATCGCGCGTGATGCCCGCGTTGTTGACCAGCACGTCAATGGATCCGTGTTCGGACACCACGGTCTCCACCAGCGCCGTGCACGCGGCTGGGTCGCTCACGTTGGCCTGCAGGGCGCTCGCGTGTCCACCGGCCGCCACGATGGCGTCGACGACGCCAAGAGCGGCCCCGCGGGAGCCGGAGTAGTTCACGACGACGGTCGCTCCCTCGCTCGCCAGCCTCAGGGCGATGGCGGCGCCGATCCCGCGCGAGGCGCCGGTCACCAGCGCGGTCTTGCCTTCGAGTCGCAGCATCACTCGTTCGCCTCCGTACGGAACGCTTCGATGTCCGTCTGTTCGATCGCAAAGGCCTCGAGACCCTCGACACGCTTGGCGAGCCCCGTCAGCACAGCGCCGGGGCCGCACTCGAGCAGCATCGAGACCCCCGCTCCTCTGAGACGGTCCATGGTCTCGGTCCAGCGCACGGGAGAGACGATCTGCGACGAGAGGCGCCGCCTGATCGTCGCGGCATCCGTCACGGGCGCCGGGTCGGTGTTCTGGAGTACGGCGATCGCGGCGTCGTTGAACGCCGTGGCGGCGACAAGGTCCACGAACCGGTCGGCGGCGGGCTGCATAAGCGGTGAGTGGAACGGCCCGGCCACCGCGAGCGGGACGATGCGCCGCGCGCCTGCTTCGTTCAGCGCGGTCGTCGCGGCCCCGAGGCCCTGCGGGGTCCCCGAGATGACGGTCTGTCCGGGGGAGTTGTCGTTGGCGATCCAGATGCCTTCGATGCCGTCGAGCGCCGACCGGATGGCCGAAGCCTCGAGGCCGAGCACGGCCGCCATGCCGCCCGGTGTCTCCGCGGCCGTGGCTGCCATGAAACGTGCCCGCTCGATGACCAGCTCAAGGCCGGCCTCCACCGAGTAGACACCGGCCACGGCGAGAGCGGCCAGCTCCCCGAGGCTGTGTCCCGCCAGCGCGGAGGGGGTGATCCCGACAGCGAGGGCACGGCTTGCGGCCGCCCAATCGGCGAGATAGAGCAGGGGCTGTGCGGCGCGCGTGTCGGCGAGCTGCTCGGGTGTGCCCGCATCGGCGATGTGACGCAGCGGTAGGTCGCTCAGAGCCTCTGCGGCGTCGATGAGCCGGTCGGAGCCCTCGAGCATCACCAGATCGGCGAGCATGCCGATGTGCTGGGATCCCTGGCCGGGGAAGATGAGCGCTACGCGCGCACTCACGCGGTGACCCGTTCCGCCAGGCCTCGCAGCACGTCCTCGGTCTCGCGGACGAGTTCGGCGATGATCGTGGCGGCCGGCTGGATCTCGTCGACCATCGCCGCGCACTGTCCCGCCATCAGGGAGCCCATGTCGACGTCGCCCTGGCGCATAGCGAGCGCCAGCTTCCCGGCGCCGAGCGCCTCGATCTTCTCGGGTTCGTTCGCGCGGTCGAGTTCCTCGATCTGACGTGACAGCTTGTTCTTGAGAACGCGGACCGGGTGGCCCGTGCACACGCCCGTGACGACGGTGTCGCGGTCGCGCGCCTTGAGGACCCGTGCCTTCACGTCGGGATGGATGGTGCACTCCTCGGCGCACATGAAGCGCGTCCCCATCTGGACGCCCTCGGCGCCGAGAGCGAAGGCTGCCGCGATGCCACGCCCGTCGGCTATGCCGCCCGCCGCGATGATCGGGATCGAGACGGCGTCCACCAGCTGTGGCGTCAGGACCATGGTGGTGAGCTCGCCGATGTGACCGCCGGCCTCCATGCCCTCGCCGATGATCGCCTCCGCCCCTGCCTGCTCCAGCCGGCGCGCGAGCGCCGTCGACGGCGCGATCGGGATGACCTTGATGCCCTTGTCCTGCAGGGCCGTCATGTACCTGCCGGGGTTGCCGGCGCCGGTCGTGACCACGCTCACGCCCTCGTCGAGGACCATCTGGACGAGTTCGTCGATGTGCGGGGTGAGCAGCATGAGGTTGACGCCGAACGGCTTGTCCGTGGCGAGCTTGGCCGCCCGGATCTGGTCCCGGAGGAGGTCGGTCGGCATCTGACCCGCGCCGATGATGCCGAGGCCGCCCGCGTTGCTCACCGCGGCGGCGAGTTCCCAGGTGGCGGTCCAGGCCATGCCGCCCTGGATAATGGGATGCTCGATGCCGAGCAGCTTGGTGACTCGGGTGTACAACGCCATAGGTCAGTCCTCCCGGGTCCAGCGGACGATCGCGGCGCCGTACGTCAGCCCCGCGCCGAACCCGACGAGCGCCAGGATGTCGCCGGCGCGCAGGTGCCCGTCGCGGTGCAGCGAATCCAGAGCGATGGGGATCGACGCCGCCGAGGTGTTGCCTGTGTCCTCGATACGGCAGACGACGTGTTCGTCGGAGATACCGAGACGCTGCGCGACCGTGTCGGTGATCCTCTGGTTCGCCTGGTGGGGCACGAGCCAGTCGACGTCGGCCGTCGTCAGTCCCGAGTCTGCAAGGGCCAGCTTGGTCACCTCGGGGATCGCGCGAACAGCGAACTTGAAGACCTCGGTGCCGTTCATCTTGATGTAGCCGTCGCCCGCGGCAAGCCGGTCCGCGGTCATCGGTGCTGCACTCCCCCCGGCCGGGACGCAGAGCAGGTCTGCCCCGGTCCCGTCGGCCCCGAGGTGCACGGACAGGATCCCGGGCTCCTCGGAGGCCTGGAGGACGACCGCCCCGGCGCCGTCGCCGAACAGCACGCAGGTTCCGCGATCGGTGTAGTCGACGACGGACGAGAGCACGTCCGCGCCGATGACGAGCACCGTGCGCATCCGCCCGGACTCGATCATCGACGCGGCGACGTCGAGTCCGTAGATGAAGCCTGTGCACGCGGCGTTGAGGTCGAACGCGGGACACGTGAGTCCCATCTTCGCCTGGGCGATGCATGCGCTCGACGGGAACGTCATATCGGGGGTCGAAGTCGCGAGTATGAGCAGGTCGACGTCGCCGGGAGCCAGGCCGGCGCGCTCCAGCGCGAGAGCGCCCGCGTGCGCGGCCAAGTCCGAGGTGGCCTCGCCCTCGGCGGCGATCCTACGCTCGGCTATGCCCGTGCGCGAGCGGATCCACTCGTCGGATGTGTCGACCATCTTCTCGAGGTCGGCGTTGGTCAGGCGACGCTCAGGCAGCCAGGAAGCCACCGATATCAGTGCGGCAGAGGGCATTCGTTCACTTCTCATCGTGTGTGGGTTTACGGAGTCCGAGAATGGTACACGACAAGAGCGCGTCACGCATCCACGCGGGCGAGAGCGGTCGCGATGCTGCCGACCAGACCGGCCCTGACCGCGACGGCTCCGACCCGCAGAGCGGAGGCGACCGCGCGGGGGCTCGAGGACCCGTGCCCGATCAGGGCGAGTCCGTTGAGGCCGAGCAGCGGGGCGGCGCCGTGCGAATCGGGGTCGAGCTTGTCACGCAGCGCCCCGAGCGAGGGCTTGAGGACTACAGCGGCCACTTTGTTGACCGGCGACGACATCAGGGCGCCCTTGAACTCGGCGAGCAGGTGCTTGCTCATGCCCTCCATCAGCTTGAGTACTACGTTGCCGGTGAAGCCGTCGGTCACGACGACGTCGACCGTGCCCGCCGGGATGTCCCGGCCCTCCACGTTCCCGACGAAGCCGGGTGTCCCCTCCAGGAGGGCGTACGCGTCCTGAGCAAGCTGCGAGCCCTTCGTGGGCTCCTCGCCGATGTTCAGCAGGCCGATGCGCGGCCCGTGGATTCCGAGGGCTGCGACCGCGTAGGCGGCGCCCATCGTCGCGAACTGGGCGAGGTGCTCGGGCTTGCAGTCGGCGTTGGCGCCTACGTCGAGCAGGACGCACGGAGCGCCGGCCGTGGGGAGCACGGTGGCGATGGCCGGACGCTGCACACCCTTGATGCGGCCGATGACCAGGGCCGCGGCGGCCATCGCGGCGCCGGTGCTGCCGGCGGAGAAGAAGCCGTCGGCCCTCCCCTCCTTCACGAGCCGGCACCCCACGACGATCGACGAGTCGGACTTGCCGCGGACCGCGGCCGCAGGGTGCTCGCCCATCTCGATGACCTGCGTGGTGGCGACGGCCTCACAGCGCTCGTGGCCGGCGGCGAAGGCTTCCACGACCTGCGCGCTGCCCACGAGGAGCACACGCAGGGAGGGGTCGGCGGCGAGCGCCGAGGCGACGCCTTCGAGAACCGCTTCGGGCGCGAAGTCGCCACCCATCGCGTCGACGGCGATGGTGGTCACGATCATAGAGGTCATCTCACAGCTCCCGGTTGTCGGATGAGGAGGCGATGCCGAGCGCTTCGAGCAGCGGCTCGACCGGGACGGCGTGCGTGAACATCAGCCGCATGCGCTCGGCCTTGCCCGGGCCATGGAGACGCACGTGGCCGAAGAGGAGGTCCAGGTGCTCGATCGCGGACAACGTGTCCGTGTCCACGAGGACCATGGGAACGCCCAGGTCGCACGCACGGCCCATGACCGCGGGGCTCGGTGACATGTTGCCTGTCAGGACCAGGACGGCCGTCGAGGTCTCGAGCGCGGCCATCTGCACGTCGGCGCGGTCGCCGCCCGTGACCACGGCCTTGCGGGCCTTGCGTCTGAAGAAGCGCAGGGCCTTCTCCTGGCCCATGGCTCCGACCATGAACGACTCCACAAGGTCACCGAGGTGGTCCTCGCCGCACAAGACGGAGCCGCCGAGCACGTCGACGATCTCGCGGACGGTGACCGATGAGAGCAACGGGTCGTGTGGCAGCACGCCGAAGGAGGTGATCCCCCGCGAGGCCAGGAACGGCACGATCTGCGTCTCGACGAGCTTGTGATCCGGGTCGGTGACGCGGTTGTGGATCACACCGACGAAGGAGTCACCGAAGATGACAGCGGCGCGCAGCACGCGATCGGGTGCCTCCGCGGACGTCGTGTTCTCCACAAGCAGGATGCGACCGCCGAGGGCCTGATGGATATCGGTCGCCGAGAGACCGGCGCCCGCGCCCTGCTCAAGGTCCGACGGCGCCTCGACGACGACGACGTCCCTGCCCTCGGCCACTCGAGCGAACGCGGCGGCAACCTCGGCGGGTCCCGGGATCGGCCGTCCCGCGAGGAGGTCCTCGATGAAGGCGCGCGATCGGACCACCGGGCACACATCCGTTACCGGAGACGGCCGTCTCAGCCATCCGTTGATGAAGGCGGCGTCGCGGTCGGTCATCACGCCGTCGACGTCGGTCGGCATCCCGCCGTACGGCTTGAAGTACCCGACGTCGAGTCCGCGACGGGAAAGCTCGTCGATCAGCGCGACGCAGACTCCCGTCTTCCCGCTGTAGCGCCGCGTCGATGCCACGATGATGGTCTGCATGGCCTATGAACCTCCGATACCGATGCGGATGTCGGCCGCGATGGCGCCGCCTCCGCGGTCCGCCACGACAAGTGGATTGATGTCGAGCTCCACGATCTCCGGGAAGTCGGTCACGAGCGCCGACACACGAACGAGCACATCCGCCACGGCGTCGACGTCGGCGGGCTTCGCCCCGCGCATGCCGCGCAACAGGCCAGCGGAGCGGATCGACTCCATCATACGGAGCGCCTCCGGGTGGTCCAGCGGCGCGAGGCGGAAGGTGACGTCCTTCAACAACTCGACGTAGATGCCTCCCAGTCCGAACATCAGGAGCGGGCCGAACGTCGGGTCGCGTACCACCCCGATGATGACCTCGCGACCCGGCTGCACCATCTGCTGCACCAGAGCACCCCAGATGTCGGCGTCGGGCATCCGTCGCTGGGCACGGTCCAGGACGAGGTCCCACGCCTTGAGCAAAGCGTCGTCATCCGCGATCCCGATGACGATCCCGCCGATATCGGACTTGTGCAGGATGTCGGGACTGGCGATCTTCAGCACGACGGGATACCCGATCTCATGGGCCGCGGCGAGCGCCGCGGCACGGTCCCGCGCCACCACTCCGGCCGGGGTCGGGATGCCGTAGGCGCGCGCGATCTCGGAGGCGTGCTCCTCGAGCACGAACGCGCGTCGTGCGGTGTGGGCCTCGTCGAGGATCGCCTTGACCGCGGCCCGGTCGACGTGGATCGCCGGGGGCCGGATCGCGGGCCGGGCGGCGAGGACGCGATAGCGCTCCATGGCCGCGAGCGCGTCGATCGCCCGCTCGGGGTAGCGGAAAGCGGGGATGCCGCCGGCTGCCAGTAGGCGGCGCGCTCCCTCGACAGTGTCCTCGCCCATGAAGCAGGCGACGACCGTGGTCGCAGAGGTCGCCGCTGCGGCGAGGATGGCGCGGGCGGTCTCGTCGGGCAGCGTGGGAGCCTGGGGTGTGAGGATGATCAGGATCGAGTTCACCCCGGGGTCGAGTGCGACGAGCCGCAACGCGTCGGCGTAGCGCTCGGGAGGCGCGTCACCCAGGATGTCGATCGGGTTGTAGAGGGCCGACGCCGCCGGGAGCGCGCCGCGCAGCGCGTCGACGGTCTCGGGCATCAGTCCAGCCAGCGGGAGACCGGCCTTGGCGCAGGCGTCGGTGGCCATGACGGCAGGTCCGCCGGCGTTCGTGACGATCGCGAGTCCGGGCGCTGCGGGCACGGGCTGTCGCGCGAAGGCCCCGGCCATGCCGAAGAGCTCCTCGGTGTCGCGGGCACGCAGCACTCCCGCTGCCGCGAACGCCGCCTCGTACGCGGCGTCCGATCCCGCGAGGCTGCCCGTGTGCGAGGAAACGGCGCGCGCGCCCGCCTCGGAGGAGCCGGCTTTCAGTAACACGACCGGAGTGCTTCGAGCGACCTTCTGCGCGGTGGCCACGAAGCGCGGACCGTCGACGATCGACTCGAGGTAGCCTGCGATGACGCGCGTAGCCGGGTCGGCGTCGAACGCCTCGAGGAAGTCGGACTCCGAGAGGTCAGCGCGGTTGCCGAGTGAGACGAACCCCGACAATCCCCCGCTGTCGCGCGCCCAGTCGAGGATCGCCGTCCCGAGCGCGCCGGACTGGGTGATGACCGCGATCGCGCCCTCGGAGGGCATCGATCCCGCGAACGAAGCGTTGAGGTGGTTGCCGGGGACTATCAGACCCAGGCAGTTCGGACCCAGGAGACGAAGGCCGTACGAGGCAGCGACGCGCACGATCTCGCGCTCGAGCGCCACGCCCTCGGCGCCCGCCTCCTTGAACCCGGCCGACAGGACTATCGCGCCCGCGACTCCTGCCTTGCCGCAGGCCTCGACGACCGAGGGGACGAACTTGGCGGGGACCGCCACGACCACGAGGTCAGGCACTGCCGGGAGCGACGGGACATCGTGGAAACAGGGCCTGCCGGCTATCTCGTCAGCGCCGGGATTGACCGGCCAGACCTCACCGGGGAACCCGGCGGAGAGCAGCGAGTCGAAGACCGAGCGGCCGACTCCTCCGGGCTCGCGTCCCGCGCCGATGACGGCGATGGAGCGCGGTGAGAGCAGGAACTCGAGTGCCACTGAAGTGTTCCCGTCCCTCGACGACCGGCTACATCCAACCGGTATACCCGAACACGTGAGCACGAACCCTGAGCAGACGAAACGACACCCGCCGCGCGAGCAGCGGGTGTCGTCATCATAGCGCTCGACCGCCGACGACCTAATCGGTCTCGACGATCTCCTTGCCCTTGTAGGTTCCGCATGCGGGGCAGACCCGGTGCGGAGGCTTGGGCTGATGGCACTGCGGGCACAGCGACAACGCGGGGGCCTCGAGGTGGTCGTGCGCACGGCGGCTGTCACGTACCGCCTTGCTGGTCTTTCGCTTCGGGACAGGCATGTCGTTCCTCACTCCTGCTTCTCGACGCACGCGGCCTGCATATCCACAGACCTGATTCCGTGCGGTTCCTTCGTAGATGATACGCCCGGGCCGGCGCGTGCCGGCGTCGGGACACAGCGCGAGATTCTAGCACACGCCCGTCACGCGATGCTACGACGGGCCGTCCTCCTCCAGATGCAGATCCTGAAGGGCCGCAAAGGGTGAGTCCGCCCCGGGCGCGGCGCACTCGCACGGCTCGGTGTTGCGATCGGCTCCGCAGACCGGGCAGATCCCCTTGCACGCCTCGTCGTGGAGCGGGGCGAAGGGCAACTCGACGACGATCGCGGCGATGAGGGCGGGTTCGAGATCGATGCTCAGGTCCTCGGCGATCAGCTCCGCCTCCTGCTCTTCGGGCAGGTCGGCGTCGTGGCCCGGCAGGACGTAGAACCCGTCCACCTCGGCCTCGAGGTCGAGGCGGGAGTCGCACAGACATCGTGAACAGGGGGTCAGGACCCGCGCCCTGGCGGTCCCCTGCGCGACGATGCCCGTGCCCGCGTTGGTGAGCGTGACCTCGAAGGAGATCGGCTCCTCGAAGTGGAACGGCTGACCTCCGAGGTCGACGTCCCCCGCGGTGATCTCGCCGGTCACGGTACGCGACGATGCGAGGGCCTCGAACAGCCCTCTCACGGACGTGCGGTACGACATTGAGTCTCCTTGCGCCTACTGGCGCTGATTGACCTTGCCCTGGAGGCGGTCACGACCGCGCTGGACGGCGGTGAGGAGCTTGCCGAGGTTGACCTCGAGGTTTGCGAGCATCTCGTCGGCGTAGTCCTCGGCGCCGAGACGGATCTCGCGCTCCTGCTGGCGCGCCTCATCGAGGATCGATGCGGCCTGCTCGGCGGCGCGACGGACGACCTCCTGCTCGGAGGCCATGGAGTCGGCGCGATCGCGCGCCTCCTCGAGAATACGGTTGGCTTCCTTCTCGGCCTCTTCGAGCATCTCCTGGCGCTCCTTGACGATCCAGCGCGCCTGCTTGAGCTCGTCCGGGAAGTTGCCGCGGATCTCATCGATGATCTCGTAGACCTTCTCGATGTCCACAAGGCGCCCGCGCATCAAGGGAATAGAGCGACCGGTGTCCATCGACTCTTCGATGCGGTCGATCAGGGCCATGACATCCATCGTATCGGTCCTCTCCTACCGTCTCTGTCCGAGACGTTCGACCAGGCGGTCGTTCACGTGCGTGGGGACGAGCCCGATGACCGATCCCCCATGTCCAGCGATCTGCTTGACCGCTGAAGAGCTCAGATACATGTACTCCGGAATCGAGACGATGAACATAGTCTCAACAGCATCGTCGAGCCGGTAGTTCAGCTGCGCCATCTGGAACTCGCGTTCGAAGTCCGTGACGGCGCGAAGTCCCTTCACGATGACCGTCGCGTGGACCTGCCTCGCCAAGTCTACCAGAAGCGAATCAAAGGGCTGCACCGTCACGTTGTCGAGGTGCGCGGTCGCCTGCGAGGCCATGTCCACCCGCTCGTTGACGGAGAAGAGCGGTCCGCCTCCCTTGTCGGGCGATGCGGCGACCGCGACGACCACCTCGTCGAAGATGCAGGCGGCGCGTTCGATCACGTCGAGATGCCCGTTGGTCATCGGGTCGAACGTGCCCGGGCAGAGCGCTCGCTTCATTCGACCCTCCCCTCACCGTAGTACCTGAGAAGTGTGATGGCCGTATCACCGTAGCGGTAGGTTCGTTCCTGCGCGAAACCTTCGGGTTCGGGGACCGCTCCCCCGGCACCATGCTCCCACGCCAGCGCCGCGCCCTCCGCGATCGCTCCCGCCGCACCCAGCGCGACCAGCCGCTGCGCCACCCGCTTCTGGTCGATTCTATAAGGGGGGTCGCAGAACAGCAAAGTGTAGGGTCCGGCCGCGGCGATGCGTGCCGAGGCGGAGCCCAGGGAGTCCCCGTCGATCACCTTCACGCGTTCCTCGACGCGAAGCGCGGTCACGTTCTCTGCGATGGAGCGCAAGGCGCCTTTGTCCTTCTCGACGAGCACGGCGCGACTCACGCCCCGCGAGAGTGCCTCGAGGCCCAGCGCGCCGGATCCGGCGAACATGTCCAGCGCGACCCCGCCACCGAGGTCTGCGCCCAGGCGGTTGACCAGCGACGACATCAGCGCCTCACGGACGCGGTCGCTCGTCGGGCGGGTGCCCTCGCCCTTCGGCGCAGCGAGGCGCCTGCCCTTCAACGATCCGCCGACGATCCTCATCCGCTGCTCACCCATTCCCAGTCGCGTCCGTAGCTGCGACGCACCGCCGCCATCAGCGGTGCGTTCCGTGCGTCCTCCAGGTGGGGGTCGGCGGCGACGATGTCCTGCGCGTCTGCACGAGCCGCCTCCACGAGGTCGGTGTCGCGGACGATCGAGGCCAGACGCAGCTCGGGAAGCCCGTGCTGACGCTCGCCGAGGACCTGCCCCTCGCCACGCAGGCGAAGGTCTTGTTCCGCAAGGTCGAACCCGTCGGCCGTAGACGTGATCGCAGCCATGCGGTTGCGGCCGTCCTCGGTCTTCGGGTCGGCGAAGAGTAGCACTTCCCCGCCGTGTTCGCCGCGACCGACGCGGCCCCGAAGCTGGTGGAGCTGCGCCAGGCCGAAGCGGTCCGCATTCTCGATGACCATGATGGTGGCGTTCGAGACGTCCACTCCGACCTCGACGACCGTCGTGGCGACGAGGATGTCCGTGGAGCCGTTCCGGAACGCCTCCATCGCGGCGGCCTTCTCCCGACCGGGCATCTGTCCGGTGAGCAACCCGACCCTAAGGCCCTTGAACACCCGCGTGCGCAGCCGTTCGGCCTCCCGCACGGCGGCCTTGGCCTCGATGGCGTCGGACTCATCCACGAGCGCGCAGATGACGTACGCCTGCTGCCCGGCCGAGATCGCCGTGCGGACCGAGGCGTACGCCTCGTCGCGTCCGGACTTGGGGATCAGGCGCGTGATCACGCGGTCGCGTCCGCGGCCCGGCGGCGACTGACGCAGGTAACTCGCATCGAGGTCACCGTAGAGGGTGAGCGCGAGCGAACGGGGTATCGGCGTCGCGGTCATCACGAGCAGGTCCACGGCCTCCCCCTTGCCGCGCAGCCCGAGGCGCTGCGCGACGCCGAAGCGGTGCTGCTCGTCGACGATGGCGAGTGTCAGGCGCTTGAACGCCACGGATTCGGTCAGCAGGGCGTGCGTCCCGAGCAGGACGGAGACGTCACCTGACGCGACACCCGCGAGGATCTCGCGGCGCTGCGCCGCGGGCGTGGAGCCGGTCAGCAGGCGCCAAGTGATGCCGCAGCCGTCGAGGAGCTCGCCGACGGCGCGCGCGTACTGGCGCGCGAGAACCTCCGTAGGCGCCATCATCGCGGCCTGCGTGCACGAGTCCGCGGCGGCGGCGAGCGCCAGGGCGGCGACGACGGTCTTCCCGGTTCCGACATCACCGAGGAGCATACGGTTCATGGGGCGCGCCGCAGCCATGTCTGCGAGGATCTCGCCGGCGGCGGTCTGCTGGTCGCCGGTCAACTCGAACGGCAGCGAGCCGAGCAGCGCGGCGCGAAGTGGTCCCTGGACCGTGTGGGCGTGGCCCCTCCTCTCTTCGACGATGCTGTGGCGCCGGAGCGCCATCCCCAACTGGATCGCCAGCAACTCGTCGTAGGCCAGCCGTCGCCGGGCGGCATCGCGCGCCTCGGGGTCCTCGGGGAAGTGGATCGCGCGGATCGCGGAGGCCAGAGGGACGAAGCCGCGCGCGATCCGGACCGAGGCAGGGAGCGGGTCGGGCAGGTCCCCGTACTGATCGAGAGCTTCCGAGACCAGCCGTCGGATCCAGTTCGAGGAAAGGCCCTCGGTGGCGGGATGCACCGGCAGGATGCGTCCGAGCCACGACGCGTCGTCGGAGGACCCCAGCCGTTCGACGAACGGCGTGCGCATCTGGCGCAGTCCGAAGTCCATCTGGACGGTCCCCGCGAAGGCGACACGATCTCCGGCACGGAACCGCTGCGCGATGTATGGCTGGTTGAACCACACGCCGACGAGCACTCCGCTGTCGTCGACGAGGGCGACCTCGGTGATCGTGAGGCGGGGTCGGGGATGCTTCACGACGACCTCATGGACGGTGCCGACGGCCGTCGCCTCCATGCCGAGCGGAAGCGAGCCCAGGGGGGCCGTGGTGCGCAGGTCGAGCCACCTGCCCGGATAGTGGCGCAGCAGGTCCTCGACGGTCGCCACACCTACGCGCGCGAGCGCCTCGGCCCGCGGGCCGTCGACGAAGCGGACGGCCGTGACCGGCTCGTCGAGCGCGGCGAGCCTGACGGCCCGCTGGGAGCCGGAGGGGCTCAACGGAGGGTCACTCCGCGGGCGCGTAGCCGACGCCGAGCGCGCGCGGGCCGACGTGCGTGCCGATGACGGCACCGATCTCGTCAACGCGGATGTGTGCGATGTCCGTGCCGGCCGACCGGATGGCGTTGGACAGTTCATCGGCGAGGTTCGTGGCGACCGCATGCACCACGACGAGGTTCAGGGGTCCGAGCTTCTTGGAGCGCGCGGCGACGTGCTCCGCCATCTCGCGGATCGCCCTGTTGGTGCCCTTCGACTTCTTGAAGGGCTCGATGACGCCGCCGGTGACCTGAAGGACCGGCTTGATCTTGAGCAGCGCGGCGGCCATCCCCTGAGCGCGGGTGCCGCGGCCGCCCTTGATCAGGTAGTCGAGGGTGTCGACGACGAAGAACAGCTCGGTTCCGGCCACCGCGGACAGGGCGGCCTTCTCGACGGCCTCGAGGTTCGCTCCCTTGTCGCGTGCGGCGCACGCGGCATCGATGGCGAAGTCGAGCCCGCACGACACGAACATCGAGTCGACCACGCGGACCGGGATCGCCGAAGTCTCCGCTGCCATGAGCGCGGACTCGACGGTGCCCGACAGCTTCTGAGACAGGTGGATGGAGACGATGCCGTCGAAGCCCTCCGCGGCAAGCCGCTTGTAGACGTCGGTGAACTCCCCCGGCGTCGGCTGGGAGGTGGTGGGAAGCTGGGCCGAGGCGCGCAGCTTCGGGTAGAAGTCGGTCGGCGTCAGGTCGATCCAGTCCCGGAACGTCTCGTCGCCGAAGTGCACCTTCAAGGGGACCATCGTGACGTTCATCGCAGCGAGCGCGGCGGGGCCGCGATCGCACGTGCTGTCGGTGACCACTGCGATCCGAGGCATGCCGGTACCTCCCTATTCGACGGACATGATGAGCGGGTAGAGCGGCTGTTCTCCGCGGTGGGTCTCGATCTCGAGGTCGGGATGAGCGGCGGCCATGGCCGACGCGATCGCTTCGAGCGTGGCGTCCTCGAGGTCCTCACCGGCCAGCAGCGTGACGGCCTCCCCGTCCTCGGCTATCACGTCGAGAAGACGCGCGGCCACATCGGCGACGTTGTCGCCGATCACCTCGATCTCGTGGTCGACGATACCGATGATCTGGCCGGCCTTGATGGCGCCCGCCTTGCCCTTGGAATCCTTGATGGCGGTGGTGATCTCGCCCGTACGCACGGCCTCGGCGGCTTCGGTCATCGCCGCGACGTTCTCCTCGATCGATGCGTTGGGATCGGCGGCGAGCAACGCCGAGAAGGCCTGCGGAATCGAACTCGTCGGGATGACCGCGACCGGCTTGGTCGCGATGCCGATGGTCTGGTTCGCCGCGAGGACGATGTTGCTGTTGTTCGGGAGAACGATCACCGCGCGCGCCGGTACGCTGTCGATCGCAGCGAGGAGCTCCGCGGTCGAGGGGTTCATCGTCTGTCCGCCGGACACGATCTGGTCGACGCCCAGACTCCGGAGGATGTCTGCCATGCCCTTTCCGGCCGCGACCGCGACGAACCCGAGTGGTTTGGCCGCCTCGGCCTCTGCGCGCAGGCCCTGGGCACGTTCCTCGGTCTGACGACGCATGTTGTGGATGTGCACCTCGGCGATCTCGCCGAGTGCCAGCGCGTGTTCGAGCGCGCGCGATGGATCGCCCGTGTGCACGTGGATCTTGAGCTCCTCGGTCGAGCCGACGACGAGCTGCGAGCCGCCGATCGAGACCATGAAGTCCTCGATCGCCTCCCGGTCCAGGTCGTGCCCGAAGAGCAGGAACTCGGTGCAGTAGAGGTACTCGTCGTCGTCCCAGTCGTTCTCTGCCTCGGACATGGGTGCGGCGGCCGTGCTGCTGACCGTGACGTCGAAGCTGCGCAGTCCCGTTCCCTGCATGGCGGACGCGAAGCCCTCCATGAGGATGGCGAGACCGTATCCGCCCGCGTCGACGACGCCGGCCTCCTTGAGCACCGGGAGAAGGTCAGGCGTGCGCGTCACCGACGCGTACGCCTCGTCGATCGCAACCGCCAGAACCCCGGCAATGTCCGCGCCGCCGTCGGCCGCGGGCTTGGCGGCCACGGCCGCGTCGCGCAGGACCGTGAGGATAGTGCCCTCCACCGGGCGCCGGACAGCCTGGAACGCCACCGCCACCGAGCGCTCGAAGCACGCGGCCACGAGCGCGCCGTCGATGTGGTCGGCGCTCGCGAGCGGCTCGCACAGGCCGCGGAGGATCTGGCTGAGGATGACGCCCGAGTTGCCCCGCGCGCCCATCAAGGAGCTGTGGGTCACGGCGTGACAGATGTCGGCGAGCGACGGGTCGGAGCCCAGCTTGCCGACCTCGGTGGTCACGGAGTCCATGGTCAGCGACATGTTGGTGCCGGTGTCGCCGTCGGGGACGGGGAAGACGTTGAGGCGGTTGACCTCGTCGCGGCGCTGCTTGAGCGCGTCGGAGGCTGCGGATATGAGCGAGATCGCGGATGCCATGCCGCCGGGGGAACCGCCGCTCACTTGCGCACCTTGATGCCCTGGACGTGCACGTGCACGGCATCCACGCGCACCTCGGCGTGGGACGTCACCACGTACTTCACGCGGTCGGACATGTTGTGCGCGACCTCGGCCAGGTTCGTGCCGTACTCGGCGACCACGTAGAGGTCGATGACCACGCCCTCGCCGTCGCTTGTGACGCGTACACCCTTGCGGAGCTTGTCGAGCGACAGCAGCTGCGCCACGCCATCGCGCAGTGTCGGGCTGGCCATGCCGACGATGCCGTAGCACTCGAGTGCGGCGTAGCCGGCGATGTCGGCCAGGACGTCGTTGCCTATCTGGATCTCACCGGTGCACGGTGCGGTCATGCTCCCACCTCGCTGTCATCGATGTCGAGCGCGTTCAGGTCGGCGATCAGGCCGTCGACGGGGATGTCGTGCATCGTCGCGACGGAGGCGAGCGTCTCCATGTCGGCCGCGAGGCACATGGGGCAACCGAGCCTGTAGCGCTCGAAGACCGCAGCGGATCCCTCCGCGGAGTTCAGCACGTCCCTGATGAGCGTATCGCGCGTATACTTCGTCATCGGCCGTCCCGTTCTGTGCGCGCGTATTCGTCGAGTCGCCGGGCGTCACCCGGTGCGCTTCGGAGTATAACCGCCATCGGCCGTCGCGCGCACCAGCGCGACCTGCACGGGAGCGGTTGAGGTGTGCGCGCGTCCTGTGCTACCATGCCGTGCGCTTCACCTCTACGAAAACGCACCCGGGGGTCACTGACCACGCCGGGATGACCAAGGAGATACACGATGTCGCAGGTATGCAGTGTGTGCGGTAAGCACCCGTCCGCGGGCCGCAACGTGAGCCACTCCCACCGGGTCACGAACCGCACGATCCGCCCGAACATCCAGAGCGTCCACGCTGTCGTCGACGGTTCGGTCAAGAAGGTCAACGTCTGCACGAAGTGCATGAAGGCCGGCAAGGTCACCCGCGGCTAGATCGGCTCTACGGGGACGCGTCCCCGGCTCCAACGATCCGCGCAGACACGAGCGCCGGGCCGGTTCCTCCCAAGAAGGGAGATCCGGGCCGGCGCTCGTTTCGTTCGGGGGTCCCGGCGCGGCGGTCAGACCTCGGCGTCGTTCGCGATGACGAGCAGGCTGCCGCTGCGGACCGAGATCTGGAGTTCGGCCCCGGCCGCCTCGTTGCTGACACCGAGCCCGCTGAGGGGCTCCAGGTCCGCGTTCTGCAGCCCCCACTTCCCGCCCATCGCGTCCACACCCTCACAGCGTTCCAAGGCGAGCAGGCTGTAGGTCATGCCGCATGCGAGTTGCAACTGTAGCGGCCGACCCGGGACACAGGGCCACGCCCGCCACGATGGCTCGACGATGTGGGCGCCGTCGCCCGCTCTCAGCACGAGCCCGAGTGCGGCGAGGGTATGGTCCAGCCGGGCCGTGAACGCCGCGGTGATGCACACGGGGAGATCCCATCGCTCCTTGGCGACGGCGACCGCCAGCTCCAGGTCGGTCTCGTCCTTGTCGACGGGATGGCGTTCGACGCGGATCCCGAGCCGTTCCAGGCGGTCGGCCGCCCGGAGATCGGCGCTGTCGAAGTCGCCCACCACGACGTCCGGGACACGCCCGAGCTTGACGCACCACTCGCCGGCCGCATCGGCTGCGACCACGGTCCGCGCCGAGGCGAGAAGGCTTCGATAGAAGGCGTCGGCGTGCGGCGCAGGCGCAGCTCCGACGACGAGCACCTCTCTCATCGGACGGGCACCGCCTTCTCGAGCACCGGCAGCACGAACACAGCCGCGACCAGGCACAGGATGGCCGAGGGTCCCATATAGGTGGCGTTGTAGACCAGTGAATAGAGCGCCACGGGCTGGCCCGCCGGAGCATAGGCGGCGAAGAACACGATCCCCGACACGTAGTGGGCCGCGAACCGTGCGGCCATCCCGAGCAACGCGAACGGCGCCGCGACGGTGAGCATCGCCGTGGCCGAGCTCCCCTTGGCTACCTGCGCAGCCAGCATCCGAGATCCCAGCCCCGCGAGCCCGACCAGGCCGTAGGCGACCGCGTAGTCCAGCAGGAACTGCGCCCAATGGACGATGCCCACGGGGTCGATGGTGTAGTTCAGCAGGCCGTAGAGCGCGCCGGCGAGCACTCCGGGCCCCGCGCCCCGGCGAAGCGCGAACACGAGCAGCGGCAGCATGTCGAGGGAGATGGAGCCGCCGAACGGGAGCTTGAAGAGCATGAAGCGACCCAGGACGTAGGCCAGCGCAATCGACAGTCCGGCCTCGACGACGACTCTGGTGCGGTTGGCGGGCATCCGGCTCCTCCTTCGTTGGCGCCGGCGCGAGCGCCGGCGATCGCTGACCGCGGGAGGAGTGCGAACGGGGATGATGGGTGTTCCCCGTACCGTCGTGCGGTGCCGCATTACCGGCACCGTCATCATCGGTCGCGGCCGTCACTCCGGCCGCCTCTCAGCCGCGATCCACGCGGCTCCCGAAACGGTCCTTCTGCGACCTGAGAAGCGGCCGCACGTGTAATGATAGCACTTGGGGGCGCAGGGCGCGGCTACTCCATCGCCCTGAGGTAGGAGTACGGGTTGACCCAGTTGCCGTGGGGTCCCATCTGGAAGTGCAGGTGGCACGCTCCCCCGCTGGCGTTGCCGGTGTTGCCGACGTAGCCGATCAGCTGGCCGGCCTTCACGTGCCCGCTGCTGATCGCGTAGCCGTTGAGGTGTGCGTAGTAGTAGGACCAGCCGTTGCTGCCGGTCAACGTGATCGACTTCCCGCCGAGGCTGTTCCAGTGGATCCGCGCGGTCCCGCTCGAGACGGCCACGACTGGGGTGCCCCTCGGTGACATGATGTCGGTCCCCATGTGATGGCGCCCGCCGGACCGGGGTGCGCCCCAGGTGTTGGAGTAGAAGTGGACGCCTCTGACGGGGAACACCATCCCGTTGGGCCCCGCCGGGAACGTGCCCTTGCCCGGATGCTCCTTGGCCATCTGCGCGGCGATCTGTCCCAGCACGCGGTTGTACTCGGCCTGCTTGGCCGAGAGCTTCGACTGGAGGGCGTTGTAGCGCACCTTGAGCGTGGTCGCCTGCTTGGTCTGGACCTTCGCGTCCGCGACGAGCTGCACACGGTCCTTCTGGAGGTTGGCCCGCGTGACCTTCACCTCGTCGACGAGTGCGGCGTCACTCGACGCGATGATCGTGACGTAGTCGATCCGCGTCACGAAGTCCTCCCAGGATTGCGAACCCAAGATGAAGCCGAGCATCCCGTCGTCGGAGCCCTCGCGGTACATCGCGTCGGCCCGTGCCCCCAAGCGCTTCTCGGCGACACCGAGCTTCTTGGTCTGCGCCTTGATCCGCGCATCGGTCTGCTTGATGCGGTACTGGGTGTTCTCGAGCTCCGTCTCGGCTTTGTCGTACTCGTTGCCGGCCGGGACCGAGTCCTGGCGTATCGCCGCCAGCTGCTCCTTGAGCTGCGCGATCGTTGCGGCGCTCGCGCTCGCCGGCGCGAAGCCGACGGTCGACGCGCAAAGGACGAGTGCGAGCGCGAGACGGATGGTGGCGCCGGCCAGACGCACGAGACGCTCCGTGCCCGGAGTGCGCACGGAGCCATCGCCGTCCATGTGAGTCGTGAAGGGCGGTTTCATGGCGGCAAGTATATCAGCCTCCGCTTGCCGTTAGCCGTGGGCGCGCAGTATCATGCCGCGCGTCCCCTGCGAGATGGGGACCTCCCGTCGCTTGAGCCTCAGAAGGGTCGATCAAGACCATGCCCGCATACGACTTCCGCTGTACCGAGTGTTCGACCGTCGTCGAGGTGACGCGCGGAGCGCGTGACGATTCCGCGGTGGCGTGTCCCGCCTGCGGCGGAGCCACGAAGCAGGTATTCCATCCGGTCGGTGTCCACTTCAAGGGCAGCGGGTTCCACAACACCGACAACCGCAAGCTCTCCGCATCGGAGACCGAGGCCGCTCCTTCATGCCCTGCCGCCGGCGCCGGTGGCTGTGCGGGATGCGCGGCCGCCGAGTAGCGCCCCAAGACCAGTCGGGATCACGAGAAGGGCGACCCCAAAGGGTCGCCCTTCGTGCGTCTCGGGTGCCTCTCAGGCGCCGCGTCGCCTAGTCCCTGCGAACCCAGAACTTCTCGTCGCCGGTGCGGTAGATCGTGTCGATGAAGCGAACGGTCTTCGTCTTGGCGTCCATGGCGACGGAGTTGGTGCGCGCGCCGTTCCCGAAGTACTTCACGCCGCGCAGCATCTCTCCATCGGTCACTCCCGTTGCGATGAACGCCGCCTCGTCGGTGTTGACGAGGCAGTTCATGTCCAGCACCCCGTCGATGTTGGGCGTGCCCATCTCGACGGCGCGGGCCTTCTCGGCGGGGTTGCGCCACACGAAGCGGCCCATGAAGCAGCCGCCGATGCACTTCATCGCGGAGCACGCGAGCACGCCTTCAGGCGCCGCTCCGATGCCCAAGTAGAGGTGGATGCCGGTGCCCTCGATGGCCGTGGCGACCGCTCCGAACACGTCACCGTCGGAGATCAGACGGATGCGGGCGCCCGCTGCACGCACCTCCTTGATGAGTTCTATGTGACGCTCCCTGTCGAGGATGCAGACGACCAGGTCCTCGACGTCGCGCTTGAGCGCCATCGCCACGTTGCGGACGTTCTCCGTCGGGCTGGCGTCGATGTGGACCGCGCTGTACGCGTCGGGACCGACGGCAACCTTGTTCATGTAGGTGTCCGGCGCGTGCAGGAGTGTGCCCTTGGGAGCGAAGGCCATCACGGCCAGCGAGTTCGACTGGCCGTAGGCCGTGAGGTTTGTTCCCTCGAGCGGGTCGACGGCGATGTCGATGCCTTCGCCGCCCTTCCCCACCTTCTCGCCGATGTAGAGCATGGGCGCCTCGTCGCGCTCGCCCTCTCCGATCACGATCGTGCCGTCGATGTCGACGTCGTTGAACGCCTTGCGCATCCCCTCGACGGCGGCGTCGTCGGCAGCGTGCTTGTCGCCCTTGCCCATCCACCGGCCGGCAGCCAGCGCGGCGGCCTCGGTTACCTCGAGCATCTCGACGATCCTGGTGGTGCGCATGCGGCCTCCCTCAGATACGAACCGTGTGCCCCGCCTCAGTGGCAGGTCGTCTACGAAACGCGTACGAGCAACGCGACGAAATGTCCGTCAGGTCCGCCGATACGCGGGCTGGACTGGAAGTAACCGCTCTCACCGATGTCGGCCCTCCATGCGGGCGGAACGGCTTCGGTGAGGTCCCCCACTACGAATGCCCCGGAATGCCCGGCGAGGAACGCGGCGATCACGTCCTCGTTCTCCGTGCGACTGATGGTGCACGTAGAGTAAACCACCGCGCCGCCGACGCCGACAAGGGTGGCCGCCTGCCGCAGCATGGCGAGCTGGAGAACGGCGAGCCGGTCGATGTCCTCCGGCGTGACCCGCCACCGCTTCTCGGGTCTGCGACGCAGGGCGCCCATCCCGCTGCACGGGACGTCGACAAGCACCCCGGCGACGGTGCCTGCGGCCGGTATCCCGTCGACGCTCGCGACGTCCGTTGCGTCGCCCACCAGCGTCGTCACGCCGGGGACCCCGAGGTCGGCCATCCGGCTGCGCAGGACATCGGCCTTGAAGGGATGGATGTCGAGGGCGTACAGGTCACACGGCCCTCCGGCCGCCACGCTGCATGCCTGGATCTCAGCGGTCTTGGTCCCGCGGCCGGATGCCACGTCGATGACGATCGCTCCCGGATGCGGACCGAGGACTCGGGCCGCAAGTTGCGCGGCGGCATCGGTGATGAGCGCGAGACCCGTGGCGACCGCCTGTCCCCGGACCGCCGCAGAGCCATCCTCGGCCCGGATGCACCCCGGCGGGACGTCGGCCACGGGGGCGGCTCCGTCGGCCTCGAGGGCGTCGAGGATCTCGACCCAGGCGCCCTTGAAGGTGTTGCCCCACAGGTAGAGAGGAGCGGGCTCGAGGTCCGCGTAGAGTGCCTCGATCGCGCGCTCGCGGCCAAGTTCGGCGATCCAGCGGTCGACGAGCCATCGCGGATGTCCGGTCACCCGGGCGAGCGCCTGGTCGTCGGTCGCGGGGTCGCCCCACGGGAAGGAGTCGGCCTCATCCGCGATGCGGCGCAGAACGGCGTTGGCCAGTCCGGCCGCCTGCGGACGCGCGCGCCGCGCGGCGTCCACTCCTTCGTTGACGGCAGCGCGGGCGGGCGTGCGCATGAACAGGATCTCGTAGGCGCCCAGGCGCAGCGCGTCGCGAACTCCGGGCTCGAGGGCGGACGGGACCCGGGCGTGACGGTCGATCGCCTCGTCGAGCGTGCCGAGAGTCTGAAGGACGCCGTACGTCAGGCGGGTCGCGAGCGCGGTGTCGCGGGGGGTGAGCCCGGACGCACGCAGAACCGCATCCAGCGTCTCGGGTCCGAACGACCCGCGCTCGCGAACGCGGTGCAGGACCTGGAGGGCCACTCGTCTCGCCGGGGCGATGGTCATGACGCGCTCCAATGAGTGTCGGGTGAGAGCCGCGCGCCGCGCAGCCAGTCGGTGGCCGCCATGCCTGAGCGGTCTTCGGGCGTCAGGGTCTCGAGAAGCAGCGCGCCGTCCTCCATGCCCAGGAGGAGACCCGCCTCGGTACTCACGGTCCCCGCGGGGACCGGGGCGGGAGAAGGTCGGGCCGACAGGACGGTCACGCGGCGACCGTCGATCAACGCCTTGCAGGGCGCGCTCGGGCCGGAGGCCCGCACGCGGCGCCATGCGTCATCGACCGTAAGCCCGGGATGGAGCGCGACGTCAAGCGCGGTGATCTTGGCCGCGTACGTGGCCAGCGAGTCGTCCTGAGCGGCCCAGTACACCTCGCCGGAGACGATCAGCGGAAGCTTGTCGGTGAGCAGCTTGGCTCCCATCAACGCCAGTTCGGACGTCAGCGACGTGGCGTCCTTGTCGCCGACCGGGGTTGACCGAGTGGAGCATATCGGCCCCGTATCGAGCCCGGCCTCCATTCGCATGATGGAGATCCCGGCCAGAGCGTCCCCGGCCAGGATGGCGCGCTGGATGGGCGCAGCGCCGCGCCACGCGGGCAGCAGCGACGCATGGACGTTGACGCAACCCAACCGCGGAAAGTCGATGACGTCGGGAGGCAGGATCGCTCCGTACGCCGCGACGACGATCAGGTCGGGCGCGTAGGAGCGCAGCCCGCTGACGGCCGCCGCATCCCTCATCGAGGCGGGCTGCTCGACCGGGATGCCCGTCTCGAGGGCACGCTGCTTGACGGGAGACGTCGAGATGCGACGGCCGCGACCGGACCCCGCATCGGGGCGCGCGTAGACGGCGACGACCTCGTGGGCGTCGATCAACGCGTCCAGAGTGGGCACCGCGAACGCCGGGGTGCCCATGAAGACGATCCTCATCGCGCCCCCCGTCGGCTTCAGCGCGCCTCATTCGCCTCTCGGTAGCGACGCAGCGCTGCACGGCGCTCGTCGGGAGTGGCACGGTCGATGATGAGCAGTCCGTCGAGATGGTCGGTCTCGTGCTGGAGGACACGCGCGAACAGGCCTTCCGCCGCCAATCGCACGGGGTTCCCTTTGATGTCGAGCGCCTCGCACACGCAGCCGACCGGCCGCTCGATCGGGATGTAGACGCCCGGGAACGACAGACACCCCTCTTCGTCGGTCTCGGTCTCCGTCGAGGTCTCGACGATCCGGGGGTTGCACAGCGCCATCAGCCCGTTGTCGATGTCGAGCACGATGATGCGCTTCTGCACACCGACCTGGGTGGCCGCAAGCCCGACGCCGGGGGCTTCATACATCGCCTGGGCCATGGCCTGGACGAGTGCGGGCAGGCTCGTGTCGGTCTTCGGGTCCACGTCGGCAGCGTGCTGCTTGAGCGCGGGATTGGGGTGTTCGAGGATGTCCATCGTGTCCTGTGGGTCGTCGGAGCGATATGCAGGCGTCGCGTGTGGTTCTTCGTCGCGACGCCTCATCGAGGATTCTACACCGCGCCTGTGCTACAGCATGTCGACGGGGTCGATGTCCGGCGCGGCGGACACACCCTCCCTCAGACGCGCCCCGGCCAGCCCGGCCCGGACGACCGAGGCGATGTCGGAGCCCGCGGGCGCCTTGACGAGCGCCTGCCAGCGCCAGGCCTCCTTCACCTTCGCGATCGGCGCGGGGCTCGGGCCGAGTACGACGCATCCGGGCAGTGACGCCGCGGCCTCGTTCAGGGATTCGACGGCTGCCATCGCCGACGCCCTGACGGCTCCGTTGTCCTTGCCGGTCAGCACCAGGCGCGCGAGGCGGCCGCACGGCGGGTAGCCCAGCGCGCGGCGGAGAGGCAACTCGGTGGCGTAGAAGGAGTCGGGGTCGTGGGCGGCGGCAGCCATGATCGCGGGGTGGTCGGGCCAGTAGGTCTGGATGACCACCTTCCCGCCCGAGGCGCTGCGCCCCGCACGACCGGATACCTGCTCCAGCAACTGGTAGGTGCGCTCGGCGGCCCGGAAGTCCGGCATGTGCAGCGTGGTGTCCGCGTTGATGACCCCGACGAGCTCGACCTCCGGGTAGTCGAGCCCCTTGGCCACCATCTGCGTCCCGAGCAGGACCCCGCAGCGCATCGACTCGAACTCGGCCAGGCGTCGTTCGTGCCCGCCCTTGCCGCCGGTGGTGTCGGCATCCATGCGGACGACGGAAAGGCCGGGCACTGCGGCCGCCAGTTCGGCTTCGACCCGCTGCGTTCCGGTGCCGAACTGCCGCAGGTAGGGGCTGTTGCACTTCGGGCAGCGAGCGGGCAGCGCCTGCGTGGCCCCGCAGTGGTGGCAGATCAGCTTCTTGCCGACGTCGTGGTAGGTCATCGCCACCGAGCAGTTGTCGCAGTGCGGGACGTACCCGCACTCACGACAGAGCACGAAAGAGGCGAACCCCCTGCGGTTGAGGAAGAGCACCGCCTTCGCACCGGAGTCGCGGACGTGTTCGAGGGCGGCGGTGAGCGGGCGGGAGAACATCGAACGTCCGCCCTCCCGGAACTCTTCGGCCATGTCGACGACCTCGACCGGAGGCATCGTCCCGCCGCCGACGCGATCCGGGAGCAGCACCCGGGTGTAGCGCCCTTCGTCGGCGGCGATGCGGCTCTCGAACGACGGGGTGGCGCTGCCCAGGACGAGCACTGCGCCGGAGGCCGTACACAGACGTTCGGCAACGGCGCGTGCGTGATAGCGCGGCGCCGAGCCCTGTTTGTACGAGCCGTCGTGCTCCTCGTCGATGACCACCAGGCGCAGGTCCCGCGCGGGGGCGAACAGCGCCGAGCGCGGGCCGATGGCCACACGCGCATCGCCCGCGCGGACACGGTCCCACTGGTCGTAGCGCTCCCCGGCCGACAGGCGGCTGTGCAGGACGGCGACGAGGTCCCCGAACCGGGCGCGGAAGCGACCGACGGTCTGCGGGGTGAGGGAGATCTCCGGGACAAGTACGATGGCGGACCCACCGGCTTCGATGACGCGTTCGATGGCTCGGAGGTAGACCTCGGTCTTCCCGGAGCCGGTGACCCCGTCGGCGAGGATGACCGACCCCGGCGCGGCGTTCTCGATGGCCGCGAGCGCGTCGCTCTGCCCCTCGGACAGCACGGCGTGCCGCGGCGCGGCGCGCACCGGTGATGACGGCTCGCGCATGCGGCGTCTGCGCTCGATGCGCACCGCGCCGGCGGCGACCAGGGCGCGGAGCGGGCCGTCGAGCGAACCGAGCTCCGCCGCGAGCTCCGCGACGCGTACGGGGCCCGCACTCAGCGCGTCGAGCAATGCACGCTGCGCCGTCGCCCTCGAGGACGGAGTGAACGCGACCCCTGCCTCGAGGCACGCCCAGCGATCGTCGACAGCGCCGACGGCGGCCGGACGCAGCCTCCACGAGCGCGCGAGCACGCCCGTCCGCGCTAGCGCGGACGCAGTGCCCGGGAATCGCCGGTCGATGGTCTTCAGCTGAGGCGCCGTGAGCTCCCCCGCGTCCGCCACGGCGTCGAAGGTGGCGGCACGCAGCGGGCCGGAGGGACGTTCGGAGCCGGCGGTGTACACCGCGACGGCCGAGGGCGACCCGCCCGGCGGCAGGAGCAACCGCAGCGCGTCGGCGAGCGTGGCGACGTACTCCTGCGAGATCCAGGAGGCGAGGCCGAATCCGTGGACTCCGAAGATCGGCTCGCCCAGCACGGCCTCGATGGCTCGCATCCGTCCCTCGAACGAGCTGGATGCGATGCGGTCGACGACGTAGCCCACCACGCGCTGCCCCCCGAACGGGACGACGACGGGGACACCGACCGATACGGCGGCGTCGAGCGCCTCCGGTACCTCGTAGTCGAAGGGCTCGGAGAGCGCCCGGGTCGGCACGTCGACGACGACGCGGGCGATCGGGAGGCGGGGGTTGTTCAGCATGTCAGCCAGCATAGCCGAGGCCGCCGACACCCGTGTCGGCGGCCTCGGCGAAACAAGTCGATCGCGTGCGTCAGAGTCCTGCCGCCGTCCGCAGCGCCTCGACTCGGTCGGTGCGCTCCCACGTGAAGTTGGCGTCGTCGCGGCCGAAGTGGCCGTACGCAGCGGTCTTGCGGTAGATGGGGCGACGCAGGTCCAGGTCGCGGATGATCGCGCCCGGGCGCAGGTCGAACGTGGACGCGACGGCGGCCTCGATGCGGTCGATGTCGATCGTCTCGGTGCCGAAGGTGTCGACGAGGACCGACAGCGGATGCGCCACACCGATCGCGTAGGCGAGCTGGAGCTCGCAGCGGTCCGCGAGACCCGCCGCGACCACGTTCTTCGCCACCCAGCGGGCCGCGTACGAGGCCGAGCGGTCGACCTTCGTGCAGTCCTTGCCGGAGAATGCGCCGCCGCCGTGGCGGCCCATGCCGCCGTAGGTGTCGACGATGATCTTGCGTCCGGTCAGGCCCGAGTCGCCCATGGGCCCACCGACGACGAAACGACCGGTCGGGTTGATGAAGATGTTCTCGTCGGTGACCTCCCACGCGATCGACTCGGTGTCGAATACGGGGCGGATGACGTGCTCGATGAGGTCGGGACGGATGAGCGTGGCGACGTCGGCGTCCTCCGCATGCTGAGTGGAGATCAGGATCTTCTCGACCGCGACGGGCTTGCCGTCGACGTAGCGGACGGTGACCTGCGTCTTGCCGTCGGGACGCAGGTACGGCAGCAGGCCGGCCTTGCGGACAGCGGTCAGCCGCTCGGCCAGACGATGCGCCAGGTAGATGGGCATCGGCATGAGCGTGGACGTCTCGTTGCAGGCGTATCCGAACATCATTCCCTGGTCGCCGGCTCCGATGAGGTCGAGCGGGTCGGTGTCGCCCTGCTTGGCCTCGAGAGCCTTGTCGACTCCCATGGCGATGTCGGCGCTCTGCTCGTGGATCGCGCTCATGACGCCGCACGTCTCATAGTCGAACCCGAAGCGGGCGTCGGTGTAGCCGATCTCCTTGACCGTGCGGCGGACCACGGCGGGGATGTCGACGTAGGCGTGCGTGCGCACTTCCCCGCCCACGACGATCAGGCCAGTCGTGGTGAACGTCTCGACGCCACAGCGGACGTACGTCGGGTCGGCGACGCTTCCCGTGTCGGTGACGTAGCCCTCGGCGGCAAGCTCGGCCTCGCGGGCGATGATGGCGTCGACGATGGCGTCCGAGATCTGGTCGCACATCTTGTCGGGATGTCCCTCGGTGACCGACTCCGAGGTGAAGAGGTACTCGCGCTCCGGCATGGCTCGTCCCTTCCGTGTCCTGCGCCCATCCGTCCTCGACGGCGGGCGCCGCTGCCTGTCCTCCGACGAAAAGACCCTCGCCGGTGTACGGACGAGGGTCTCGTGAGGACGCGCGCGTTCGCGTACCTCGCTCTTCCCTCATCTGCCAGGTCTCGTTGGTACAAGACCTGCCGCAATTTGGCACCTTGCTCCACTTTCGAAGCAGGTTGCCGGGGCGTCACCGGGTGCGGTCCCTCGGCCCTCTGCACCCCCGTCTCCGGGGGCGCCTCATGATGAGTCGTGGCCGACGATATCACTCGGACGACGCGAGCGCCAACATCCTCGTGCCGGGGTTAGCGGCTATCCTAGGAGCCACACGAAAGGACGGGACATGGAATCGAAGGAACGCGCCACCCGGTGGCTGCAGAGGGCAGTGACCGGCATCGAGTGGGTCGTCGCCGCATCGCTGGTCGTCCTCGCCGCGTTGGCCACCTGGGGCATCGTCGTAGAGTTCTTCTCCGTCGGCTTCGCGCCGCAGGGGCTCAACGAGTACACGCTGATCATCGACGGGACGCTGCTCGTGTTCGTCATCGCCGAGCTGTTCAAGATAGCCCTGGCATACATCAGCCACGAGGGGGTCATCCC
Source organism: Coriobacteriia bacterium (assembly GCA_036508075.1). Taxonomy (GTDB): domain Bacteria; phylum Actinomycetota; class Coriobacteriia; order Anaerosomatales; family PALSA-660; genus PALSA-660. Next base: position 29,905 of record DATCIA010000091.1, read on the forward strand.
GACGGTCATGGAGGCCGCTCTCGTCGCGGTCGCCCGAAAGGTCGTCATCCTCGACGCGCACGCCGCAGCGTCCGACCTGCTGACGCGGGCGGGCGCGCTGGGGCTGCTGCTCCTGGCCATCGCGGTCTCGTGGTACCTGCTCTCGCGCGCCAACCCGGAGTTCGGGAGGGTGTCGCCTCACGAAAGGAACGACCCGCCCACCGACGTCTAGGTCCCCGCAGGATCCGTGCGCGGTAGAATGCACACCTGAAACCCACAACAAACCAGCCCCCGGAGGTTCCCGTGTCCACGCCCGTCCGCGTTCGATTCGCCCCCAGTCCGACCGGCCAGCTCCACGTCGGCGGCGCTCGGACCGCGATCTACAACTGGGCGCTCGCCCGCCGCACGGGTGGCGTCTTCATCCTGCGCATCGACGACACGGACCCCGAGCGATCCACCGATGAGAACGTGTCGGCGATCCTGCGCGGCCTTCGCTGGCTGGGCCTGGATTGGGACGAGGGTCCCGAGGTCGGTGGCGCGTTCGGCCCGTACTTCCAGACGCAGCGCAGCGACACCTATGTGGACGGTCTCGCCACGATGAGGGCCGGGGGCCACGCGTATCCGTGTTTCTGCACTTCGGAGGAGCTCGAGACCAAGCGCGACGCGGCCCGCCTGAAGGGCGGCTTCGCCGGCTACGACGGCACGTGCCGCTCGCTGGACCCGGAGACGGTCGCTGTGCGCCTCGCTGCAGGCGAGCCGCACGTCTGGCGCCTGGCGGTCCCGGAGGGCCGCACGGAGGTCGTCTTCGACGACGCGATCCGTGGTCACCTGTCGTTTCCGGCCGACGCGCTCGACGACTTCGTCCTGGTGCGGACCGACGGCACCCCGACCTACAACTTCGCTACCGTCGTCGACGACGCGCTGATGGAGATCACGCACATCATCCGTGGTGACGACCACCTCTCGAACACTCCTCGGCAGATCCTCGTGTTCGAGGCGCTCGGACACGTGGTCCCCGTGTTCGCCCATCTTCCGATGATCTGGGGTCCTGACGGCAAGCGTCTGAGCAAGCGGCACGGCGCCGCCTCTGTTGAGGCGTACCGCGACGAGGGCTTCCTGCCCGAGGCGGTGCTGAACTACCTCGCGCTCCTCGGCTGGTCGCTCGACGGTGAGACCACGATCATCTCGGCGCAGATGCTGTGCGACTCGTTCTCGTTGGATCGCGTCTCCAGCAACCCCGCCATCCTGGACACCGACAAGCTGGAGTGGATGAACGGCGCCTACATCAGGGAGTTGGATGCGGAGGGATTCGTCGCGCACATGATCCCGTGGCTCGTCGACGCGGGACTTACGACGGTCGAGCAGACTGAGGCGCAGCGCGCCTGGTTGCTTCAGCTCGCTCCCCTCGTCTCAGAGCGGATCAAGCGCCTCGACGAGATCGTGCCGATGGTGCGGTTCCTGTTCATGGACACTATCGAGATAGATCCGGCTGTGCGAGAGAAGGCCCTGACGTCGGAGAACGCGCGCGCCGCGCTCGCGGGCGCCCGCGAGCTGTTGTCTCAGATCCCCGACTTCGAGGCCGCGTCGATCGAAGCGGCGCTGCGCGCGGTGCCCGAGATCGCCGACGTGAAGGCCAAGGTGGTGTTCCTTGCGGTGCGTGTGGCCGCGACGGGCACGACCGTGTCCCCGCCCCTGTGGGAGTCGCTCGAGCTGCTGGGACGCGAGAAGGCGCTCCGCCGACTGGACGCGGCGCTCGCTGGCGGGGTTGACGACCCCGCCACCCATCCGTAGAATCTCACCTCGCGCCCCGACCGTGGGGCGGCAAGGAAGGCCTCATTGGGGCGTAGTCTAATGGTAGGACGGCGGGTTCTGGTCCCGTGTGTGAGGGTTCGACTCCTTCCGCCCCAGCCATGAGGTCCGATCGAGACAGCAGGAACGGCCCGTTCGTCTAGCGGTTTGGACACCGCCCTCTCAAGGCGGAGATCACGGGTTCGAATCCCGTACGGGCTACCAGCGCGACACACTGTCCCACCTGCGGAGACTTCTCCGAATGCAGGTGGGACGTTCGCGTTTCAGGACCCAACGCGACCGGGATGCACCTATCCATGCACTTATTCGCCCGCTGCCGCCCCCCACGCGAGGTCATAGGCCGCGACCGCCTCGCGCTTGCGCGCGCCGAACGCGTGCCGCTAGACTCTGGGCAGGACCAGCCCTGAGTGCGCTGGCACCCAGGCCATCGTGACCGCGCGTACTCGAGCGATATCATCTCGGAGCACCACCAAGGCGGCAGGTCCTGCGGCGCGTTCTGTTCCCCCGAGGCCCCGGTAGAGAGGTCACCCGGATGCCAAGTCGGTCCCTGGTGCTGTTGTCGTACGGTGGACGTGACGACCAAGTCGCGGAGACGAAGTACGCGATTCTCTCGGCCTATCGCTGGGCGCGCCCGTCTGACGGTATTGAGATCGTCCTCTACACAGACAATCCGAGCAGATTCGACGATATGCCGGTGCGGCTGCGACCCATAGCTGCGGAGGAACTCGAAGGGTGGACAGGCCCGGAGGGTTACCAATACCGGCGCAAGCTAGAGGTGTTGCGGGATGCGCTCATTCAAACAGGCCGTCCGGTGGTCTTCGTCGATTCCGATACCTGGTTCCGAAGGTCGCCTGCCCGGCTGTTCGACAGGATCGGCCGCGGCCGATCCATCATGCATGTCAGAGAGGGAAACCTGAGGGGCCGCCCCTTCCCACAGTACTGTCATGATTTCGTCGATTGTGTAGAGAGTCGCACCTGGAAGACGTCCTCCGGAAGTCCGCTCGACATCACTTCAGACGTGGTGTGGAACTCTGGCGTCATTGGACTCGATCCGCTGGATAATGTCCTTGTGGACGACGCCTTGGCTTTGATCGATCAGGTCTACTGCAAGTGCGAGCTCTGGTTTCTCGAGCAATTCGCCATCGCGTTCTTCCTGATGCGCAGCACTGACGTTCGGGGCGCCTCCGACATAGTGTTCCATTATTGGCCGAAGGACCTTAGGGAGGCCTTTCACCCCGCTCTTCTGAGAGAATTGGATCGGACTGCAGACCTTGCTCCCAAGGAACGCGCCGACGAGCTTCATCGCTTCAGACCACGGCTTCACGGTGTGGGGCAGTTGAAGTACGTCATAAAGCAGGCGTATCGGTTGACTGGCAAGGTGTGGCGGAGCAGCCTCCCCGGCAGCGCGACTTAGCGTCGAACCGAGAATGGAGACTCCGCGATTCTCGCTTCCAACAGCTGTCGGCCCACGATGTTCTGGCGAAGTTTCAACCTTCGTGATTCGGAAAGGGAACAGAGCAGCGGGTGGCCTGAGTATCACGGGTTCGAATCCCGTACGGGCTACCAGCACACGATACGGCCCCACCCGAGCTCTCTCGGGTGGGGCCGTTGTGTTGCACGCGCACGCCGTCGTGTCCGGAGGGCTAGAGGATCGGTCCATCGTCTTGGCCGGCCTTGCCGAGGCGGTAGAACCCGACAGCAACGAGTACGAGCCCCGCAATCCCGAGGGCGACGCCTTGGCCCTCGAAGGCCGCGATGGTCAGGCCCAGCGCCCCCAGCAGTGCGAGGGCGCCCAGTATCAGGGGGAGCATCGTCGAGCGCGCCAGGCCGCGTGGCTTGTGCGGGGTCCACTGCGGCACGGCGGACGCAGCGCGGGCCTGCATCTCGCCGTCGACTTCCGTCGCCGGCTCCTGCAGCGTCACGGTGTCGGCCGCCGGTCCCTCGTCCTCGACGATCTCGATAGCTGGTTCGTCCGCCGGGATCGCGGCAGTCCGCTCCCGCGGGGCCGCGCCGTCGGCGAGTTCCTGCTGCAACTGCTCGGCGCACAGCACCACGTAGCGCTCGTGCGCCGCGGGCTCGTTGCCATCGGACTCGGCCAAGGCCTTCGCCCATAGGTCTGTGCGGACGAGTCCTCTCTCGAGTTCCTCGGCCACCGCTCCGTAGAGCGCAGCATCGTTCACAGGTCCCCCTCCGGCTGGTGGGAAGATTGTACGACCCCGGCAGGGTCATGTCGCTTCCACGGACCCTCACCACCCGGCCGTGGCGAGCAGCGAGCGGGCCCGCAACCTGCTAGAATCCGTGCGCGGAGTGGGCTGGGCGGCCGCGCGTCATGCGCATCCGTGCGCGTGCGTGAGGAAAGTCCGGGCTCCACAGGGCAGGGTGCAGGCTAACGGCCTGGCGCCG
>DATCIA010000092.1:0-3626 GCA_036508075.1 Coriobacteriia bacterium
TCGGGATGACGGTGACGCCGTCGGTGAACGCGAGCAACGAGCACTCAGGCCCCTTGAGGAACTGCTCGATGATCACGACGTCTCCGGCCTCACCGAACCCGCCGTTGAAGCACAGCTCGACAGCCGCCTTGGCCTCCTCGAGCGTGTTCGCGATGATGACGCCCTTGCCCGCCGCAAGTCCGTCGGCCTTCACGACCACCGGGTACTCGGCGTTCTCAAGGTAGAAGACAGCCTGGTCGAGCTTGCGGTCCGCGAAGCTGCGCGACTCGCCGGTCGGGATGGCGTGACGGCGCATGACGCCCTTCGCGAACCCCTTGCTGCCTTCCATGCGAGCGGCCGGCGCACCCGGTCCGAACACCTTGATGCCGCGCGCGTGGACCGCGTCGGCGACACCGGCCACGAGCGGGCCTTCGGGTCCGATGACGACGAGGTCGACCGCGTTTGCGGCCGCGTACTCCGCGACGGCTTCGGGGTCCTCGATCGCGAGGCCGGGCACGTTGGTGGCGACCTTCGCCGTGCCACCGTTGCCGGGCGCGACGAACAGCTCAGGCGCGTGACGTGACCGGAGGAGCGCGTCGACGATGGCGTGCTCGCGGCCGCCGCCGCCCAGGACAAGTATCCGCATGGCTGGACTCCCCGTTGAGATCAGTCGGGCGCGTTCGCGGGCGCGCGTGGACGCGTGAGCGCGAGCACCCTCGGAGGCATTGTACGACGAGCGGGGCGCCCTACGCCCTCGGCTCCCATCTGCGCATGATGGTCTCGGACCGGTCCGGCCCCACGGCGATGATCGATACCGGCACTTCGGCGAGGTCCTCGAGGAACATGATGTAGTCGCGGGCCTGCTTCGGAAGCTCCTCGAAGGTGCGGCAATGCGTGATGTCGGACTTCCAGCCCGGGAGTTCCTCGTAGATAGGCTTCGCGTGGTGGAAGACCGTCTGGTGGCACGGCAGCTCGCTGTAGCGACGGCCGTCGTACTCGTAGGCGACGCAGACCTTGATGGTGTCGAGTTCCGACAGCACGTCGAGCTTCGTGATGACCAGGTCGGTGAGCCCGTTGACCTGTACCGCGTAGCGGATGATGACGCTGTCGTACCAGCCGCATCTCCGCTGGCGTCCGGTCGTGGTGCCGAACTCGCCACCCTTCATCGTCAGGTGCTCACCGATCGAACCCGGCGTTGAGTCGAGCTCGGTGGGGAACGGGCCCGAGCCGACGCGCGTTATGTATGCCTTCGCGATCCCTAGGACGCGGTCGATGGCCTTCGGCCCGACACCCGCACCGGTGCACGCGCCACCGGCGGTCGGCGACGACGACGTCACGAACGGGTACGTGCCGTGGTCGATGTCCAGCAGCGTGCCCTGTGCGCCCTCGAAGAACACCCACTGATCGGCTCGCAGCGCCCGGTTGATGATGCTGGAGGTGTCCGAGATCATCGGCCGGATGCGCTCGGCGTAGCCCATGTACTCCTCGACGATCTCGTCCACGGTGTACGTGGGCAGGTCGTAGATCTTCTCGAGCAGGTCGTTCTTCTCGAGGAGCGCGGCCTCGATCTTCTTGCGGAAGATGTGCTCGTCGGTGAGGTCCTGGACGCGGATGCCGAGGCGCGAGGCCTTGTCCTGGTACGCAGGGCCGATGCCGCGCCGCGTGGTGCCGATCTCGTTCGAGCCCAGCCGCTTCTCGGACGCGCCGTCGAGGTCGCGGTGGTACGGCATGATCAGGTGCGCATTGCTCGAGATGATCAGGCGATGGGTGGAGATGCCGTCGGCCTCGAGGCGGTCGATCTCATCGAGCATGACCTTGGGGTCGATGACGACGCCGTTTCCGATGACCGGGGTGATGTGCGGATACATGATCCCGCTCGGGATCAGATGGAGCTTGAGCGTGCGACCGCCGTGGACGATCGTGTGTCCCGCGTTGTTCCCGCCTTGGAAGCGAACGACGTAGTCCATGTCGTCGGCGAGCAGGTCGGTGATCTTGCCTTTGCCTTCGTCGCCCCACTGGGCGCCAACGAGCACGATGCCGGCCATGGTCGGCTTCTCCTACCGGTGATCGGTCCCGCGGACTCCGTTAGCCGCTCCCGGACCGGGTGAACCGCGCTGTGGCGGCGCACGCGCGCGCGTCCCGGAACATCGCAGCCCCGGCTCGCGCGCCGCGGACAGTATGCCCCACGAGCGGCGCTCACGCCAGCGCCATCGTCTGTCACGCTACTGTGCTGGAGTGCCCTGCTCGAGGAAGATCCGGACCGCCCGTCGCGTCGCCCGCTCGATGCGCGCCTGAACGGACGGAGGCATCTGCTCCCAGAAGTCGGGGTGGCGCTTCTGTTGACCGAGATCGTACCTGAGATGGCCCAGACCGAAACGGCCGTGGCCGATCGCGTCCTGGCGCGAGTGCAGCGAGTAGCCGAGATGCGTGAGCGCCTGCACGCGGTCGCCCGCACGCGCAAAGGCGACCGCGCGTCGCAGCTCGAGCGGGGCGATCACCAGCGAGGCGGTCGGGTTGAAGTGGCGCAGCGGCTTGTGCCCGCCAGGCCACAGATCATCGACGACGATGTCGGCGCGTCCGACGGTCTCCGCATCCGGCTCGCTCATGCCCTCCTCGATCGCCCACCGCATGGTGAGACGGAAATGGACCTCGGGTCCCGGCACCGCTCACCTTCCTTCGCTTCCGCCCGGCACGGGGAGGATACCCTGCGACGCGGCCTCGGCAGTCAGGTGTTGACACCGCGCCGTGAGCGGGTATGTTAGTGATCGATAACTACGCTGGACGATCGGAGCACGAGCGCACATGACGTCGAGGCACCACCTGCAAGCGGGGTCGGCCCGATGAGCCGCCGCGTCATCCTCTCCTCTCTGGCGGTCATGCTCGCATCCGTCGCGATTGGCTTCGCGCTGTACGCGAAATCGGCGACGGCGGCCACACCCGGCGTGATCGCGCTGGCGGGCGACGTCCGCGTCGACGAGAACGTCGTCCGCGCGCCGGCGATCACCTACCCGACGCCCGACTACACTGTCGGGATTCCCACGCCGGCCTCCGCCGCGCCGAAGAAGCGCGCCGCGGGGGCACCGGCGTCGACGTCGCGGCTTCCGGTGGTCTCGGGCTTCCTGGCGGAGGCGCTCGTGGCGCAGGGCGACCACGTCGCCAAGGGGCAGCCGGTCGCGCTGCTCGACACCGCGATGCTCGACCTGGGCGTCCGGCAGGCCGAGACCGCGCGGGCGAAGGCCCGCGCCACCGTGGCCGTCCTCGACAACAACCTCGATACGATGGCGAGCGCGCGATCGACGCTGGTCACTGCGCGGGCGAAGCTGGTAGCCGCGCGGGCAAGCCTCGTGACCGCGCGCGCCAGCCTCGTCACCGCGATCGGGGTGCTGACCAAGAAGCGCGCCGCCCTCGTGGCGCAGATCTCGACCATCGAACAGCTCATCGTCCGATTCCCGCCCGCCGGACCGCCCAACGTGCCACCGTATCCCGTGCTGCTGGCCGGTCTCCGACAGGGACTGACCGGGCTGGACGCCGGCATCACCGGAGCCAAGGCCGGGCTGGTGAAGATGTCCGCCGGGCTCGCGACGATGTCGACGGGGCTGGCGAAGATGTCGTCGGGGCTGGCGAAGCTGGACACCGCCCGGAAGCAG
>DATCIA010000093.1:0-18341 GCA_036508075.1 Coriobacteriia bacterium
CGCGGTCGTCGCCGAGGAGGTGCGCAAGCTGGCCGAGGGCTCGGGCAAGGCCGCCGAGCAGATCGGCGAGCTCATCAAGGAAGTCCAGTACGAGACCAACAAGGCCGTCCGCCTCATGGAGATCGGCCAGCGCGAGATGACGATGGGCACCGAGGTCGTGGGCCGCACCGGCGCCGCCCTCGCCGAGATCGACCAGGCGGTGCATCTCACGGCCGACCTCGCGGATCGCATAGCGCAGTCGATGGCCGATCAGCGCGAGCGCACAGCGGCCGTCGACCGCGCGATGCACGACATCGCCGCCGTGGTCGAGGAGAACGCGGCCGCCGTCGAGGAGACCGCCGCCGCCGCCGAGGAACAGACCGCGTGCATGGAGGAGATCTCGTCCGCGGCGCAGGACCTTGCCGACATGTCCCACCGCCTCGAAGAGTCGGTCAAGAGGCTGCGCCTCGAGGGCGACGAAGCGTGAACGACAACGGCCGACAGTTCGTGCTCTTCCGGGTGGGGTCCGAGGAGTACGGGCTCCCCATCGGGAACGTCAGCAGCATCATCCGCTACGAGACCGTGACGCCCGTACCCCGGGCTCCCGCCTCGGTCCAAGGCGTGATCGACCTGCGCGGGCGCGTCGTGCCCGTCGTCGACCTCGGCAAGCGGCTGTTCGGGACCACGCTCGATCCCACGCCCCGCGCGCGGATCATCGTCACCGAAACGTCGGCCGGCGCGGTCGGCCTTGCGGTAGACGCTGCCAGCGAGGTCTCGACCTTCCTGCCCGACCAGCTCATGGCCGCTCCCGAAGCTGCGCTGCCCCGCGAGTTGGTCGACGCCTTCGAGGCCGTCGTCCATCTCAACGGACGCCTGATCATCCTGCTCGACCTCGAGCGCGTGTTGCCCAAGGCCGAGTACGAGCTCGCCGGCACGGAGACTTCGGAGGGGGACGTCTAGATGTCGAGCACGATCCTGGTCGTCGACGACGCCGCGTTCATGCGGATGATGATCCGCGACATACTCGCGAAAGAGGGCTATCGCATCGAAGAGGCCGTCAACGGTCGCGACGCGGTGGAGAAGTACGACGGGATCGCACCCGACCTGGTGACCCTCGACATCACGATGCCGGAGATGAACGGGATCGACGCGCTGAAGGCGATCCGCGCGAAGAACCCGGAGGCGCGCGTCTTGATGGTGAGCGCCATGGGGCAACAGGCGATGATCCTGGAGGCTCTGGAGTCGGGCGCCATGGACTTCCTCGTCAAGCCGTTCCAGCCGACCAAGGTGCTTGAGACCGTCAAGAAGTGCCTCGCCTCCGACGCGCGCTGAGCGGCGGCAGAGCAGACATGGCAACGATCCGCGTCCTGGTGGTGGACGACTCAGCGCTCGTGCGCCAGATACTCACGCACGTGCTGGGGGACGCCGCGCGCATCGAGGTGGTGGGCGTCGCCCGCGACGGGGTCGAAGCGGTGGCGGCTGTCCGGGCGCTCGAGCCCGACGTGGTCACCCTCGACATCCAGATGCCCGAGATGGACGGCATGGAGGCGTTGCGCCTGATCGTGCGTGACTCCGACGCCCGCGTCGTGATGCTCACCTCGGTCGACGACCCGGAGACGACCTACAAGGCGCTCGAGTCGGGCGCCACCGAATTCATCCTCAAGCCTCGCGAGGGCCTCGCGACCTCGATCGACCGACTCGGGGTCGATCTGGTGCGGGCTATCAGGGCCGCCTACGCCGCCGCTCCCGAGAAGCGCACCCGGACGGCGGTACCGGTCAAACCATCGGTCCCGCACGAGTCCTCCGCCGGGGGCGATCCGGAGCGCGTCGTCTGTATCGCGTCCTCGACCGGCGGTCCTCTGGCCCTCGATCGGGTGTTCGCGGGCCTGCAGCCGGACCTCTCGGCCGCGTTCCTGGTCGTGCAGCACCTCCCCGTCGGGTTCGCGGCGTCGCTCGCCGCGCGCCTGGCCAAGGTCGCCGGGTTCCCCGTCTCCGAGGCCCAGGACGGGATGCGGGTACTCGCGGGGCAGGGCTACGTAGCCCCCTACGGGACCCATATGCGCGTCGCGGGCGCGCCCGGCGCGCACACCCGGATCGAGCTGGTGCCCGGCCCGGCCATACACGGCCTGATTCCTGCAGGCGACCCGCTGCTCGAGAGCGCCGCCGAGACCTTCGGCAAGAAGGCCGTCGGCGTGGTGCTCACCGGCATGGGTTCGGACGCGGCGTTCGGCCTGCTCGCGATCCGCGAGGCGGGGGGTCAGACGATCGCTCAGGACGAGGCGACCTCGGTCGTGTGGGGCATGCCCGGCGCGGCCGTCAAGATCGGCGCCGCTCAGTGCGTCGCCCCGATCGACCGCGTGGCGGTCGAGATCCGCCGCGCCCTGCGCAACGGAGTGGGCGCGTGAGCGACGAACTCGACATGGGGGCGTACCGGCAGGTGTTCCTGTCGGAGAGCGCCGAGTACCTGCAGGGCATCGTCGACGCGCTGCTGACGCTCGAGTCCGATCCGGAGGACCTCGAGCCCGTCGAGGCGGTGTTCCGCGCCGCGCACAGCCTCAAGGGCATGTCGGGGACGATGGGCTACGAGCGCACGGCAAGCCTCACCCACACCATGGAGAGCCTCATGGACACGGTGCGCAAGCGCGAGCAGCCGGTCACCGGTGACCTCATCGATGTGGTCCTGCGGGCCACCGACACGCTGCGCGAACTCATCAACCACGAGGCCTCGGGCGGCGCGGAAGTCGACCCGGAGCTGATGGTGCAGGAGCTCAAGGAGCACACCGAGGTCGCGCACCGCGCCGCCGAGGAGGCGGCGAAGTCCGCCGTCGCCGAGGCGCCGATTGCCGCGGCGGCCGATGCGGGCGTGGTCACGCTCTCGGTCACCATCGAGTCCGCCTGCCAGCTGGCGTCGGTACGCGCCTACATGGTCCTCAAGCGCCTCCGCCAGCTGGGCGAGGTGGTGGGCACCGTCCCGTCCGAGGAGGACATCGACGAAGGCGAGTTCGACCGCACCTTCACCGTGCGCGTGAAGACCGACCGCCCCGGCGAGAAGCTCGTCGAGGCCGTGCGGGCGATCACCGAGGTCGAGACTGCGAGCGTCGTCGAGCGCGCCCCCGAACCGGAGCCGGCGGCGGTCCCCGTCGCGCCCGAGCCGCCTGCGGCGGACGCCGCGGATGTCGGTGCTGACCGCGACGCAGCCTTCGGCCGCGCCGCCAAGGCCGTCCCCAAACTCGCCGACACGCAGACGGTCCGCATCGCGCTGACCCACCTCGACGAGATGGTCGACATCGTCGGCGAACTCGTCATCGCGCGGTCGCGCCTGGAGAACATCACCGAGAAGATCGACGACCACGATCTCAACGCCGCCGTCGAGGAGGTACACCGGATCTCCGCCGAGTTGCAGCGCGAGGTCATGCAGACGCGCATGGTGCCCGTCGGCAACACCTTCAACCGATTCCCGCGCATGGTCCGCGACCTCGCGCGCGATCTGGGCAAGGACCTCGCGTTCGAGGTCGACGGCGTCGACATCGAACTCGACCGCACCGTTCTCGACGAGATAGTGGAGCCGCTCGTGCACCTGCTCCGCAACTCCATCGACCACGGCCTGGAGCCCGCGGAAGCCCGCGTGGCCGCGGGCAAGCCCGCACGCGGCCTGGTGCGGCTCTCAGCCGCGCGCGAGCGCGATCGCGTGCTCGTGACGGTCGCCGATGACGGTCGCGGCATGGACGTCGAGCGCATCTGGAAGGCGGCGGTGGCGCGCGGGCTGGCGCAGGCCGGCGAGCGTGACACCATGAGTGACGACGACATCCTGCTCTTCACCTGCACGCCGGGGTTCTCGACGGCCGAGCACGCGACGAAGGTCTCCGGGCGCGGTGTGGGCATGGACGTGGTCCGCGCGAAGGTCGAGCAGCTCGGGGGCGCGCTGGCGATCCGCTCGCGCCCCGGGAGCGGCACCGAGTTCGTGCTGTCGCTTCCGCTGACGCTCGCGATCATCCAGGCGCTGCTCGTGCGCAGCTCCGGCCACACCTATGCCATCCCGCTCGGTGCGGTCACCGAGGTGCTCGCCTACGACGATCTGCCGGTGGGCACGGTCGACCTGCACCCGGTGCTCACCCTGCGTGACGGGCGGGTCGTGCCGCTCGACACGCTGGACGCGGTGGTGGGTCTCGAGGCGGATCGGCGCTCGCCGGTGCGCAGCCGCAACATCGTCCTGCTCGAGTGGGGCGAGATGGCGCGGGCCGTCGGGGTCGACGGGCTCGTCGGCCGCCAGGAGATCGTCATCAAGCCGCTCTCGGGCATCTTCGCGGGCGTTCGGGGGCTGAGCGGGGCGACCGTGTTGGGCGACGGGAGCGTCGCGCTCATCATCGACCCGCGCGCACTGTTCTCCACCGGAGAGGGCTCCAGATGAGGTTCGACGCGCTCACCGAGATGCAGGCCGACGCCCTCCGGGAGACGGGGAGCATCGGTGCAGGGCATGCCGCCACGGCGCTTTCGCAGCTCGTGGGACACGCGGTCTCGATCGACGTGCCCACGCTCGAGGTGCTGAGCGTCGGAGAGGTCCCGGACCTGTTCGGCGGTCCCGAGGTCTTGGTCGTCGGCGTGCACGTGCGCGTTCTCGGCGACATCGGTGGAAGCATGCTGTTCATGGCCGAGCGGGCCTCGGCTCTGGCGCTGGTCGACATGATGCACGCGCGTCCCGTCGGTACCGCCAAGGCCTTCAGCGCCGACGAGGAGGCGCTGGTCAGCCACGTCGCCTCGATCCTGATGGCAGCGTACCTGGCGGCCGTGGGGCGGCTCGCCGACGTCAGTCTGCTCCCCGCTCGCGCGTCGTCCACGCTCGACATGGCCGGCGCCATCATGGACGCGGTCACCGCCGACGCGGCCATGCGTGCCGACGTCGCGCTGCTGCTCAAGACACGCTTCTACGGCTCGGACACGTCCGTCGACTCCTACCTGTTCTTCCTGCCCGATCCCGCCGGACTGAGCGTGCTCCTGGGGCGACTCGGGGTCGCATGAGCGAGTTGACCGATGCAGCACGCGACATGGTCCTTCTCGAAGATCCCGACCGCATCATCGTCGGCGTGGGCGAGATCGACTGCGCCTTCGAGCCGCGGATCCTCATCACGCAGGCGCTCGGCTCCTGCGTCGGCGTCGCGTTGTGGGACCCGCGCGTGCGCGTCGGCGGTCTCGCGCACGTGATGCTCCCGACGGCGCTCGGCAGCGCCCAGACCGGCCGGCGGCACCGTTTCGCCGATATCGCCGTGCCTGCGTTGGTGGAACGTATGGTCGACCTCGGCGCCGGCCGGCGCCGGATGGTCGCCAAGCTCGCAGGCGGGGCTTCGATGTTCCGCGGCGAGTCGGGCACAGACACGATCGGTGACCGGAATGTCGCGGCCGTGCGAGACCAGCTGGAGCGCGCCGGGGTACCGGTCAGCGCGGCGGACACCGGCGGATCGCATGCGCGGACTATCGAACTCTCCCCGGGCACCGGTATCCTGCTGATACGGAGTTACACGTACGGCATGCACGAGATCTGACGCAGCGACCGGGGGAGAGGCGCGGATGTCGCGAGTGACCGATCAGCCCGGCGGCACAGGCGACGGTGAGCACCCCCGCCGACCGCTCAAGGTGGCGATCGCGGGGGGCGACCTGCGCGCCGCATCGATGGTGCGGCTTCTGGCCGAGGTGGAGAGCATCGAACTGGTCGCGCTCGCCGAGTCGCGGGCCGGTGCGGCCGGAGCCGTGGCCGCCCGTGAGCTGGGGATCGCCACGTCCGATGACGTCGCCGATCTCGCGGCCGTCGACGGCCTGGGCGTCATCCTGGATCTCACCGACGACCCCGAACTGCGCGCCCGCCTGGTCGCCTACCGTCCCGCGGCCGTCGAGATCGTCGGCGCGAAGGGCGCGGAACTGATCCGCGACCTGCTCATGGCCAAGAAGCGCGGCGAGGAGCAGGAGCGTCTGCTCGCCGAACTCGAGGTCGCCTACGAGAAGATGCGCGGGCACGAGAACATGCTGCAGGCCGGTACGGTCGCGCTCGAGCAGGCGAACGACGAGCTCGAGCGCCGACTCTCGGAGATCTTCTTCACCCACGAGTTCTTCAAGGCGCTGACCTCGTTCACCACGGTCGACGACGTGACCTCGCTGGTGGTCGACGGCGCGAACGGCATCCTGGGAGCCGAGATCTCGTGCGTCTACCTCCTCGACGCCGAGCACTGGGAGCTGCGCTACGCCGCCGCGCAGGGTCGCCCCGCCGGCTACTTCGTGGAGGTCGTCCCGGTGGACACCACGATCCTCGGTCGCGCGTATCGCGACGGTGTGGCCGTCGAGGCCGACGCCTCGGCCGTCCCGGGCTCGGCCGCCTGGTCGAACGATCCGGGCGATCTCGCTTCCCATGCGGCCGTGTCGCTTCGAAGCGGCGAACGCGTCGTGGGAGTCCTCGTGATCGGTTCGCACAACGCACGCGACTTCACGCCCGCCGAGATGGAGCGGCTGCAGGTCATCGGCAACCAGAGTTCGCTGGCGCTGCAGAACGCGCTTCTCCACGAGGAGCTGGAGCGCCTGTCGGTCACCGACCGTCTCACCGAGCTCTACAACCACGGCTACTTCATGCAGCACCTCGAGGAGGAGATCGGCCGGGCCCAGCGCTTCGGCCACGTGATCTCGCTGATCATGCTCGACATCGACGACTTCAAGTCGTTCGACGACACGTACGGCCACCCGCACGGCGACCGCGTCCTCCAGTCCGTTGCGATGATGATCTCGGGCATGCTGCGCGAGATCGATATCGCCGCGCGCTACGGCGGCGAGGAGTTCGTCATCGTCCTGCCCGAGACCGACCTCGACGGCGCTCGGGCCGTCGCGGAGCGCATCCGGGCCGGCGTGGCGATGCTGTCGTACGAGGGTTTCGGTATCGTGGACGACGTACACAAGACGGTCTCGGTCGGCGTCGCCTCCTACCCGCACCACGCGCAGACCGGGGCGACCCTGATCGTGGCGGCCGGCCAGGCGATGTACGATGCGAAGAGGAGCGGCAAGAACACGGTCAGGTGGCCCGACTAGGCAAGACCGCCACTCGGCATCGTTCTTGCACCCCCGGTCATCGGGAGTTGCCCGCTGGGCGAGTGAACGCAGCCATTCGCGGGTACCACGAGCAAGAGGGCGATCGACGTGAGACGGAGGTGGACGGCCGATGAGCCTGGACAGAGCGCTGAAGGGTCTGCCGGGCGACCGCGCCACCGAGAACGTCGTTCGCGACGTGCTGCAGTTCATGACTTCGCACGCCGGCCGGCGGTTCACCGCAAGCGAGGCAGCGGGCAATCTGAGCCGCTCGGAGCACCTGGTCGAGGTGATACTATCCAGCCTGGCCACGGGGTACGTCCTCAGGGCCGATGGCGAAGCCTACCGCTATGAACGCGATACCGCGGTCGAGTTGGATGTTCAGCGATACCTGCGGAAGTCCGGACAGCACAGCCAGCTCGCGCAGGACAACCTGGCGAAGTTCCGCGGCCGCTACGGGTACCGCTGACGAGTCCGCGGTGTCTCGATCGGGCGCCGGTGAGAGGCCTTGAGTGAGACCCATCCGTGAGGGCGACCGCGGTGCCGCGGTCGAAGATGTCCAGAAGCGCCTGATCACGCTGGGGGTCGATCTGGGCCCGACCGGTGTCGATGGCGTGTTCCTCGGAGCCACCTACGCGGCCGTCCGCGCGTTCCAGCGCGACCGCGGTCTCGACGAGGACGGCGAGGTCGGCGCCCACACCTGGGCGGCACTGGTCGACGCCACCTTCACGATGGGCGACCGGCTCCTCTATCTCCGTCAGCCCTTCCTTCATGGTGCGGATGTGCGCGCGCTGCAGGGAGCCCTGAACGCGATGGGATTCGCCTGCGGTGCCGCGGACGGGATATTCGGCGCGTTCACCGAAGGCGCCGTCCGCGACTTCCAGAGCAACACAGGACTGGGCGCCGACGGCATCGTCGGTCCGGGCACGGTGCGGGCGATCGACGGGCTGCGCCACGTGTGGAGCGACAAGCCCTCGCTGCCGCCCGTCGAATTGCGGGCCGCGCCGGCGCGCAACGCAGGCGTGTTGAGTCGTGTCGCGGTCGTGCTCGTGCCCGACGGACCCTCGTCGGCGCTGGCCGACCGTATCGTCAACCTCG
Organism: Coriobacteriia bacterium; assembly: GCA_036508075.1. Taxonomy (GTDB): domain Bacteria; phylum Actinomycetota; class Coriobacteriia; order Anaerosomatales; family PALSA-660; genus PALSA-660. Next base: position 8,137 of record DATCIA010000093.1, read on the forward strand.
CTCACGCGAGCGAACCGCGCGCCCGGATGAGCACCTCTCCCTCGGCCCGTGCGGGCTCGGGAGCGCTGGTCGTCGAGCTCACCGCGGTCTCCTCGGGTCTGGCCCGGACGGTGGCGGTGCGCGAGGGCGGCGAGGCGCTGTCGAGGCGTCTGGCGGCCGCGGTGGCGTCCGCGGATCCCATGGATGCGCACGTGATCGTGCACGTCGATGAGCCGGCGGAGGACGAACATACGCTCCAGGCGCTGGCCGTCTCTCTCATCGACGGGCTGTGCCTCGGCCTCGCGGGCCAGGCGCCGTCTGTGCTACAGTGACGCGGTTTTTGCCGGTCACACGTCGACGCCGATCACGGTAAGGGAGGGCGCGACCATGGGACGGATCCTGCGGTTCGTCGCCGTTGCCCTCGCCCTGGGCGTGGCGCTCACATCGATGCCTGCACCGGCCTTCGCGGCGCCCATCACCGCGAAGCGTGCCCTGGCCGTCACGATCAAGGCGAAGATAGACGCCCTCGAGACGAAGGCCGAGATCGCTACCGAGGACTGGAACCAGGCGAAGATCGAGTACGACACTCTGCACGCCAAGGTCGTCCGCCTCAACGCCAAGCTCGCCTCAAACAAGGCCAAGACCGACGTCCTCCAGACTTCTCTGAACGTCCGCGCCGACAGCATGTACCGCTCGGGGCCGCTCGGCCTGCTCGACGTGCTGCTGGGTGCCGCCACCTTCGACGACTTCGCGACCACCTGGGACCTCCTGAACGAGATGAACAAGGAGGAATCCGAGGCGGTCGCCCAGCTCAAGGTACTGCGCACCGAGGCGCTCGCCGTACAGGCTGAACTCAAGCCCGCCGAAGCGGCCTCCAAGAAAGTCTACGACGTGATGGCGACGCGACGGCGCTCGATCCTCGCCGACGAGGCCGAGGCGAAGGCCCTGCTGAAGGGCGTCGAGCGCGAGATCGCGGCGTTGATGGCGGCCGATCGCGCCCGACGCGCCGCGGACGCACGCGCCAGCGGCGGTGGCGGTGGCGGCACCGGCTGGAACTGGGGCGACCCCGCTCGCTCGCCGCGCGCCGGCGTCGTGGCCATCGCGCTGAGGTACCTGGGGTGCCGCTACGTGTGGGCCGCCTCCGGGCCGCGCACGTTCGACTGCTCAGGGTTCACGATGTTCGTGTACGCGCAGGTCGGCGTGCGCCTCCCTCACCACGCCGGCTCGCAGATCGGCCAGGGTGCCCGCGTCAGCCGCGACAACCTGGAGCCCGGCGACCTCGTGTTCTTCGGAAGTCCGATCCACCACGTCGGTATCTACATCGGCGGGGGTAAGATGGTGCACGCTCCGCACACGGGCGACGTGGTGAGCATCGATCCGATCGACGGCAGAGGGTTCTCGGGGGCTTGTCGGCCCTAGAGAGGAACGGCCGCTCGGTCGCACTGTCCAAGGGGCTGCGGCAAAGGGATGACTACACCAGGGGTTCTGGCACCGCTGCGACGCAGCGACTTCCGCAGGCTCTGGATCGCCCAGACCGTGTCGATCCTCGGCGACAAGCTCAGCCAGGTCGCCCTCGGCATCATGGTGTGGCAGGCGACCGGATCGCCGGCCCAGACCGGGCTGGTCTTCGCGATCACGTTCCTTCCCGCGGCGCTCTTCGGTCTCGTCGCCGGCCCCTTCGTCGACCGATGGGACCGGCGCCGCACGATGATCTCGGCCGACCTGGTCCGGGCGTGCCTGGTCGTCGCGATCCCGTTCGCGGCCCCGCTCGGAGTGTGGGCCGTCTACCTCCTCGCCTTCTCGAGCGCCACGGTGTCGCTGTTCTTCGAGCCGTCGCGCATGGCCCTGGTGCCCTCGGTCGTCGAGCAGGACGAGCTGATGGCCGCCAACTCCCTCGACGTGACGACCAGCTCGATCGCGGAGCTGCTCGGCATCGGGATCGCCGGGGCCCTGGTGGCCGGCGTCGGTACCAAGTACGCGTTCTACATCGACGGGGTGACGTTCGTCGTGTCGGCGGTCTTCGTCTTACGGCTCCGGTACCGCGCCGCGCCCCGCGAGGTCGCCCCTGTGGGCCTCGCGGTCATCCTCGGGGACCTGCGGACGGGATTCGAGCGCATCCGCACCAACGGCGTCCTGCGCGGCCTGCTGTTCACCTACGGCGCCGTGGCGATCGGGCTCGGTGCGGCGATCACGTTGAGCATCCTGCAGGCGTTGCGGGTCTTCGCCGGCTCGGGGCTCCCCGATGCGCTGCGTATGGCCGTGGTCGACCTCTCGACGACCGCGGGGTTGGTGGTCGGCAGCATCGCCATCGGCATGGGCGGGTCCGGCCGCGCGGGACTCAAGTACGTGTGGGGCATGGTGGCGTTCGGCGCCCTCATGCTGCCGCTCTGCTTCGCCAGGGAGATAGGGGTCGCGGCGCTCATCCTCTTCGCGATGGGCGTCGCCAACGAGTTCTTCGGGATCCCCATGGTGACGATGATGCAGACGCACACGGAGGACGACAACCGTGGGCGCGTATTCGCCGTGCGCATGACCGTGACCCGCGTCGCGTCCGTCATCGGTCTTGCGGGCGCGGGCATCGCAGCCGAGGTCTACGGCGTCACGGCGATGATCGGGGTCGTGGGCGCCTACATCATCGGGATCGGCGTGCTCGGATTCCTCATGCCGGCGCTGCGCGAGGTCTGAGCGCCCCGTTCATCGGCTCCTCACTCGCGGTACCATGGATGTGCGAGGGAGGCGGGCACCCCGCCGATACCGTTCGGCCGCGGCACGAGGGGATGTCCGACACCATGGCCCAGATCGACGCACTGCTCGAGATGATGGCCGCGCGCGGCTGCTCCGACCTGCACATCAAGGCGGGCACACCGCCGGCGGTGCGCCTCGACGGCACGCTCACCATCCTGCGTGACATGCCCGCCATCGACGCGACCTCCACCGAGGCGTACGCGAGCGAGATCCTCGAACCGCGCCACCGCGCGATGTTCGAGGACGGCCACGACATCGACATGGCCTACTCGCTGGCCGGCGTCGGCCGGTTCCGCGTGAACATCTACCGTCAGTCGGGCGCGATCTCGATGGCGGCGCGACGGGTCTCCACGGAGCGGCGCAGCTTCTCCGAGCTCGGCCTCCCCGCGGTGATCGAACAGCTGGCCGACGAGCCCCGGGGCCTCGTCCTGGTGACGGGCACGGCCGGCTCCGGCAAGACGACCACCGTCGCGGCGATGATCGACTACATCAACCGCACGCGCCAGGGCCACATCGTCACCGTCGAGGATCCCATCGAGGTCCTTCACGAGGACCAGGGTTGCGTCATCGACCAGCGCGAGATCGGGATCGACACCGAGAGCTACGGCGACGCGCTGCGGCACGTGGTGCGTCAGGACCCTGACATCGTGTTCATCGGGGAGATGCGCGACTACGTGACGGTCTCAGCGGCGCTCACCGCTGCCGAGATCGGGAACCTGGTCCTGTCGACCCTGCACACGATCGACGCCACGGAGACCGTGAACCGCATCATCGACTTCTCTCCACCGCATCAGCAGCTCCAGACGCGGCTTATGCTCGCCTCCACGCTGCGGGGAATCGTCTCGCTGCGGCTGCTCCCGGGTATCGGCGGCGGGCTCGTCCCCGCGGTCGAGGTCCTCGTCATGACCGGGACGGTCCGCGAGTACCTTCTCGACCCGGAGCAGACCTACAAGATCCGCGATGCGATGGCGGAGGGGGAGTACTACGGGATGCAGACCTTCGACCAGTCGCTCGTGCGCCTCTACCAGGAGGGCAGGATCTCGGTCGAGGACGCCATCGCGACCTCCGCGAACCAGCACGACTTCAGGATCAAGCTGCGGCAGCTCGGGGTGACGCCGCCTCCGGTCGGCTCCTACTGACGCCGGCTCGCATCCCGTCGCGCGTCGCGCCTCAGCGTCCACAGCAGGTGCGCCGCCACGCCGATGGCCGCGCCGGCGACGTCCGTCGCCCAGTCGACGACGTCGGGGGTCCGGAGGGGCACGAACGCCTGGTGGAACTCGTCGGTGGCGCCGTAGAGCGCGCACAGCCCGAGCACCAGCAACACGGTGCCCCAATCGTCCCGCCGCAGCGCCCACGAGACGAGCGCACCCAGAACGAAGTACTCGCCCAGGTGGCCCAGCACGCTCCAGGAGCCTCCGGGGATGCTGCTCCCCGGCATCGAGCTGCCTGCGAAGATGACCAGCGCCCAGGCGGCAGCGGGCAGCCAGCGCAGGTAGCGTCGTTTCCACCGTGGTCTGAGGGATGCGTCCATGCGGCGGAGTCTAGCATCGCGGTTGACGCGGATGCGCAGTCAGTGCGAATGTCGCATACCACCCGCCCCACCCGGAGGTGAACGTGTCCCGCAGGATCGCCGTGCTCGTCGTCGTCGCGTCAGCGGCCTGCTTCGCTACCTTGGGCATCCTCACGAAGTGGGCGTGCGACGTCACGCTCGCGCATCCCGCCGAGCCGTTCTCGCTTCTGGCCGTCCGTTTTGCGATCGCGGCCCTCGTCATGGCGGTCGTTCAGGCGATCCGCGACCCGAAGGCGCTTCGCGTGAGTCGCGGCGACCTCCTGCGGTTCCTGGGGCTGTCGCTCACCGGATACGGCGCCGCGTCGGTGTGCTACTCGTTCGGCGCTCTCGAGGTCGGGGTCTCCGTGACCACCGTCCTGCTCTACACCTATCCGGCGCTCGTCTCGGTGCTCGGATGGCTGTTCCTCAAGGAGATCTTCCCGCCGAAGCGGATCGCCGCGGTGCTGATGACCTTCCTCGGCTGCGCGCTGGTCGCCAACGTGTTCGCGGCCTCGTCGACGATCACCGTCCGGGGGCTGCTTCTCGGTCTCGGCGCGGCGCTCGGATACGCAGTGTTCAACCTGCTGTCGTACCGGTCGCTCGGGCGCACGCCGCGCCTCACGATGATGGCGTACACCTTCGCGATCTCGGCGGTCGCCATCGGCGCGGTGTCCGCGTTCCGGGGGACGCTCGCCGAGGTTCCTCTGTGGGGCTGGCAGACGTGGGGCTCGGTGGCGCTGCTCGTCGCGGTGCCGACCTTCGCCGCGGTGATGCTCTACCTCGGCGGCATCGCCCGGATGGGTGCTGCGCAGGCCGCCGTGGTGTCGACGCTCGAGCTCCCGTTCGCCGTCGTGTTCGCGGTGCTCGCCTTCGCGAACGAGGCGCTGGACCCGTGGCAGATGTTCGGCGCCGCGATCGTGCTCGGAGGCGTCGTCATGGCCGAGTGGGGCTCTCCCACCGGAGAGGTCGACGGGGTCGCAGCAGTCTGACGCGAGCGCCGCGGGTCAGGCGAGCCTGGAGCCGCCTCGCCGAGCGACACGCGCGAACCACGGCGTCTTGAGACCGATCGCCCTCTCGGGGCACAGCTCCTGGCAGCAGTAGCAGCGGATGCAGGTGTCCAGGTCGAACGTCGGACGCCGCTGCTCCATGCGGATCGCGGAGACCGGGCAGTTCTTCTCGCAGGTCCGGCAGGTCGTGCAGGCATCGCGGTGCTCGAGGTACGGTCTGGACGCCGTGTGCTTGCGTGCCCAGCGCCCGATGGCGGGGGGCATGCCGCGGGAGACATCGCGCGCCGGCTGCTCGAACGATTCGGGGACCAGCTCGCGCCAAGGGGTTCCCTCGATGCGGACCTCGTCTGCCGTCGCGGGTCCGAGGCCGCGCTTGTGCGCGACCGCGTTGGTGTAGACGTCCATGGGGTCGAAGCGGGCGATGGATGACGCGACGACGTCGAGTGCGACCGCATCGGACGACGCGAGCAGCGCACCGATCGGCTTCGGGGTGCCCCCCGACGGACCCGCCCCTTCCATCGCCACGATCGCGTCCATGATCGACAGCTCCGGGCGACAGGCGAGGTAGAGATCCACCAGCATGCCTGCGAAGTCGCCGCGGTCGGGGACCTTGACATGGAACTGCGCCTTCTCGAGCCCCGGGATGCAGCCGAACAGGTTCTTCACCGCTCCGGTGAACATCATGAAGCCGTGCGTCTTCATGCGCGGCAGGTCGATGAGCACGTCGGCCTCGACGGCCTCCCTGCCCAGGTTGAACGACTGGTAGAGCACCCCGCCGGGGGAGGGAACGCGCACGACGGAGTCGTCGAGCAGCGAGAGCCGCACGCCCTCCTCCTTGGCGACCGCGGACATCCCGCTCATATCGAACAGTGCGCGCGCGGATGCGGCGGTGGTGCGGCCGCCGGGGCTGTCGCCGATCGCGATGTCCCGCGCCCCGGCGAGCTTGGCCGCCCGCACCACGGCGCGCACGAGTGCCGGGTGCGTGGTGACCGCGCGGTCCGGCTCCGCCTTCGTGAGGAGGTTCACCTTCACGAAGACGCTCTGGTCCTGCGAAACGAACGCGCCCATGCCCCCGAGGGGCGCGAGCGCCCGTTCGAGAGCGGCCTCGACCTCGGCCTGCTCGTAGGAGCCGCACCGCTCGACCGCGACGACCGGGCGCGTGTCGGTCATGCGGTGACACCCAGCTTGGTCTCGACCGCTCGGATGATCCCCGGGTAGGAGACGGCGCCGTCGTAGACGGCCTCGTCGTCCACGAACGTCACGGGGTAGATCAGGCCGCGTTCCTGGATGGCCGCGACGTCGGCCTCGTGCGCCGCGCGCGTCGCAGCGTCGCCGGTGTCGATGTACTCGATGCTGGCCTTGTCGCCGAACCTGCGCGTCATTTCGTCGCGGATGAGCTCAGTGATCTCCGCCGGAGACCACGAGGGGCCTCAACCACCGGAGAAGCAGTTCGTCTCGGCCGCGAAGTCGAACACCTGTACCTTGACCATGTTCATCACCTCTCGAGGGCGTTGATCGAGATCGCGCCCGTGGGGCAGACGCGGATGCACGCGCCGCAGCCGGTGCACAGCTGCGGGTCGATCTCCCAAGGGCCCCACCCGGAACGGCTCACGGCGCCTTGCGGGCAGACCCTACGGGCCGGGCAGGCGGGAGAGCGGTCGCACCGCGCCGGGTCGATAGTAGCTACATTCACAGTTTCCTCTTAACAGCGGGAGCGGACAACAACGGAAAGCGCTGCGGAGTATACCCCATGGGGTATGCCGATGCCAAGACCCCGCAGGTCAGGTGCACGCGCGCGGTGCTATCATCCGCAGCATCTTCCGGGCGTCGCGAAGGGGTGCCAGCATGGCCGGCTCACAGGATGTCGCCGCGCGGCTCGCCGCCGCCGGGTTCGAACTACCCACGGGTCCCCCGGCACTGGGAGACTACGTCCCTGCGGTCCGCACCGGCTCGCTCGTGTTCACGTCGGGACAACTGCCCATGGTGTCGGGCTCGCTGCTCGCGAACGGTTCGGTGGGCGCCGAGGTGGACGCCGAGACGGCGCACGGGTGCGCCGCCCGATGCGCGCTCAACGCGCTGGCGGCCGCCTCCACCGTGTGCGACCTGGACGAGGTGACCCGCGTGGTGAAACTCACCGGCTACGTCGCTTCGGCCGTCGGCTTCACAGCCCAGCCGGGCGTCATCAACGGTGCGAGCGCCGTCATGGGCGCCGCGTTCGCGGAGGCGGGGAAGCACGCGCGCGCTGCGGTCGGAGTCGCCTCGCTCCCGCTCGGCGCGCCGGTCGAGGTCGAGATCGTTCTCGAACTGGGCTGACCGATGGGCGTCCCATCCGCTGATGAGGAGCCTCTGCCGCCGACCGGGCCGACAGCCGGCCCCGGTCCGTCCGCGGTGCGGGACGGCAAGGTCCCGCGCAACGTCATCATGCTGGGACTGGTCAGTCTGCTGACTGACGCGTCGTCCGAGATGGTCTACCCCGTGCTCCCGCTCTTCCTGGCCAACGTTCTGCACGCGCCGGTGAGCGCGATCGGGCTCATCGAGTCGCTCGCCGAGGCGACCGCCTCGCTGGTGAAGGTGGCGTCGGGCAGGCTTTCGGACCGGATGAAGCGCCGCCGTCCGCTCATCGCGCTCGGGTACGGGCTGTCCAACGTCGTGAAGCCGTTCATGGCGCTCGTGCCCGGCTGGCCCGCCGTGCTCGCGTTGCGGGTGGCCGACCGCTTCGGCAAGGGCGTGCGGACCGCCCCCCGCGACGCGCTCATCGCCGACTCGGGGACCGCGGAACGGCGCGGGCGCGACTTCGGACTCCACCGGGCTCTGGACACCGTGGGCGCCGCGATCGGCCCTCTGACCGCGTGGGCCATCCTGACGCTGGTTCCCGAGGGCTACCGCCTCGTGTTCTGGATCTCGGCCATCCCGGGGACGCTTGCGATCGTGCTGGTGCTGACGGGGGTTCGCGAGGCGCGCACACCCGGTCGGACGCGCGCCCGAGGGGAGAAGCAGGCGCTGCTCCCGCTCAGGGAGCTCGGTGTCCCGTTCACGGTGTTCACGGCGATCAGCGCCCTGTTCGCGCTGGGCAACTCATCGGACGCGATGCTCGTACTGCGGGCGCAGAACGTGGGCACCGCTGCTGCTCTCATCCCGCTCATGTACTTCTTGTTCAACGTCGTCGGCGCGGCGCTGGCCACGCCGTTCGGGCACCTGTCCGACCGAATCGGCCGGCGCTGGCTTGTCGTGTTCGGCTTCACCGGATACGCGCTCGTGTACGCGGGGTTCGCGTTGGCGGGGCACCCCGCCTCGGTGTGGGCGCTGTTCGCGCTCTACGGGGTGCCGTACGCGGCGACGGAGGGGATGACGCGCGCGTTCGTGGTCGACCTGGTCCCCGCGCACCTTCGTGCGACCGCGCTCGGGGGCTACACCTTCGCGATCGGGCTCGCGGCACTGCCCGCCAGCCTCGTGGCGGGGATCCTGTGGGACACCGTGTCTCCTTCGGCTCCCTTCGTGCTCAGCGCGATTCTGATGTCCGTGGCCGCGATCGCGCTCGCGACGTCACGTTCCGTGCGCGTTCCCGCTGCGTCGTCCGTGCAGGAATCGCCGCTCTGACGCCGAACAACGGACTTGGGTGTGCTGTGCGCTCGCACGGCCGCGCTTGCGTGAGTGCTAGTGTTCCCATAGTGTTGGCACCACGGCGGGAGGGGCTGTCTCAAGCACTCGTCGAAGCATGTCGTGATCCCCGATGTGGTCTTTTTAGAAGGAGCGATGGGAATGGCGAAGATCTCCTTGGCCGGGTTCAAGGATCCGGTCCGCAGGCCTCGGTTCATCGTCTGGACGTTCGTTATCGTCCTGGCGTTGGCCGCGTTTGTCATCGTGATGCTGGGCGCGACGTCGACGCTGTGGTTCTGCGGCGAGATCTGCCATAAGGTCCAGGACGACTCGATCGCCGCCTACAAGGCGTCGTCGCACTCGCAGATCTCGTGCATGGCGTGCCACGAGCCGGTCAACGCCGACACGGTCACGTTCTTGCTGGCCAAGGTGAAGTCCGGCCTCGAGGTCATCCCGACGGTCGGCAACACCTTCTCGCTGCCGCTGAACCCGGGCTCAGCGCTCGCGCTCAAGGGCGGCAAGGAGATGGGCGCCCAGCAGTGCACGCAGTGCCACTCGATGAACCGCCGCATCACGTCGAGCGCGGCTCTGCTTCCGAACCACAAGGTGCACACGGACGCCGGCATCTGGTGCACGGTCTGCCACAACCGCGTGGCTCACAACGACGAGGCCGCACCTCCCACTCTGACCGCTCCCAACGGCACCAAGAACATCAAGCACCAGAACTTCCTGACGATGGACGGCTGCTTCCGCTGCCACGATCTCGAGGGCAAGGCCAAGATGCCCGGCCAGAAGCCGGCCTCCGGCGTGTGCAGCACGTGCCACCCCGCCTCATTCGAGCTGGTTCCCGAGTCGCACAAGGCGGCCGACTGGTCCGGCGCTGCGCACGGAGAGCGTTCCAAGGAGATCCTGAAGGAGATGGGCGCGCTCGAGGTCGAGGCCAAGGCTCTCGAGGAGGAGGGCATCGCCCCCTACCTCGCCGCTCCGGTCAACCAGTGCTTCACCTGCCACATCGAGTCGAAGTTCTGCGCGCCGTGCCACGACAAGCTCAAGGTCACCACGACCCCGTAGCGCACTCGGAACGACACCACGCGAGACCTGCGAAGGCCCGGCCCCCACAGGGGAGCCGGGCCTTCTGCCGTGCCGTCGTGCGCGGTCCGGCGAATCGCTTCTTGCCGCGCCACGAGACTACCGTGTAGGATACGACCTCGTCGGGATGTGGCTCAGCTTGGTAGAGCGCTCGGTTCGGGACCGAGAGGTCGTGGGTTCGAATCCCGCCATCCCGACCAGATGACGGCTTACGGCGGGTCCGGTGACATGCCGGGCCC
>DATCIA010000094.1:0-21124 GCA_036508075.1 Coriobacteriia bacterium
ATCACCTCGGCCTCGACCTTCCTGATCCCCTACTACAAGTCCGCGATCGTTCTCGCGGGGTTCTGCCTGTTCATGGCGGCGGTCAGCTTCGTGTCCACCAGCGCTTGGGCCGCGTTCGGCTCGCTGTTCGAGCGCTTCCTCACCCGCTACGGCACGGTCGTCTCGTGGGTCATGGCCGGCCTGCTCGTCTACTGCGCCGTGAGCCTGTTCCTCTAGGACGCTGCCGTACGCGAACCCTCGCGGCAGCGCCGGCGTCATAGGTAGGAGAGAAGGAGATCGGCCGCTCGCGGCCGGACATGGACACGGGAGAAGCTCATGAAGCGGGGAGTCGTATCGACGGTGGCGTGCGCGGCCGCGCTGGCGCTGCTCGTCATCGCCACCACAGGCTGCACCACGAAGGTCGTGACGGCGCCGGCCGCCGCGCCGCTCAATGCAGTGACCGCCTCGGGCAGCGGCAAGGTCCCGGGCTCGCCCGACGAGGCAGCGATGAGCTTCGGCGTCACGCGGAACGCCTCCAGCCCCAAGTCGGCGCTGGCCCAGGTGTCCGCGGTCGCGACCAAGATCACGGCGGCGCTGGTGAAGGCCGGGATCGCAGAGGCCGACGTCCGCACGGCCAACCTCAGCGTCTATCCGACCTACGGCAACGGCGCGAAGCCGACGATCATCGGCTACCAGGCCTCGCTCTCGGTCGAGGCCAAGGTCCGCGACATCCAGACCCTCGGTGACGTGATCAACGCGGCGAACAACGCCGGGGCGGGCACCATCAGCGGACCGGGCTTCACGATCTCGGAGGACTCCAAGTACACCGTCGAGGCGATCGACCTTGCCGTCGCAGACGCGCGCAAGAACGCGGAGGCGATGGCGAAGGCGGCCGGCAAGAGCGTGGGCGACGTCATCAGCATCAGCGACTCGGGCGTTAGCGTTCCACCCGTGCCCATGTACTACGACTCCACGGCGATGAGCGCCAAGTCCTCCGCGGCCGTGCCGATCTCACCCGGCCAGCTCGACGTGAGCGCGAACGTCACGGTGGTGTTCGAGCTCAGATAGCGCATCTCGGTGCGACGAATGAAGGGCCCCGTCCGATCCCGGACGGGGCCCTCGTCGTCGTATCAGCCGCCCTCATCGGGGCGCGAACCGCCGGGCCGTCAGGATCGTCCCCGCGTACTGCATCGCGAGCAGTCCCGTTCCGCCGACCCCGATGATCGCGTAGATCATCGGCCACGTGACCGTGAACGACAGTCCCAGCATCCCCTGCAGCTGCGCGCCCATCGTCCTCTCGTTGAGCGCCATCACCGCTGTCGCGACGCACAACGCTCCGAGGACGCACGTCATCGTGGTCGCGACGCGCCTTCCGTCGCGCAACGCGCGCTCGCGCTCCCGACCCGTCAGTACGGCGCGCCGAGCGACCACGTAGCCGCCTGCGATCCCGATCGCGGCGTTGAAGACCGGGAAGCCCATGAAGAAGCCGTACACGCCGATCGAGTAGAAGAGCGCCACGAGCAGGAGCGCGCGATCGCTCATCGAGAACAGCGAGTCGAGCCGGCGGCGCAGCACGGTGGCGTCGAGAGCGACGCCGATCGCCAGGCCGCCCGCGGCGAACCACCCGACGGCCGGGCTGTCGCCCAGCGCGAGCAGGGAGCCCCACCAGCCCGCGAGCAGCAGCGCGATCGGGGCGATGGGGGCGAGGACGACCTGGGAGATGGCCGTGTCGGCTTTGCTCATGGGCCCTCCCTCAGGTCGTGGCGCAGCGGATGGGTCAGCCAGATGCTAGCACCGCGGGGCGACGACTCTGCGACGCCGGCGCCACCGTCGCGCAACGGCGGTACGATGTCGTGGCAGACGACGGAGAGGTGCGACGATGGCGATCGACGGCAGGACCCTGAAGCAGCAGCCTGAGAAGCCCGACGCCTACGACAGCGTGGGGGTGCGTGTCTTCTCGGCGGTGCTGGTCTGGGTCCCGCTGGCGCTGTTCTTCGTGATCGCCTACGTGAGCGGTTCGTGGCTGGGGGGTGTGGGCGCCGGTCTGCTCTCGGTCGGGAGCACGGTCCTCACCGCCCTCGGCATCTGGGTCTACCGGCGCTACTTCCGACGCCACAAAGCGTAGGTCCCCGGTCGGGTTCTTCAAGCGCGACGCCGTCCGGCCGATACATGCAACAGTACCCGCAACAGCGCCGGGTCGTCGGCGCACATCCTCAAGGGGCACGCAGTGGGTTCGTCGGTGTTGGACGGTCAGACGCAGATCCGCGGCAAGTGCCAGTACTGGCGCGAGCGGATGGACGAGTACGAGCGCTGGGACCCCGACATCAAGTTCACGGCCAAGAAGGTGACTTGCGCGTGCTTCGTCGAGGGGCGCGTCTGGCCGGTCACCGTGGCGACGCTGCCCGAGGACTGCCCCGAGCGCGACCACTGCCGCTACCACATCCCGATGTACTGAGCCTTCAGCGTCGGACGAACGCGACGTGCGGTCCTAGGCGTCGTGGTCCCGGTGCATGATGTCGGTGATCGCACGCAGCCTGCCGGTCTTGGCCTGCGCATCGCGGCTGGCCTGCTGGCTCTTCGTCGGGTCGAGGAACGCTTCGACACGGTCGGCCAGGTCAGCCGGCTTGATCGGCTTCGTGATGTAGTCGGCCAGGCCGTCCTGCATGGCCTCCAGCTGCTTGTCGAAGTCGCCGATCGCCGAGAGGTGGATGATCGGGATGCTCTTTGTCCCCTCGTCCTTCTTGAGACGCTTCGCGACCTCGTGGCCGTCCAGGTCGGGCATGACGACATCGAGAAGGATGAGGTCGGGGTGCAGCTCGCGTGCGGCGATGAGGCCCTCGTAGCCGTTGGGCGCGGACGTCACGTGGAACCCGCGCGCGGTGAGAGCGTCCGTGGCCATCTTCACGACCATCGGTTCGTCATCGATGACGAGGATCTTCTTCGGCACCGGGTTCTCCTTCAAACGGCTCTGGTCCTGCCTTCTACTCATTCGACGCGCGCAGTGGACCTCCTGCTGTCTTCTGTCTCTATACTCGCCGCATGGATCCCCTGAGCCCATACTCCCTTCCGGCCAAGGCGGCCCTCGAGACCTTCCGCGACGATGTGTGGTCGTTCTACCGCACGTCGGGCAGGCAGATGCCGTGGCGCGGGATCGACGACGCGTACGGTGTCCTCGTGAGCGAGGTCATGTTGCAGCAGACGCAGGTCTCGCGCGTGGCGGACCGTTGGGGCGAGTGGATGGCCGTGTTCCCGACCATCGACGCGCTCGCGGCAGCGCCGCTCGCGCTCGTTCTGGAGCGATGGCAGGGCCTGGGCTACAACCGCCGCGCCGTGGCGCTCAAGCGCTGCGCCGAGGAGGTCGCCACACGGTTCGCAGGCGTGCTCCCGGCCGATCCCGTGCTGCTGGCGACCCTTCCGGGGATCGGGCCGGCCACGGCGGGGGCGGTCGCATGCTACGCGTACCGGATGCCCGCTCCCTTCATCGAGACCAACGTGCGCGCGGCGCTGCTGCACGCCTTCTTCGCGGATGCCGACGACGTTCCCGACAGCGCGCTGGTGCCGATCGCCGAGGCGGTCTGGGACCGCGACGACCCCCGCGGGTGGGGCTACGCGCTCACCGACTACGGCGCTCACCTCAAGCGCACCCTTCCGAACCCGTCGCGTCGCAGCCGGCATCACACGCGGCAGTCACCGTTCGAAGGGTCGAGGAGACAGAAGCGCGCCCGGCTGCTGCGGGCGGTGCTCGCGAACCCCGGATCGCCCGCAGAGGCATACGCTGAAGACGCGGGCATCGCCGCCGGAGACGCGCTTCAGTTGCTCGAGGCGTTGGCGGCCGAGGGGTTCCTCACCCGGTCGGGCGAGGGGTGGAGCGTCGGCGGCTAAGCCTCTCCGGCGCGTTCGCGCAGGACGGCCTCGGCCTCTTCGGTGAGCGTCCGAGCCACGCGGTCGAGCGGGATCCCTGTCGCCCGCGCGATGGCCACGACGTCGTCGTTCTCAGGGCGCACACGCATCGACGCGCCGCTGCCCTGGACCTTCACGCTGACGGTACCGAGCGTCGTCGGGACGGTCTCGCTGCGGCGGACGTCGATCTGGCGCCACGTGAGGGTGCGCCGCACGCCCAGCGTGCCGGTGTGGAGCATGAGCAGGTCGGTGAGCCGGGCGGCGTCCTCGACGCGCGCGAGCACGGTGAGCTCTGTGCCGATGCGCCCCTTCTTCATGCGGATGGGCTCCGCCCAGGCGTCGAGCGCGCCCTCCGCGAGCGTGATGTCGATCGTGGCGGCGAGAAGCTCGCCGGTCACGTGGTCCACGGACGTCTCCAGCACGGCTATCTCAGTCAGCCCGCCGCCGCCGAGCTCGGGCTCTCCGAGCGTCAGTCTCAACAGGTTGGGGATAGGCAGATCGCGCGAGCCCGCGCCCCAGCCCTCTCGCGCCGCCGACATCGGCGGCATCGGCGCGTAGCGCGTCACGAGAGCGCGCAGCAGCGCGGCGCCTGTAGGGGTCGTCATCTCGCCTTCGAGTTCGCCTGCGTATACGGGCACGCCGCGCAGGAGCTCGGCGGTGGCGGGCGCCGGGATCGGCAACATCCCGTGGGAGGTCGACACCATCCCATGGCCCAAGCGGATCGGCGTGGCCCACAGCTCCGTGATGCCGAGCTCCACGACGCCGATCGCGGTGCCCACGATGTCGACGATCGAGTCGACCGCGCCGACCTCGTGGAAGTGCACGTCGTCGACCGCGACCCCGTGGGCGGCGGCCTCGGCGATCGCGAGACGCCCGAACGCGTCGAGTGCCCGCTCCTTCACCGGGCCGGCGAGTTGCGAGCCGGCGATGAGCTCCCGGATGGCCCGCCAATCGCGCGAGCGCTGCCCGTCCTCGACGGTGACGTCGACCTTGGTGCCGGTCATGCCCGACTTGCGCACCTCGCTGATCTCGATCGTGTAGCCGCTCACGTCGAGCCGCGCGAGCTGAGAGCGAAGCGCCTCGGGATCGAGCCCGGCGCCGACCAGCGCTCCGAGGAACTTGTCACCGGAGACGCCCGAGAAGCAGTCGAGGAAGCCGAACACCGTGCTCAGTCCTCGTCCATCGACGGGGTCGCGGCAACTGCGGCGGCCCTGTTGATCCGTGAGGCGAGGGCGGCGGCCCCGTAGCCGTTGTCGATGTTGACGACGCCGATCCCCGGGACGCAGGAGTTCAGCATCGTCAGCAGAGGGGCGACACCGCCGAAGTGGGCGCCGTAGCCGACGCTGGTCGGCACCGCCACCACGGGGACCTTCACGAGGCCGGCCACCAGCGATGGCAGCGCGCCCTCCATGCCGGCGACGGCGATGATCACATTCGCGCTCGTGAGCTCGTCGCGGACCGCCAGCAGACGATGGATGCCTGCCACGCCCACGTCGTAGAGGCGCGTGACGCGGTCGCCCATGACCTCGGCGCAGACGGCCGCCTCCTCCGCCACGCGGTAGTCGGCGGTGCCGCCGCTCGCCACGACGATGTGTCCGATCTCCGGACGCTCGGTGCGGCGATCGACCAGGATGATCTGCGCGTCCTCGAAGTAGCGCGCGTCGGAGGCGACCTGCGCCACGGTCTGGTAGTGGCTCGCCGAGGCGCGGGTGCCGAGCATGACCTCGCCGTGTTCCAGGATGTCGCGCGCGATGGCCTTGACCTGCTGCGGCGTCTTGCCCTGGCAGAACACGACCTCGGGGTAGCCGGTCCGCAACTCGCGGTGGTGGTCGACGCGGGCCACGGGCGTCCCGCCGCTCGCGACCTCGGCGAAGGGCAGATCGGCGAGCCGCGTCTCGGCGTCTGCGGGGCTGACGCTCCCGTCGGCCACGCCGGCGAGGAGTCGTTGGAGAGCTTCGAGGTCCATGGTTCTCCGTCCGTGGGCGCCGCGGCCGCACGCGCACAAAGCGCAGGTCGCGCACCCGATACGGCCGTGCGCCGTGGCGTCGGCCGCGCAGGTTCGTCGTATACTCCTTTGAAGTGTAGCTGGGGGAGGGTCGCTGATGTCGATCGAGCTCGTCATAGCGATAGTCGCGCTGGTGGTCGCGCTGCTCGCGCTCGCGTGGGCGCTCGCGCTCGCGCAGCGTGTGCGCAAGTTGACCGCGCTCCGCGGCGAGCTGGGCCGCATGGCCGCGGCGGGCGACTTCGCCGGCATCGCGCAGGCCGTCCAGATCCGCCTCGACGCTCTCGACGCCACCGACGCGCAACTCCGCGCTGACGACGAGGCGCTCGGCAAGCTCATCGGGCGCGCCATCCGCCACCTCGGGATCGTGCGCTTCGACGCGCTCCCCGGTGACGTGGGTGAGAACTCCTTCTCCGTCGCGCTGTTCGACGACACAGCAACGGGATTCGTGCTGACGTCGATGTACGGCCGCGGCGCGTACCGTCTGTATGCGAAGCCGGTCGCCGACGGACTCGCTGAACTCGTGCTTACCGAGGAAGAGATCCAGGCCTGCGTCCGCGCGCTCCAGGGGACGGGACTGAGCGTCGTCTCCGAGGGGAGAAGGCGGCATGGCCGGGACGGATAGGCTGCCGATACGTCTGGGCGACGGGGCAGCGGCATGGCTCCGCGATCGCTGGCCGGCCATGCGCATGATCGACTACGTATCGTTCGGGATCAGGCTCTTGGGCGGCCTCGGATTCCTGATCGCGTATGCAACGGGCGTCATGCAGCCGCGGCCCGGTGGAGGACTCGCGTTCGCCGTGGGCGCCGGGGTCATGACGGCATCCGGGATCGGCCTCGCCCTGGCGCTCTTGGTGTGGCGCGTGCAGCCGCGCCGGGTCCTGCGCGCGGTCCTGGTTCCCGATCTGGTGTCCGCTGCGCTGCTCATCTGGGCGCTCACCGGCTACCAGGACCCGCTCTATCCCTGGATGATCGCGCTCGCGCTCATCCACGGCTCCGGGTTCTCACAGACGGAGACGTCGGTCTTCGCGGGGCTGGTGAGCATCACCTACCTTCTCGCCCACTCGGTGGTCCAGGGCGCTCTCAGCCCGGACGTCGTCGCCGTGACGACCGCCAAGGCCTTGGCTATCTTCGCGACCGCGCTCATCGTTGCGACCATCGAACGCACCCAACTGGAGCGGGAGACGCGCCTGAGGCGCAGCCAGCGCGAGTACCACGATCTGAACGACCACCTCCGTCGCCGACTCACCGAGCTGCAGGCCATCTCCGAGATCACGGAGCTGATTCACTCGACACTCGACTTCGAGCAGGTCGGGCAGATGGTCCTCGAGATCCTCTCGAAGGTGATCGACCTGCCCGGCAGCGCGCTGTTCATCATCGACAAGGAGCGCGACGAGACCGTCTTCAACGCCTCCTTCGGCCTGGCCCCGGGCCTGGCCAAGCACACGCCCTCAAGTTATGGCCCGGACGCCCAGATCCACGGCGAGGAGATGTTCGCCTGCACCACGCTGATGGACCGCTCCGGGCTCATGGTCATCTTCTGCGCGTCCGGGGAGCGGCTCGAGCGCCTCGGCAGCGAGGACCGGCTCGTGCTCACCTCGGTGGCCAACGAGCTGGCTGTCGCTGTGGAGAACTCGGAGCTGTACAAGCTGACCCGCCGCCTGGCGATCACCGACGAGCTGACCGGCCTGTACAACTACCGGTACCTGCTCGAACGTGCGGAGGAGGAGATCGGGCGCGCGAAGAGGTTCGGTCGCAGCGTCTCGCTGCTGATGATCGACGCTGACGAGTTCAAGGTCTACAACGACACGAACGGCCACCCGGCCGGCGACGTGGCGCTGGCCGAGCTGGCGGCGGCGATGCGCGGCGCCGTCCGTGACATCGACATCGTCTGCCGCTACGGCGGCGAGGAGTTCGCCATCCTGCTGCCCGAGACCGACGGCGAGGGCGCGTTCGTCGTCGCCGAGAAGGTCCGCGAGGCCGTCGCCAACCACGCGTTCAAGAACGGCGAGGGCGAGCGCACCGAGCAACTCACCGTGTCGATCGGACTGTCCACCTACCCGGGGACCGCCGACGATCGAGAGGCGCTGCTGCGCCGCGCCGATGACGCCCTCTACGTCGTGAAACGCTCCGGCCGCAACCGCGTGAGCGCGTCGCCCGCGGGCGTCGAGGCGCTACGCGCCCGTGATATGGAGATCGAGCGCGAAGCCCAGCGTGTCGCGCTCGCGGAGTCAGGAGAGCTGTGATGGTACGTCGCGCGTTCCTCGGACCGGCCGGGACCTTCACCGAGGAGGCTCTGCTCTCGCTCGGCACGGAGGGCGTGGAGCCGGTCCCGTGCGCTACGATCGGCGAGGTCTTCGCGGCCGTCGCCTCGGGGGAGTGCGATTCGGGCGTCGTCCCGATCGAGAACTCCGTCGAGGGCTCGGTCAACGAGACGCTCGATGCGCTCGCGTTCGACCATGAGCTGCACATCACCGCGGAGCTCGTCCGCGACATCCACCACGCGCTCGTCGTTGCGCCGGGGGTCCGGCTCGAGGACGTGACGGCCATCATCAGCAAGCCCGAGGCGACCGGTCAATGTCGCGCGTGGCTCGCCGGGCGCCTGCCGGGGCGCCCGGCCGTCGCCGCGAACTCCACCGCCGAGGCGGTGCAGCGCGCGATCGCCGAGCCGGGGCTCGCCGCCATCGGGACGACGCTCGCGGCGGATCTGTACGGCGGCGAGGTGCTCCACGAGGCCATCGAGGACCACGCCGGCAATCAGACGCGCTTCGTGGTCATCGGGCGGGGATTGGGCGAGCACACCGGCAAGGACAAGACGTCGCTGGCCCTGTTCATGCAGCGCAACAAGCCGGGCGCGCTGCTGATGATCCTGTCCGAGTTCGCATACGGGCAGATCAACCTCTCCAAGATCCAGAGCCGCCCGACCAAGAAGCAACTGGGCGAGTACATGTTCTTCGTCGATCTCGAGGGCCACGTGAGCGACCCCGCCGTCGCGCTGGCATTGGAGTGCCTCCGCCTCAAGCTGCGCGAGGTCAAGGTCCTCGGGTCGTACCCGCGCGTGAGCTAGGACTCCGCCTGTTCGATCCGGCCCCCGTCGCGCCTCGACGGGGGCTTTGCACTCGATTCCGCTCGATTGACTTTATGTGTCGCATGAAATCCGCTTATACTGTGTCTCGCGCCCACCGAGCGCGCGGAATCGTCGTCCTGAAGAACGCAAAGGAGCCATCCATGAGTGACGCTGTGGTCGACTACCACCCGATGTGGGCCGAGCTCGGCCTCGATCTGCCGATGCACGACGCGCTGCTGGAGGCCGTCGGCGGGATGTACGGCTCCACCTTCATGACGCAGAAGGACCGCCCCGCGGGCATGGGCTACCTCGACTTCGTGATGTCGGAGGTCCACGGCCTGCGCATCAAGGAGCTCCACGACTTCCGCAAGTCCGGCGGCAAGGTCGTCGGCACCTACTGCCTCTACGTCCCCGAGGAGCTCATCCGCGCGGCGGGCGCCTGGTCGGTCGGCATCTGCGCCGGCGCCGAGTGGGCCTACGACGAGGTCGAGCAGATCCTGCCGCGCAACACCTGCGCGCTCATCAAGTCGATGGTCGGCTTCAAGCTCGGGAAGGTGTGCCCGTACCTCGAGGAGTCCGACCTGCTCATCGGTGAGACGACCTGCGACGGCAAGAAGAAGGCGTACGAGGAGCTGGGCAAGATGCAGAACCTCTACACCATGGAGCTGCCGCAGATGAAGCGCCCGAAGGACGTCGCGTTCTGGCGCAGTGAGCTCGTCGACCTCATCGCGAAGCTCGAGGAACTCACGGGCAAGAAGGTCACCGCCGAGTCGCTCGCAGCCTCCATCAAGGAGGTCAACGACAAGCGCCGCGCGCTCCAGCGCGTCAACGCCGCCCGCGCGGCCGACCCCACGCCGATCTCGGGCCTCGACTCGTTGCTCGCGGTGCAGGTCGCCTTCTACGACGACGTGCCGCGCTTCACCCGGATGATGAACGCGTTGGCCGACGAGCTCGAGCTGCGCGTCGCCGACGGGATCGGCGTCGCACCGAAGGGCGCCCCGCGCATCCTGATCACCGGCACGCCGATGGCCCTGCCGAACTGGAAGCTCCACGAGATCGTGGAGAAGGCCGGCGGCGTCGTTGTCGGCGAGGAGATGTGCACCGGCTCGCGCTACTACGAGAAGCTCGTCGACGAGGACGCCACCACGCTCGACGGGATGCTGGATGACCTCGCGGCGAAGTACCTCGACATCAACTGCGCTTGCTTCACGCCGAACACCGGCCGCATCGACGATGTCATCCGCATGGCCAAGGGTCTCAAGGCCGACGGCGTGATCGACTACGCGCTGAGCTTCTGCGGCACCTACCAGATCGAGTCGGCCGGAGTCGCGAAGGCCGTCCAGGCCGCCGACATGCCGGTCCTCCGCATCGAGACCGACTACTCGGTCGAGGACGTCGGCCAGCTCTCCACCCGTGTCGAGGCGTTCCTCGAGATGGTGAAGTAGCACCGTGAGCAAGCGCGTCCTCGGGCTCGATATCGGATCGCGTTCCGTGGACGCCGTGTGGCTCGTCGACGGCGTGATCGTGGACGCGGCGGTCGCGGACTCGGGTTTCGACCCCGCGTCCGTGGCCGCTGCGTTCGTGGCGCGGGCCGCCCACGATGTCATCGTCGCCACGGGCTACGGACGCCACGTTGCACGCGACTCGTTCGGAGCGAGCGTCGTGACCGAGATCAAGGCCTACGCGAGCGGCGCGTCGGCGCTCTATCCCGAAGCCCGTGCGGTGCTCGACATCGGCGGTCAGGACACCAAGGCGATCTCGCTGTCGGCGGCCGGCAAGGTTGCGGACTTCGAGATGAACGACAAGTGCGCCGCGGGCACCGGCAAGTTCCTCGAGGTCATGGCGAAGGCGCTCGGCTTCTCTCTGGAGGAACTCGGCGGTGCTTCCATGGCAGCCGACTCGGGCGTACAGATCTCGTCCATGTGCACGGTCTTCGCCGAGAGCGAGGTCACCGGGCTGGTCCACCGCGGCGAAGACCGGGGCCGCATCGCGCGCGGGCTCCACGAGTCGATCTCCCGCAGGACCTTGGGCGCTCTCAAGAGGGTCGGCGCGCAGGGCCCGCTCGTGTTCGCGGGTGGGGTCGCCCGCAACCCGGCCATGGTCGCGCTCGTGCGCGCAGGGTACGCGGGCGAGGTCCTGGTGCCCCGCGACGCGCAGTTGGTGGGCGCCTACGGCGCGGCGCTTTCGTACCGCGTTCCGGGAGGCGAGTGAGGTGGCGGGCGCCACGGTCGTATCGTCGGGAGCGCAACGCACCGAGACCCGGGAACCGCCGATGTCCTCGTACACGATCGACCTGCACAACCACATGCCGCTCGAGCGGACCGACTACCGCGGACCGCTCGACACGAGCGGCGGCGACGTAGCGGGCGCGGCGCTTGCCGCGGGCATCGACGTCCTGGGCGTCTCGGATCACTTCTCGCTCGACTTCTTCCGGCGCGTGCATGAGGCCGCGGCCGGGCTGCCGCTACTCGTCCTCCCGGGCGTGGAGGTCCGCCTGTCGTGGGGCGAGGACGAGGCGCACCTGATCGCGCTCTTCCCGCCGGAGAGTGCCGAGGAGCGCTTCGACGGGCTGATGGCGGCTCTTGGCGTTGAGGGCGCGCTGGCGGACGATCCGCTGCACCGCATCATCGTGGAGTACGACCCCGTCGACGCGGCGCGCGCCATCGACGGACTCGGCGGGATGTGCCACGTGGCGCACGTCGATCGCTGGTTCGGCGCCTACCGGCTGCTCGACCGGCCGCTTCTGCGCCGTCTCGTGCAGTACGCGCCGATCGTGGCGCTCGAGTTTCTCGATCTCGAGAACTCGTCTCGCCTGGAAGGGCTCGAAGCGCGCGTCGCCCGCATCCGTAGCTCCGACTCGCATCATTGTGACGAGATCGGCCGGCGCAGCAGCGTCGTCGAGGCCGATGAGCCCTCGTTCGACGGCATCCGCCGCGCTCTCGGCCGCGCACGCGGGCTCGCGCGCTAGCAGCAGCCGCCCGACAAGCCTCCGCACGATCCCGCGTCCGCAGTGTCGTCCGGGCCGCACGACACCTCACCGCCGCGCCGGAAGTACGACGCGATGATCGCGGCGGCGCAGCCGACCCCCGACTGCACCTCGATCGCGCCGAAGGCGCAGTTCAGGGCGCAGGCGCCGCACTCCATGCACGCGCCCCGGTCGACGACCTTGGCGCGGCTGCCGTCCATCGCGAACACGCCGTGCGGGCACACTTGGGTGCACAGCTGGCAGCCGGTGCACTTGGCGACATCGAACTGCAGCGTGATGACGTCCTCGAGGTAGCGGAGCCCGGCCATCTAGTACCACCCCCCCGCGATCCAGAGTCCGGCGGCCAGCACCGCTCCGAGCGCCTGCCACGGCATCACCAGCCGCATCTCCTTCTCCACGCCGTGGAGCGAGGTGAAGGTCGAGGTGCCGGTGAAGTTCATCGCCGCGAACGACGAGCCGACCACTGCGAAGACGCCGGCCGCGGCCAGCGACAGCGGCGCCCCGGCGCCCAGGAACGCCACGTCGATGAGCAGAGCTGCGATGAGCCCCATCGTCGCGCCCTTCACGGCGAACATCCGGCACGGGATCCACGGCAGCAACGCCGGGGTCACGACCGTACCCGCGACGATGGCCGCCAACGCGCCGGCGATCCCGAGCGGGGCACGCTCAAGCGCCCGGGCGATCGAGTACCAGCCCGGGCCCATGCCGCCCGCGACGACCGCTCCGGCAGCGACGGCGAGCGTGAGCTTGAGCACGTTCGCGGCCTCGACCGGGATCAGCACCAGCCGGTCGCGCAGCGGGAAGGTGACCGCGCGCATCTCCGGCGTGGCGCGCATGTTCGAGTCGAGGAACGCCGGCAGGTCCGTGGCGCGCACCGGGCCCCATACGACGCGGAAGCCGGTGCGGCGACGGACCTCGGGCGCGGCGACGCCCGTCGCGCCGAGCTGCGGGAGGATGAGTACTCCGTGAGAGACGATCTGCGCGAGTCCGGCGCTGCTCACCCGAGACACCAGTTCCTCGGTCCCGAAGGTGCCCTTGCCGGCGGCGCACCAGACGTTGATGCCGCGCGTGTCGAGCACCAGGATCCAGATGTCGCGCCCGACGAGCGTCCGGCGCACGGCATCGAAGGTCAGCTTGTAGTTGGCCGTGACGAGCACGGGCGAGAGGTCGTTCGGCGCACCGACGGCGTAGAGACCGGGGTCGACGGTGTGGGTGTAGCGCCCGATGCCCCAGCGCCGCCTGTAGCCGCCGCGGCGGTCACGCCAGGTCAGCTCGGTGGGAACGAGCGGGACCGGGCCGGTGAGCGTGTCGATCGACCCGATGACGAACGGTTGGTCGAGGCGGGGGCGTGTGACCTTGCTACCCGGCAAGGTACGGGGGCCTCAACAGGGCGCCTCGGACACGGGCACGGGGGGCTTCTCGAGTGTGGGCGCGGTGTCGGACATGGCTCACTCCGGGTGTCGGTTGTTGACGAGCGGAGTGTAGCAAACTAGTTCGACGTTTGTCGAACTAGTTTGCTAACGGGAGGCTCACTCCACGCGCAGCGGCTCCGTGCGCGGGGGCCAGAAGATGCCTCCACCGGGTGTGAGCTTCGCGCTCATGTACTTGATCCGCGCGATGCGGTTGAGGGCCTCTGGCATGACGTCGCGTCCCTCGAGGTGGCCCAGCGAGCCGGCGGCGCACGAGCGCTCGTCGAAGGCGGTCACGTCGTCGGCGTAGGTCGCGGTGCCCACCAACGCGATCGGCACCGCGTCGCCGGAGTGCACGAGCACGGTCCCGGACGGCGTGCCGTGATCGCCCGTGACGATGACGAGGTTCTCATCGGTGATCAGCCCCTCGTCCCATAGAGCGGGGATAGCGGCGTCCAGCGCTTCGATAACCTCACGTTTGTGGAGCGGGTCCTTGGTGTGGCCGGCGACGTCGGGCGCCTTCGTGTGCACGTGGACAAACCCGCACCCGTCGCTCACCGCCCGTGCAGCGAGCGCGATGCGCGCGCGCAGGTCGTCGGCGTGGCCGGGGAGGTAGTCGCACCCGTACCAGCGCATCCCGAGCACGTCGGAGATGCCCTTGAAGGTCACGCCACTGGAGACGCTCGCGCCCGTGAGGCCGTTCTGGTCCTCGAACCGGCGCATGGGCGCATAGCGAGCCGACCACTTCACGAGCAGGAAGTTGGCGGGCTCCTCGCCGCGCGCGCGTCGCGCCTCGTTCACCGGGTGGGCGTCGAGGGTGCGATACACATGCGCGAGCCACGCCTCGAGCGCGGCGGCGGTGTGCCGCGCGCCGATCGGATCGCGAGCGTCGTCGAGCGCTTGCGGCCGGATGGCGTGGTCGCCGGGTACGTAGGGGTCTGAGTCGGTGACGTCCTCAGAGGCCCGGACCCCGGCAGAGCCGCGGACGTACACGATGCCCTGATGCATCGAGTTGTAGACGAACTCGATCGTGATGCCGTCCAGCGTGAACGGCGTGATCGCGTCGGTCAGCTCGCGACACGCGTCGTCATCGATCTCCGTGCGGCGTGTTAGGACCCGCAGGGCGCCTTCGTCGGTCCGCTCCACGGTCGCGAACAGCCCGCGGAACACGACCTCGTCGCCCGTGAGCGGGAGCCCTTCGCCGGCCGCCTCGAACACGGCTCGTCCCGGGTAGAGCTCGCGCGGATAGCCGAAGAGGACGAAGTGGGAGAGCTCGCTGCCGGGTGCCATGCCGCGTCCGAGCGGGTGAAGCAGGCCCGTCTGTCCCGCGGCAGCGAAGCGGTCGAGGTTCGGGGTGGCCGCGGCCTGCAGCGGCGTGAGGCCGCCGAGCGCGGCCCAGGGCCGGTCGGCGATGCCATCGAGTATGAGGAGGATGACCGCCATGACCACAACGGTACTCCACGGGAAGGTGCGGGTGGGGGATCGCCGGGCGAAAAACCCCGGAACGCACGAAGACGCGGACAGCCGGGGGGGATGCTCCGCGCCTACGCGCTCGTCCGCTATAGATGACTTCCGCGGACGATGGGAAGCCCATGCAGGGGGTGTCTTACCCGGTGCCTTCGAAGCGCCTAACGCTCCGGGCGGGCCGTCATGACGAAGGGCGTCTCGGAGACGATATACGGCGGCGTGAGAGCTCTCGGCGGCTGCTGATTCGGACGGGAGGTTCCGGGCCACGGCGCGTCAGGCCGCGTCGGGCCCTTCGAGGACGGCGCGCACCAGCGCCTCGTAATCGGGCTCAGGGGTGTCGTGCCACGCCTCGACGACCGCGGTCCCGGCCGGCTCGAGGAAGCCCCTTACGTAGCGGGCGTAAGCAAGCTCGTCGAAGACGACCTCGCCGTCGAGGCCGGCGTAGTTACCGGAGTGGACGCAGCATAGCTGTCGCGCCCCCGGCTCCCATCCCGGCCCTACGAGCGTCGCGATCTCCTCGCAGTCACGCAGGCGGCGGATCGGTTCGAACAGCTCGACGCCGGCGCGCGCGAGGATCCTCACGCATGCTTCGATGCCCGACGGTGTCTGGGACAGCTTGAGCCGGCCGCCGTGCGTGTCCCTCTCGCCCGCCACGATGGGGACTCCGCCCAGTGCGAGGGAGAGCGGGACGCGCGCGAGATGCATGTAGAGATGGCACGCGAGGCACGGTGACGTGATGTGGAACCGCTCAGCTGTCACGACCGCGAAGCGGCCGTTGAGCGCGGCCCACAAGCGAGGCGAGCCGAGACGGAGCGGTGGAAGAACCTCGACGTCGCCTCCGAGCAACTCCGCCAGGTACGCCGACGCTCGTGCGGGAGCGCCTTCGTCGCCGTACTCGGTGCCGGTGGCCACGGAGGTCGTGAGCAAGGTCGTGAAGCCGCGCTCCCGCACCGCAGCCATTGCCGCGGCGATGCTGTCGCGCCCCGCGACCTCGACGATGGCGAGCCCCGGCCGCGCCGCCAGCGAGGCGGCGTCGAGGCCGGCTGCAGCCAGCGCGCGTATGGGGTGTTCGGCTTCTGTGTACATGGGGGCAGTGTAGCGCGGGAGCTTCCCCGGTCGCGCCGGGCGTACCCGGCTACGCGTTGTGGGAACATGCGATAGAGAGCATCGAGACGAGGGAGGGGCGCCATGTTCAAGGAGTTCAAAGAGTTCGCCATCAAGGGCGACGCGATCGATCTGGCGGTCGGCGTCGTCATCGGCGCTGCGTTCGGCGCCATCGTGAAGTCGCTGGTGGACGACATGATCATGCCGCTCGTGTCGTTGCTCACCGGCCGCGTCGACTTCGTGAACATGTTCGCCGTGCTCAGCGACGGCAAGACGCCCGGCCCCTACGAGACGCTCGCCGCCGCCAAGCTGGCCGGTGCCGCGACGCTCAATTACGGGCAGTTCATCAACGCGATCGTCACCTTCGTGCTGATCGCGTTCTCGGTGTTCATGATGGTCCGCGCGATCAACAGATTGCGCCGCAAGCCGCCGGAGCCGACCCCGACGACGCACCCGTGCCCGTTCTGCCTGACGGACGTGCCGAACGCCGCGGTGAAGTGCTCGGCGTGCGGATCCGGGATCGAGGCCGTCGAGTAGGGCCGTCCGCTCCGCGCTATACTCCCGCCAGGCACGCGCCGCATCCTTCTCGAGGGGGCTTTCCAATGCTCGACGCACGCTTCGTTCGCGAGAACCCCGAGGTCGTCCGTGAGGCCATGAGCGCCCGCGGCGCATCGTGGTCCGCCGACGCGTTCATCGAGCTCGACGAGGAGCGCCGCCGCCTCATCGCCAAGACCGAGGTGCGTCAGGCGCGGCGCAACGAGCTGTCCAAGGCCGTGGGCGAGCTGATGAAGGCCGGCAAAGCCGACGAGGCCGCCACCTTGAAGGAGGAGGCACGGGTCGTCAACGACGAGATCGCCGCCGATGCGGCACTTCTCGAGCAGCTCGAGGCCGACGTGCGCGACCTGCTCATGACCGCGCCGAACCTGCCGCACCCCTCGGTCCCCGTCGGCGTCGACGAGACCGACAACGTCGAGGTTCGCCGCTGGGGTAAGCCACGCGTCTTCGACTTCGACGCGCAGGCGCACTGGGACCTCGGCCCTGCGCTAGGCATCCTCGACTTCGAGCGGGCGGTGAAGCTCGCGAAGTCGCGGTTCGTGTTGATGGGCGGGCTCGGCGCCCGTCTGGAGCGTTCGGTCATCAACCTCTTCCTCGATTCACACACCGCGCGCGGCTACAAGGAATGGTGGCCTCCGATCCTCGCGAACACGGCCACGCTCACAGGCACGGGCCAGTTGCCGAAGTTCGAGGACGACCTGTTCAAGACCCAGACGGAAGGCCTCTACCTCATCCCGACCGCCGAGGTGGTGCTCACCAACATCCACCGCGACGAGGTGCTCGAGGCCTCCGACCTGCCGCTTCACTACACGGCCTACACCCCGTGCTTCCGCGAGGAGGCGGGCTCCGCGGGACGCGACACCCGGGGGATGATCCGGGTGCACCAGTTCGACAAGGTGGAACTGGTGAAGTTCGCGACGCCCGAGACCTCCATGGACGAGTTGGAGGGCATGCTCACCGACGCGTCGCACATGCTCGAGCTGCTCGAGCTGCCGTACCGTGTCATCACTCTGTGCACGGGGGACATGGGCTTCGGCGCCGCTAAGACCTATGACATCGAGGTCTGGATGCCGTCGTACGACAACTACAAGGAGATCTCGTCGTGCAGCAACTGCTGGGACTTCCAGGCGCGCCGCGCATCGATCAAGTACCGCGATCCCGCCTCGTTCAAGGGTTCGCGCTTCGTGCACACCCTCAACGGTAGTGGGCTTGCCGTCGGTCGCTGTGTGGCCGCGATCATGGAGAACTACCAGAACGCCGACGGGAGTATCACGGTGCCCGAGGCGCTGCGCTCCTACATGGGATGTGACGTCATCAGGGCCTAGGCCCGCCGTTCTTGCCGGCGCACCCGGCGCCTAGAGCGCGAGGAAGCGCTCCGCGTTGCCGCCGAGGATCGCCCGCAGTTCGGCCGGCTTGAACGGCAGCGACTTGAGGTGTGCGATCTCCTCGGCTGCGTCCGTCCAGGGTCCGTCGCTGCCGAACAGGACGCGGTCGACGCCGTGGGCGCGGACCAGTGAGACGAACTCGTCATCCGGCAGGTGGCCGAGGGTGTAGGCCGTGTCGAACCAAACGGACCGCTCGGCGAGCCTGCCCGTCACGGCGTTCCATTGCCGGAAGCCGCCCATGTGCGCGAGCACCGCTTTCAGCTCGGGCCACACGTCGAGCACCTCCGCGAAGGCCTTCGGCGTGCCGCGCACGCTCGTGAACGCGACGTCGCCGCCCGAGTGGAAGTACACGGTCATGTCGTTGTGGATCGCGGCCTCGTAGATCGCCTCGACGCGCGGCTCCTGCGGCTCGAACTGCTGGTACTCGGGGTGCATCTTGAAGCCCGTCAGCCCGTGCTTGCGCATCCGTGCGATCTCCTTCGCAGGCTCCGCGAAGTCCGGATGCATCGCGCCGAAGGGCACGATGCGCGGGTGGCCCACCAAAGTCGCCGCCCAGTCGTTGATGGTCCGGACCTGGCTGGCCTTGGTCGCCACCGGGAGGGTGACGCTGGTGTCGATGCCGGTGCGGTCCATCGCTTCGAGAAGGCCGGCCACCGTCCCGTCGTAGTGCGCGCCGATATGGCCCTGCGCGCCGACGGCCGACACGGCCGCGGGCGCGAGGCGATCGGTCCAGATGTGCGTATGGACGTCGATGATCCGCATGTGACAAGGATACCCCCTGCGCGGGCCACCGCCGCAGGTACGCTGCGCGGGTACATACCTCTTGGAGAGCGGCCTGTAGCGAAGAGAGCAGATCCCGATGCCCGGACTCACGCCCGATACCCCCACGGTGCTCGTCGTCTTCGGAGCCACCGGCGACCTGATGGAGCGCAAGATCGCGCCGGCGCTCTACCATCTCCGCGAGAAGGGCCGCTTGCCGGACCGTTTCCGCACGATCGGCTTCGCGCGCCGCGACCTTGCGGCGGTCTTCGCGGCGGACGTGGCCGACACCGTGCGCCGCCACCATGCCGCCACTCTCGACGAGGGGGACCTCGCGGCGTTCGCGGGCGACTTCGGCTACCTGCAGGGTCACTTCGACGATGTCGAGGCCTACGGCCGCCTCGCGGACGCCCTCAACGCGATCGACGACGAGTGGGACGTGTGCGCGAACAAGCTCTTCTATCTGGCCGTTCCGCCGGGTAACTACCGCACCATCCTCGAGCATCTCGCGGCAAGCGGGCTGACCTCGGCGTGCAGCGGCACCGGGGCGGGCAGAGGCTGGACCCGCGTCATCGTCGAGAAGCCGTTCGGCAACGACTGCCGCACCGCCCGCGAACTCGATGAACTGCTCGGTTCGCTGTTCGAGGAGCAACAGATCTACCGCATCGACCATTACCTCGCGAAAGAGATGCTCCAGGGCATGATGTCGTTCCGCTTCTCGAACAGCCTGTTCGAGCCGTCGTGGAACAACCGCGCGATCGACCGCATCGAGATCGACCTGTTCGAGACGCTCGGGGCCGAGTCGCGCGGAGCATTCTACGACGGGGTCGGGGCGCTGCGCGACGTCGGCCAGAACCACCTGCTGCAGATGCTCGCGCTCATCACGATGGCGCAGCCCGCGAGCATGGACGCGGACGCGATCCGCGCGGCTCGCGTGGAGGCGCTCCGTGTCTTGCGGCCGCTGACGCGCGAGCAGATCGCGCACTCGACCTTCCGCGCGCAGTACGACGGCTACCGTGAGATCGCCGGCGTGGCGCCGGGCTCGAACACCGAGACGTTCTTCAAGGTCGTCACGCAGCTCGACTCCGACCGGTGGCGCGGCGTGCCCGTCATCATGCGCGGCGGCAAGCGGCTCGGATGCGTGTGCAAGCAGATCGTCGTGACCTTCCGGCGTCCGGAGGCGTGCATGTGCGGGCCCGCGGACGACGTCGAGAACCGGGTGACCTTCAGCATCGAACCCAACGATTCGATCACCATCGGCTTCTGGACGAAGCGCCCGGGGTTCGGTTCCGAGCTGGAGCAGCGCGACTTCACCTTCTTCCTGTACGAGAAGGAGGAGAAGGCGCAGTACGTCGAGGAGTACTCGAAGCTGCTCTGGGATGCGATCGCCGGCGACCAGACGCTGTTCGTCTCGACGCGCGAGGTCAGGGCCATGTGGGAGTTCATCGACCCGATCGTGGCCGCGTGGGCCGACGGGGCCGTGCCGCTCGATCGCTACGCGCCCGACACCGATGAGCCCGTCACGGCGTCGGCGGCGGTCGGCTCCGCCGAACCGCTTCGCGACACGCTGAAGCGGGAGATCGGCGTGGTAGGCCTCGGGAAGATGGGCGCGGGCCTGGCCCGCAACCTCGTCGATCACGGATGGCGCACCGTGGGCTTCAACCGCACCGCGAGCGTCGCAACGCAGTTGGCGTCCGAGGGGGTCACGCCCGCCTATTCGCTGGCGGAGCTCGTGGCGGGGCTTTCGGCGCCGCGCGTGGTGTGGCTCATGGTCCCCGCGGGCCCGGCCGTGGACGAGATGCTGTTCGGCGAGGGCGGGCTGGCCGGCCTACTGCAGCCCGGGGACACCGTCGTCGAAGGCGGGAACTCGCGGTGGAGCGACGACGGACCGCGGTCTGAGCGCCTCGCCAAGTTGGGGATCGCCTTCGTGGACGTGGGCGTCTCGGGCGGGCCGGCCGGCGCACGTTCGGGCGCGTGCCTGCTCGTGGGCGGGGCGCGGGACGACTTCGAGCGACTGCGGCCGCTGTGGGCCGACCTGTCGCTTCCCGAGGCCTTCCGCCACTTCGACGGTGTGGGAGCCGGGCACTTCGTGAAGATGGTCCACAACGGTATCGAGTACGGCATGATGCAGGCCATCGCCGAGGGCTTCACCGTCCTGCGCAAGAGCAGCTACGACTTGGACCTCACCGAGGCCGCTGCGGTCTACAACCGAGGCAGTGTCATCGAGTCGCGCCTGGTGGGCTGGCTCGAGGGCGCGTTCCGTCTGCACGGCGAGGACCTCGGCGGCGTGAGCGGCGCGGTCAGCCACACAGGCGAGGGGCAGTGGACGGTCGAGGCCGCGCGCGAGCTGGGCGTCCGTGCCCGGGTCATCGAGGAGGCGCTGCGATTCCGCATCGAGTCGGAGGACGATCCCGACTGGACCGGGCGCGTGCTGTCGGCTTTGCGCGAGCAGTTCGGGCGGCATACGGTATCCGAGTAAGGCGGGCGGAGGAGGGCATCCGCGAGCGAGGC
>DATCIA010000095.1:0-10007 GCA_036508075.1 Coriobacteriia bacterium
GCCTTGAAAGGGCAGAGTCCTTGGCCGCTAGACGATGGGGGCGTATGTGATTCGTGGTGGGCCGTACAGGTTTCGAACCTGTGACCTTGGGATTAAAAGTCCCCTGCTCTACCAACTGAGCTAACGGCCCGGCTTGTGACGCGGGTTCGGATTATAGCAGGGGACCTGTGCGATGGAAGTGGGTGCTAGAAGTCGACGTAGGCGAACTGGGACACCGCACCGGAGAACAGCACGATCGCCACGACGAGCGCCGCCCACAGCAGGGCCACGCCCAGATCGACCAGGAGCCGGACCGGCAGGGCCGGGTTCGCACGCACTGCGGCCGGCTCGTCGATCGTCGTGACCGGCTCGATCTCCGTCATGCGAACCTCCCCAGCATCTCGACGAACCTCTCGACGGGCATGACGAACAGCCCCCAGCCGAGCGTCACGGCGGCGAACGTCGTCACGGCGCCGACCGCATAGCCCAGCGCCCGGGTGGCGCCGGCGACCGGTCCCTCACGCAGCCAGGCGAAG
The DNA here is from genome assembly GCA_036508075.1 of Coriobacteriia bacterium. Classification (GTDB taxonomy): domain Bacteria; phylum Actinomycetota; class Coriobacteriia; order Anaerosomatales; family PALSA-660; genus PALSA-660. The sequence continues at coordinate 516 of DATCIA010000095.1, forward strand.
CGCGCGACCAGCGGCGTCTTGACCAACACGACCCAGAGACGGTACACGGCGAGCAGGACGCCGTGGTAGATGCCCCACACGAGGAAGTGCCACTGGGCGCCGTGCCAGATGCCCGAGACCGCCATCGCGAGCACCGAGTTCAGCGCGGTGAGCGCCAGGCCGCGCCGGTTGCCGCCGAGCGGGATGTAGACGTAGTCGGTGATCCACGAGGTGAGCGACATGTGCCAGTGTCGCCAGAACTGGGCGATGCTCGACCGGATGTAGGGCCAGTCGAAGTTCTCCGGGACGTGGATCCCGAACAGGCGCGCCGACCCGATCGCGATGTCGGAGTAGCCGGAGAAGTCCATGTAGATCCTCACCGCGAACGCGAGGAGCCCGATGATCAGCTGCGCATTCGTGGCCCCGCGCATCGCCTGCGTTGTGAGCAGCGACGCGGTCAGCGGCGTGACCGTGTCCGCGATGCAGATCTTCTTCGCGAGCCCGATCGCGATGCGGGTCGCGCCGTCGTTGACGTCCTGAGCGCTCGCCCTCGACGTGCCGATCTGCGGCTTGAAGTCCTGGAAGCGCTTGATCGGGCCCGCCACCATCGTCGGGAAGAACAGCGCGAACGCGAAGAAGTCGGAGGCCGAGTGCTCGGGCAGCCTCCCGGCGCGGGCGTCGACGATGTAGTGGACGAACTCGAAGGTGAAGAAGGAGATCGCCAGCGGCAGCACCAGCTGCGGGAAGGTCGGCAGCGTCCCGAGCCTGAGCGCCGTTGCGGCCTGGCTCGCGGTGGTCGACACCAGCAGCCCGTACTTGTAGAGCCCGAGCACGCCGATCGCCACGACGAGTGCCGCGGCGTACGCCCACACGTGGCGCCGCGCCTGCTTCACCAACAGCAGCACGATCACGATCTCGGCCACGATCAGCCACACGAAAGCCGGCGAGTAGTAGGCGTAGAACGCCAGGCCGCAGCCCGAGATCCACCACCCGCGCGCGCGGGCGGGCACGAAGCGGTAGACGAGCGCCGCGACCGCCAGGAACACCGCGTAGATCCATTCCCCGAATATCACGGCTTCCTTGCCCCCAGATAGCGCCACGTGTCCGCGTAGAGGCTCGCGCCGAAGACCCGACCGCCCTCGTCCGTGGTGTGGCTGATGTCGGAGAAGTACTCCTGGGGCAGGAACGACGTGCCGGCGTTCGGGTCGATGAACGGGAAGCCGGCGGGCTCCACGATCGCACGCAGCATCGCCACGTTCGCGGCGTACTGCTCGGGCGGGATCAGCTCGTAGTCATCGATCAGCTGCCGGTTGAGCGGGGACATGAAGAACACGGCCTTCTTGCCGTGGGCGGCGAGCATCTTCACGAGCATCCGCAGGAAGACCACTTCGGAGTCGGTGGCCGAGATGTCGAACTCCGAGTTCTCCGCGTAGCGCGAGATGGCGATCATGCGCTGCGCCGGTTCCATGTCATCGAGGCTGCCCAGGTTGCCAGCGGACTGCGCATCCGCGGGCAGACTGGTCAACGAGCTGCGCGCCACGCCGGTGAGCCCGGAGAGCAGCTGCCGGGGCTTGCCGCCGAACAGCCGGCGGTCCAGCGCGTCGCGCTCCCGCCACAGCAGCCAGTAGCGGCTGAGCGCGGTGTCGATGCGCGAGGCCGCGTCGGCCGCGGTCGGCTTCACGCCGAGCAGCGCCGCCTCCTCGGCCGAGATGTCGACGCCGAGCAACTGGGGGATCTCCGGGTACCGCACGACCAGCTTGCCGCGCGTCGTCGGATTGAACGTGTGGTAGGTCAACTGGACGTACACCACGTCGACGTCATCGATCAGCCCCTTGGCGATGAAGTACTCGTCGGACAGGAACTGGCCGTTGGACGCGAGGTTGTAGGTGCGGTTCGGCCATCCCGCGGCGACGCCCGCCGACCCGAAGGCCGCGGGGAAGGTGTTGGCGGGGTCGGTGATGCGATGGCCCCACGTGGGCGAGGCGCCGAGGAACGCGACGATCGGACCGCCCTGCCTCCGGAGCGACGCCGCGTTGATCGAGGCCGCGAAGTCGGCGAGCGAGGCGGTGGGCAACTCCCGGGGGAGGCGGTAGTCGTGTTCGTAGGTCGCCGCCGGAACGAGGGTGCGCATCACCGCGATATCGACGCCGTAGAGAACAGCGCCGCACAACGCGATCCGCAGAAGGAGCCGTAGCCACGTGACCCGGCCACCCCACGTGTAGTCGCGGGCAGCGGCACGATCCGGCGAGAAGAACGCGCCGGATCCCCCCGAACCATCTCCGGCGCCGAATGGTGCGGACACCGAGCCCCCTGTTCTAGTGCCGGAAGTGCCGGTGCCCCGTGAACACCATCGCCACGCCGAGTTCGTCAGCCTTCGCGATGCACTCGGCATCGCGCATCGACCCGCCCGGCTGGATCACCGCTGTGACGCCGCCCGCGACGCACACCTCGAGCGAGTCCGGGAACGGCATGAACGCGTCGGAGGCGGCGACAGCGCCGACCGCCTTCTCCCCCGCCTTCTCCACCGCAATCTTCGCGGAGTCGACGCGGCTCATCTGGCCGGCTCCCACGCCGACCGACGCGAAGTCCTTCGCGAGCAGGATCGCGTTGCTCTTGACCGACTTGACGACCTTCCACGCGAACAGGAGCTGCTCGAGCTCCTCGGGGGTCGGTTGGCGCTTGGTCGGCACGGTGAACGTCGCAGGGGCCTCGCTGACCGCGTCGGAGGTCTGGACGAGCATCCCGCCCTCGACGGCGCGCGACTCGTAGTGGCCCTCGACGGGACGGACGCCGCCGGTGCGTAACAATCTGATGTTCTTCTTCTCCTGGAGCAGCGCCAGCGCCTCGGGCTCGAACTCGGGCGCGATCATGACCTCGACGAACTGGCCGTTGGCGTTGATGTGCTCGGCCACGCCCACCGGGACCGGGCGGTTGAACGCCATGACGCCGCCGTACGCCGAGATCGGGTCGGAGGCGTGCGCCTTGTCGTAGGCGGCCACGACGTCGTCGCCGATGGCCGTTCCGCACGGGTTCATGTGCTTGACGATGACGCAGGCCGGCTCGGCGAACTCGCGCACGGCGGTCCAGCAGGCGTCGGTATCGAGGATGTTGTTGTAGCTGAGCTCCTTGCCGTGGAGCTGCTCGCTGCGCGCCAGCGTCATCGGCTTTGAGTCGGCGAAGCGGTAGAACGCCGCCTGCTGGTGCGGGTTCTCGCCGTAGCGGAGGTCCTGGACCTTCGCGAGGAAGAACCGGGTGTCGTGCGGGAACGGCGTCGGCTCGCTCGCGCCCTCGCGCGACAGCCACGAGAAGATCGCGTTGTCGTAGGCGCTGGTAGTGCGGTAGACGTCGATGGCGAGCGCCTTGCGGGTCTGGTACAGCGTGGCGCCGCCGTTGACCGCCATCTCCTCGAGGATCGAGAAATAGCACTCCGGGTCGGTGACGACGGTCACGCTCTCGAAGTTCTTCGCGGCGCTGCGAAGCATGCTCGGGCCGCCGATGTCGATGTTCTCGATGGCGGTCTCGAGCGTGACGCCCTCCTTGGCCACCGTGGCCTCGAACGCGTAGAGGTTCACGACGACCATGTCGATCATGTCGATGCCGTGCTCGCGGGCGGCGGTCATGTGCGCGGGGACGTCGCGGCGCGCGAGCAGGCCGCCGTGCACGCGCGGGTGCAGCGTCTTGACGCGGCCGTCCATCATCTCGGGGAAGCCGGTCAGGTCGTCGATCGGGCGGACCTTCACGCCCGCCTCGGACAGGGCCTTCGCAGTCCCGCCGGTGGAGACGATCTCGACACCGAAGGCGGCGAGCGCGGCGCAGAAGTCGACGATGCCGGTCTTATCGGTCACGGAGACGAGCGCGCGGCGGATCTTCACCTGATCGATCACGAGGCGACCTTTCGATCGGAGAGCGACGACGGCGCTGCCCAGCAGCGCCCGGCGGTTTGCGATTGGGTCATTGTAGCGTTCAGCCTGTGGCCTCGCGTGCCCCGGGACTCCACAGATCGGCGAAGATCCCGGCGACCTGCTCGAACACCAGACCGCCCCGGCCGCGGATGGCCACAGCCCCGCCGAAGGCGCTCGTGAGGAAGGCCTCGCCGGCGTTCTCGAACTCGCGCGGGGTGAGCGCGGCCACGCGCACGGGCACGTCCGCGCGCTCGAGCGTGTCGAGCAGGAACGCGCGCGCGACGCCGGCGATCGCATCGGGCGCCGGAGGCGTGACCGCCACACCGTCGATGACGGCCCACACGCTCGAGGTGCCGCCGTCGATGACGTTCCCGCCGCAGACGATGATCGCCTGGTGGCCGCCCGCCCAGCGCGCGCGGCGCTGCAGGTCGTCCCACCAGGAGCGGTCGGCGGGCTTCGCGGCGCCCGGCGGAAGCCACGGTGCCGCCCCGACCTCGACGAAGGCCGTCTCGGGCCCGCCCGGCACGTCGAGCGAGGAAAGGCGTTGCTGCACGGTCGCCTCGGCGACCCCGTCGGGGGTCACGATGAGCGTCAGGCGAAGCCGGCTCGAGGCCGGACCGGACCAGGACGCCGCGGCTTGCGCGACGACGCGATCGGATTCGGTGAGCAGGTCGGAACCACAGCCGCCCCGGGCGAGCCGGGCGCGATGGTACTCCCACAGCGGCAAACGGCCCTCCACGAGACGGCACGTCTCGCGAAGCGGGATCGGTGGCCGGGTCTCCGCGGGGAGGGTGTAGGAGTCGTTCACGGAGTCGACCGGCTCACCGGGGATCGATCCGTACGGTGCGACCCTCGACCGCGACGCGCCCCTCGGCGAGTGCGGCGAGTGCGGCCGGGTAGAGCCGGTGCTCGACGTCGTGGATGCGCGATTCGAGCGTCTCGAGGGTGTCGTCGGATTCGATCGCGACGGCCTCCTGCATGATGATCGGACCCTCGTCGAAGACCTCGCTCGCGAAGTGGACCGTGACACCCGTGACCTTCACGCCATAATCGAAGGCGTCGCGGATGCCGTGCGCGCCGGGGAACGACGGGAGCAAGGCGGGGTGGATATTGACCACGCGCATCGGGAAAGCGTCGAGCACCTCGGCGCCCAGCAGCTTCATGTACCCCGCCATGACGACGCACTCGATCTCCTCGAGCTCCAGCGCCTCGCGCACGGCATGGTTGTAGTCGCCCGCGCTCCCGTAGGCATTGGGATCGATGAACAGCGCCGGGATGCCGGCCATCCTGGCGCGAGCCAGCCCGTAGGCGTCCTCACGGTTGGAGATGACGATCTCCACTCCGCCGGGTACCAGCCCGGCGGCGCAGGCGTCGATGATCGACTGCAGGTTGGTGCCGCTCCCCGATACAAGGACTCCGAACCGCATGGCGCCTCCCGTTGCGCGCGGCCCTCACGAGGCGGCGCATCATCATTCTAGCGACCCGGTCACGCCGACGGCCCACGACCGTCTAGACTCCCCGAAGAGCCCGACACACGGAGAGCGGACGATGACGGCAGCACGACCTGAGACAGACCCCCGGCACGTTGCGCGCTCGGAGCGCCTGCGGCACGACCGGGTGCGCCGCGTCGGGCAGCGCAGGGCGCTCGTCGTGGTGCTCGTGGCCATCGCCGTGGCCGGAGCGGCGTTCGCGCTGCGCCCGAGGGCAGTGCCGGCGTCATCGGCACCGGGCACCGGCGCGGTCGCGACCGTGCCGACCCGGACCGTCGAGGCGACCGCCCCGGTCCGGACCCCTCCCGCGACGCAGCCGGCCACCGTCACGCCGGTGCCGAAGCCCAAGCCCGCGGCGCCGAAGCGGCTCACCCCCGCGCCGGGTGTCAAGACGATCGTGGTGGACAAGAGCGACCAGCGCGTGACGCTCTACAAGGCCGACGGAACGCCGGCCGACAGCTTCCTGTGCGCGAGCGGGGTCTTCTACCCGCGCGTCGGGACGTACAAGGTGTGGGGCCGCGCGAAGCAGTCGTGGGCGTTGACCGACGACACGACGTTCTTCTACTTCACCAAGTTCGCGACGTCCGAAGATGGCAACAGCATCGGGTTCCACTCGATCCCCCAGGAGCCCGACGGCACGCTGGTCGGCAAGCTGGGAGTGCCGGTGAGCCACGGCTGCGTCCGCCTCGACAAAGCCAAGGCGAAGTTCGTCTACACCTGGGCCGCGACGGGCACACGGGTCGTCGTCAAGAAGTAGCGCTCGCGGTCCTAGGCGTAGCGGACCGTACGGCTGCCTTCCACGATCTCGCCGATCTCCCAGACCGTCTCCCCTGACGCCCGCAGCGCCACGGCCGCCCCGGCGGCGTCCTTCGCGTCGAGCACGAGGCACAAGCCGACGCCCATGTTGAAGGTGCGGAAGAGCTCGTCGTCGTCGAGACGAGTGGCCTCGGCCAGCAGTTCGAAGACGCGCGGACGCGGCCAGGCATCTCGGTGCACGAGCGCGTCCACACCTTGCGGCAGGCAGCGGTCGAGGTTCTCGGTCAGCCCTCCGCCGGTGATGTGGGCGATGCCCTTCACGCGAACGCCGGAGGCGAGGAGCGCGCGCACCGACCTCACGTAGATGCGGGTGGGCTCCATCAGGGTCTCAGCCAGCGTGCGCCCGCCCAGGTCGAGGCGCGGCAGGTTGAGCTCGTCCTCGTGACCGTCCACGAGGACGCGGCGGATCAGCGAGAAGCCGTTGGAGTGCGCGCCGCTCGACGCCACGCCCAGCACCGTGTCGCCGGGCGCAATCGTGGAGCCGTCGATCATCTTCGGGCGATCGACGACACCGACACAGAAGCCCGACAGGTCGTAGTCGTCGGGCTCCATCGTGCCGGGGTGCTCGGCCATCTCGCCGCCGATGAGCGAGCAACCGGACTGCCGGCAGCCCTCGGCGATGCCCTCCACGATCGCGGCGATGCGCGCCGACTCGACGCGGCCCGTGGCCACGTAGTCGAGGAAGAACAGCGGCTCGGCGCCGGTCACGAGGATGTCGTTGACGCACATGGCCACGAGGTCGATGCCCACGGTGTCGTGCTTGTCGAGCGCCTGCGCCAGCTTGAGCTTGGTGCCGACGCCATCGGTGCCCGAGACCATGACCGGGTCGGCCATGTCCTTGAAGGCGGCGGCGGAGAACAGTCCGCCGAACCCGCCGATGTCGCCGATGACCTCGTCGCGGTAGGTAGAGCGCACGGCGGCGCGGATCGCATCGACCGCGCGGGCGCCTTCGCCGGTGTCGACGCCGGCGTCGCGGTAGGAGACCGGGGTCTTCTCGTCACGGTCGGGCATACCGGGCGGCTCCTCGAGGTGTGGGCGGGTCGTGGTCGTGGGCAGATTGTCGCACATGGGCGCACGCGTCCTGCGCTCCACGCACGCGGGGTCGGAGTGCGGGTATGCTCTGAAGACAAGCCACCTCGACAGAGATGGGCCGTCATGACGCGGATGATGAAGGCGATCGTGAAGACAGTCGCAGGTCCGGGCGTCTCGCTCGTCGAGGTGCCGGTCCCCTCGATCGGGCCGGGCGAACTGCTGATCCGCGTCGAGAAGGTCGCGATCTGCGGCACCGACGTGCACATCTACGAGTGGAACGACTGGGCCAAGAAGACGATCGCCCCGCCGCAGACCCTCGGACACGAGTTCGTGGGGAGCGTGGCCGAGGTCGGAGACGGCGTGACCGGCTTCCACGTCGGCGAGCGCGTCTCGGGCGAGGGCCACATCGTCTGCGGCGTGTGCCGCAGCTGCCGCGCCGGACGGCGCCATCTGTGCACCAACACCGTGGGCGTCGGGGTGAATCGCGACGGCTGCTTCGCCGAGTACCTCGCCATCCCGGCCTCCAACGCCTGGCACGTCGCGGACTCCATCCCGTCGCGGGTGGCCGCGATCTTCGACCCGTTCGGCAACGCGACCCACGCCGCGCTCTCGTTCGACCTGGTCGGCGAGGACGTGCTCATCACGGGAGCGGGGCCGATCGGCATCATGGCGGTCGCCATCGCCAAGCACGTCGGCGCCCGCAACGTCGTGATCAGCGACGTCAACGACTATCGCCTCGACTTGGCGCGCCGTATGGGAGCGACAAGGACCGTCAACGTGCGCAGCGAGACCATCGCCGACGCCGTCGCAGAACTCGGCATGATCGGCTTCGACGTCGGCCTCGAGATGAGCGGCAACGGCCGGGCGTTCGAGACGATGCTCGAGAGCATGCACAACGGCGGGCGGATCGCGCTGCTCGGCATCGCGCCGGGGCCGGTCGCCATCGACTGGGACGAGGTCGTCTTCCGCGGGCTGACGATCAAGGGCATCTACGGCCGCGAGATCTGGGAGACCTGGTACAAGATGCAGACAATGCTCCAGAGCGGCCTCGACATCGCGCCGGTGATCACGCACGAGTTGCCGTTCGAGGACTATGAAGAAGGCTTCCGCGCGATGATCAGCGGACAGAGCGGCAAGGTCGTCCTCGACCTCGCGCCACATACGGAGGGCTGAGCGATGTACGGGAAGATGAAGGACGCACTGCGCGAGGAACTCGACGCGCTGCGCGTCGCGAGCACGTTCAAGACCGAGCGCGTGATCGTCTCGCCGCAGGGCACCACGATCGAGGTCGCCGGCGTGGCCGGGGTCCGCACGGTCACCAACTTCTGCGCCAACAACTACCTCGGACTGACAAACGACCCGCGCGTGGTCGCCGCAGCGCACTCCGCTCTCGAACGTTGGGGCTTCGGCACCTCGTCGGTACGCTTCATCTGCGGGACGTTCGAGGTGCACAAGGAGCTCGAGGCACGCCTCAGCGCATTCCTGGGCACCGAGGACACGATCCTGTTCTCCTCGGCCTTCGACGCGAACGGCGGCTTCTTCGGACCGTTCTTCGGCCCCGAGGACGCCATCATCGCTGACGCGCTCAACCACGCCTCGGTCATCGACGGTGTGCGCCTGACCAAGGCGCAGCGCCTGGTCTACGCCCACTCGGACATGGCGGACCTGGAGGCGAAGCTCGAAGCGGCCTCCGGCGCGCGGTACCGCGTCATCGCCACCGACGGCGTCTTCTCGATGGACGGGGACATCGCCGACCTCAGGGGCATCTGCGATCTCGCGGACCGCTACGACGCACTCGTGATGGTCGACGACTCGCACGCCACCGGCTTCACGGGCGCGACGGGCCGCGGCACCCCGGAGCTGTGCGGGGTGCAGGGTCGCGTCGACGTGATCACGACGACGTTCGGCAAGGCGCTGGGCGGCGCGTCGGGTGGCTGCGTGAGCGGACGCGCCGAGATCGTCGAGTGGCTGCGTCAGAAGGCCCGGCCCTACCTGTTCTCCAACACGCTCGCACCCGTCGTGGCGGCGACGACCGTGGCAGTGCTCGACCTGCTGTCTGAGACCACCGAGCTGCGCGATCGCCTCGAGCTCAATGCGCGCACGTTCCGCGAGCGGATGACCGCCGCCGGTTTCGACATCCCCGCTGGCGAGCACCCGATCGTCCCGGTCATGCTGGGAGACGAAGCGCTCGCCCACCGGATGGCGGACGAGCTGCTCGAGGAGGGCGTCTACGTGATCGGCTTCAGCTTCCCCGTCGTCCCCAAGGGAGCCGC
>DATCIA010000096.1:0-22637 GCA_036508075.1 Coriobacteriia bacterium
AGGGGACGTCGACCTCGCTGTGTTCGATCATCTGTCCGCCCACCTGCCTCTTGCCTCGCGTGGACGCGCTCGCGCGCGCGAGCCGCCATTCTACTCCAAGGCCAGCCCGGCCCGTAGCGTCGCAGCGGCGACGTCGGGGTCCACTACATTGGTGTAGACGCCGCTTCCCCACTCGAATCCCGCCTGGTCACTCGTGCGCGGCAGGACCTCGAGGTGCCAGTGGAACGGCAGGCCGGCGTGCTGGGCGGAATAGGGCGCGTCGTGCAGCACGAGGTTGAATGCGGCCTCGCCGAAGGCACCGCGCAACGCGCGAGCGGCCGCGACCAAGGCCCGCCCGAGCGACGCGCGTTCGTCCGCGGTGACGTCGGCCAGACTCGCCGAGCACCTGCGCGGCGCGATGCGCATGAAGTACGGCGACGGTGCGGCCCACGGCGAGTGGACGACGGTGACGCCGTCGTCGAAGACGATGCGTCCGCCGGCGTCGTCCGCCGACATCACGGCGCATAGCAGGCACCGTCCGCGCTCGGTGGCCTCCTGCGAGAAGTTGCCGAGTTCGTGGACGAGCGCCTCAGGCACGCGCGGCAGCGCGATGAGCTGGCTGTGGGGGTGCGACATCGACGCGCCGGCGGCCTGTCCGAAGTTGCGGAAGATCAGCACGCACGGGAAGCGGCCATCCTCGCGCCACTCCCGGATCCGGAGCGCCCAGGCGTCGACCAGCAGCGCAACGTGATCGGGGGCGTATGACGCCAGTGAGTCGTCGTGACGCGGCGACTCGACGATCACCTCGTGAGCGCCGAAGCCGCTCGTGCCGCGATAGGGCCACGGTGCGTCGAGCTCGCGCGGCCAGTCCTCGTCCGGACCGGCTGTCAGAGCCGGATAGAGGTTCTCGAACACGCGGACGGTCCACGACGCTTCCCCGGGGAGTGAGAGCTCGAGCCGCGCGGGGGGCGTGCGGTCCTCGTGCGCGGGGCAGAACGGACACTGAGCGGGGTCGGTGAACTCCTCCGCGGTGCGCACGAAGTCGCGGGGTCGACCGGCCCGCTCCGGCTCCAGTACGGTCGTCACCCCGGTGACGGGGTCCTGCCTGAGTTCGGACACTGTCGCCCTTCCGCGGTGCTACGCTGTGGGGCAAGCATACGACACCGCACTCGGGAGGTCTCCGAACCGTGCCTGGCGAGATACCCTTCCTCGAAGAACACCCCGATGCCGTCGCGCGCCTCGCGACCGCGCACACCCTCTTCACCGACCTGGACGGCACGCTGCTCGGCCGCGGAGCATCGATCCTCTCCGACGGCGAGGGGCGTCCGAACCTCGACGCCGTCACCGCCATCACCCGCCTGAACGCCGCCGGACTTCGTGTGGTGATGACGTCGGGGCGCAACGCGCGACAACTGCGCGAGGGTTCCCGTCTCCTCGGGTGGACCGACTTCATCGGCGAGCTCGGCTGCGTCCGTAGCTACGACCGCGGCGCCCGCGTCGTCTACGACACGGGCGTATGGCCTGAGGACGCGACGATGCTCGGCGAGACCCCCTACGAGGCGATCGTGCGCGTCGGCGCGGTGGCGCTGCTGATGGAGGCCTTCCCGGGACTGATCGAGTACCACGATCCGTGGCACCTCGACCGCGAGGTCACGCACATGCTGCGTGGCCGGGTGGACGTCGCGGGGGCGCAGGCGCTGCTCGACACGCTCCCGCTGCCCGTCACCCTCGTCGACAACGGCATCATCCATCCTCTGAAGCACGGACTCACCTGCGACGAGATCCACGCGATCCACCTGGTACCGACCGGCGTCTCCAAGCACGGCGCGATCGCGAAGGACCTGGGGGAGCACGGCGCGACGCGCGACCAGGCGATTGCGATCGGCGACTCCGCTGCCGATGTCGACATGGCAGACGCGACGGGCCTGATGGTCTGCGTGCGCAACGGCCTCGACGACCCGCTGCTGGTCACCGCCGCGCGCGGGCGCTCGGACGTGTGCGCCACGCACGCCACGCACGGCTCGGGCTGGGCCGAACTGGCCGACGCTTGGCTCGAGGCTCGAGCGGGAGCCTGACCGCTCGCCTTCCCGGACCGCTTCCGCGCATCCCGTTCGGGTTGCGCCTTCCGCGCGCCCCGACCTACAATGACCAGGTGCCCTTCGGGGCGTTGACACACCGAATATGGCTCCATCCGTTAGGTGCGGCTCCTGTTCGAACACAGGCCACTGCCCGGAAATGTCGAGAGACGCCAATGGGTAGAACAGCCCTCGCCGGCTTAAGGCGAAGGATAAAGTGGCTGGACCGGTTCCTCGGTCACTACGTCGGGCAGTGCTAAAACCAAGACGAGGGATGCGAGCATGGCGCGCAGACGCCTCAAGGCAGTCCTGCGCGCGCGACCGTTGGCCGGACTTCGGCCCGCGGCCCCTCATGCGGCCCCTCGTCCCGATCTTCGGACGATGGGGCTGTTTTCGTTGTGTCGGTCATGCCGCCGGATAGATGAGGACTTAGTGAAACCCCCAAGTAGTCACTAGGTTCCGACGCTCTGCTCTCTTCGTGCAGGGTCGGTCGGGACCACACCTGACAGGCCCGAAGGGCCGCCCCCCACGCAAGGGCGATCCTCGATCACGGGAGCAGACATGATCTATCTCACCCGCATGCTCGGGAAGCCGGTGGTCGACGCCGGCGGCGAGCAGATCGGTACCATCAGCGACATCGCCATCTCCACGGGCGAGGTCTTCCCGCGCGTCACCTCGCTGGCGTTCACGGGCCCCGGCAAGACCCCCTTCATGCTGTCGTGGCGCAAGTTCGTCGCCGACGTGCACGAGGACCGCATCACGCTCAGCGTCCCGCGCGCCGAGCTGCGGTTCTCCTACTTGCAGCCCGACGAGGTGCTGCTCTCGCACGACCTGCTCGACAAACAGATCGTCGATACCCTGGGGATGAAGGTCGTGCGCGTCAACGACCTCAAGCTCTCCGAGTCGCGCGGACAGCTGCGGCTGCTCGGCGCCGAGGTGGGCGTGCGCGGCGTGCTGCGCTCGCTGTGGCCCCCGCTCGAGACGGCCGTGGTCGCCGTCAGCCGCCTGTTCGGTCGTCCGATGGCCGAGAGCATCATCGCGTGGAACTACATGGACCTTCTGGAGCGCGACCTGAGCCACGTGAAGCTGTCCGTGACCCACAAACGGCTGCACGAGTTGCACCCGGCCGACGTCGCCGACGTGCTCGAACAGCTCTCGCCGTCACAGCGCGCGCGGGTCTTCGAGCATCTGGACAACGACCAGGCCGCGGACGCGATCTCGGAGCTCGAGGACGAGCTGCAGGCCGACGTCCTCGACGACCTCACCGAGCAGCGCGCGTCCGACATCCTCGAGATCATGGACCCCGACGACGCAGCCGACATCCTCGGCGACCTGTCCTACGACAAGGCCGAGACGCTTCTCCATCTCATGGGCGTCCGGGAGGCGCGCACGGTCCGCAAGCTGCTCGGCTACAAGGAGAAGAGCGCGGGCGGCATCATGACCCCCGAGGTCACCACGGTGACCGAGGACATGACGGTCCAGCAGGTCCTCACGCAGCTGCGCGGCGGTGCCGGAGATCTCGGCGACATCTACTACATCTACGTCGTCGGCCCGAAGCGCGTGCTCGACGGCGTGATCTCGCTGCGCGACCTCATCGTTTCGAGCCCCGACACCGCCGTCGCCGACATCGTCGAGCGCGAGCTGTTCACGGTCGGTCCGGACGACGATCAGGAGCAGGTCGCCGAGATGATGAGCAAGTACGACCTGCTCGCCCTGCCCGTCGTGGACGAGTCGGGGCGCATCCTGGGCATCGTGACCGTCGACGACGCCCTCGACGTCATGGAGGAGGAGAACGCCGAGGACCTGGAGCTCGCGATGGGCTCCATGCAGTCGGCCGCCGGCGCGTGGATGTGGCTGAGGCGCTCGGGATCGTGGGCGGTCGTGTGGGCGGTCATCGCGTTCGCGCTCGCGTTCGTCGTGCGCGCGGTCTCACAGAGCGCTGCCGCCGGCTCCACCACCTGGGTGCTGGCGATCGCCGAAGCCGTTCTCTTCCTGCCCGTCGTGCTCCGCGTCGCGGAGGACCTGTCTGCGCGAGCCACCACCGGGCTGATCGAAGGCCCGGGCGAGTCCGGACGTCCTCCCCTCGGCCGACGCCTGCTCACGGACGCGCTCGTCGGGATCGTCCTCGGATCGCTGGCCGGGCTCGCGGTCTTCGCGGTTCTCGACATCGTGAGCGGAAGCGCGCTCGCGGCCGCCTCGGTCGCGGCACCGATGGCCGCGACGTGCCTGCTCGTGACGATGCTGTCCACCGCGGTCGCGCACACGGCCGAACGTGCGGCGGACGCAGGGCGGCGCGTGAGCCAGCGCCTGCTGTCCGGCGGTCTGCTGGTCCTTTCGGGTCTCATCTACCTGGGCCTGTGCTATGCCGCCTGGGCGCTCGTAGGCACCGCCTTCCTCACGGTCCCCGTCTAGGACCGCCGTGACCGCGCCGGCCACCGATATCGCAGCCAAGCGGCCGCGCTCCCGCGTCTGGCTGTTGCTCGCCGTGATGGGCCCGGGCATCATCGCGGCCAGCGCCGGCAACGATTCGGGCGGCATCTCCACCTACTCGCAGGCGGGCGCCAAGTACGGCTACCAGATGCTGTGGATGATGTTCCTGATGACGTTCTCGCTGGTCATCGTCCAAGAGATGGCCGGCCGCATGGGAGCCGTCACCGGCAAAGGATTCGCCGCGCTGATCCGGGAACGGTTCGGGATCCGCCCGACGTTCTTCGCGATGCTGATGCTGCTCGCGAGCAACGCCGCCACGAGCGTGGCTGAGTTCGCGGGCATCGCGGCAGCGATGGAACTGTTCGGGATCAGCCGCTACGTGGCGGTCCCGGTCGCGGCGGTCGTCGTCTGGCTGCTGGTCGTGCGCGGTTCGTTCCGCAACGTCGAGAAGGTGCTACTCGCACTCTCCCTCGTCTTCGTCTCCTACGTCATCACCGCGTTCGCGGCCAAACCCGACTGGCTCGTAGTCGGAAGGGCCCTGGTGACGCCGTCCGTTCAGTTCAACCCATCCTTCTTCGCGTTGGCCGTGGCGCTGACGGGCACGACGATCGCGCCGTGGATGCAGTTCTTCGTCCAGAGCAACATCGTGGACAAAGGCACGTCGATCAAGGAGTGGGCGATAGCGAAGTGGGACGTCATCGCGGGTGCGGTCGCGGCCAACGTCGTGGCGATCTTCATCATCGTCACGACGGGCGCCGTGTTGCATCCCATGGGGATCGTCATCGACCAGGCCTCGCAGGCCGCGATCGCACTCACGCCGCTGGTCGGGCAGTACGCGACCATCCTCTTCGCCGTCGGGCTGCTGTCCGCGTCGTTCCTCGCCGCGTGCGTGCTGCCCCTGACCGCCGGCTACTCGATCTGCGAGGCCTTCGGCTGGGAGGCGGGCGTCGACCGCAAGTTCTCGGAGGCGCCCGCGTTCATCGGCATCTACACCTTCGTCATCTTTGTCGGCGCGGCGATCATCCTGATCCCGGGGGCCAATCTGATCGCGGTGATGATCCTCTCCCAGGTGATCAACGGCATGATGCTGCCGTTCCTGCTCATCTTCATGATGATCATCATCAACGACCGCCGGATCATGGGAGACCACGTCAACGGGCGTATCTTCAACGTCATCGCCTGGATAACCATCGTCTCGGCGATCGCCCTGACGGGCGCCCTGCTCGTGATGACCGCGCTCGGTGTCGCATGACGCGCGACACGGCCACGAAGGCGGAGCTGCGCGCGCGGGTGCGGGAAGCGCGTGCTGCGATTCCCGAGGCGGATCGACGCAGTGCCGCGATCAGCGACGCTGCCGGCGCGCTGGGACTGACAGGGGTCGTCGGCGCACGCGGAGCGCTCGCCTACTGCGCGATGCCCGAGGAACTCGACCCTGCGCCGCTGCTGTTGCGGCTCAGCCAGGCGGGCACGCGCATAGCCTACCCGCGCGCGTGCGGCCCCGGCGCGCTCACGCTCCACTGGGGCGACGCATGTGAGCTGAAGCCAGGCTACTGCGGGCTCCTCGAGCCTCCCGCCGGCTCCGAAGAGGCCTCGCTCGACGAGATCGGCCTCGTGCTGGTCCCGGGCGTGGCCTTCGATGAGGAGTGCCACCGGCTCGGGATGGGGGGCGGCTTCTACGACCGCCTGCTCGCGACCCTGCCACCCACGACACTGAAGCTGGCGCTTGCCTTCGATGAGCAGATCGTCGATGCGGTCCCGTGCGAGGGGCACGACGTGCTGGTCGACGCCGTCGTCACGCCCACACGGGTCTTCCGCCGCGGCAAACCCGCGACCGGCCGACCCTAGGGCTCGAGGGGCCTCGCGTACAGCTCGCTCAATGTGACAGCCTCATATCCGCGCGCCGCCAGCCCGCGCAGCACGATCTTCAGCGCGGCCAGCGTCTGCATGCGATCGCCGCCTCCGTCGTGCATCAGCACGACCGAACCCGGCCGGATGTTGTCCAGGATGCGACGGGCGATGACCGCGGCCCCGGGCTTGCGGTAGTCGTGCGGATCGACGGTCCACATGACGACCCGGAGCTTCGCGCGCTTCGCCTCCTGGTAGACGAACACGTTGACCGATCCTCCCGGGGGACGGAAGAACACCGGCCGCTGTCCCGTCGCCTTCTGAAGGCTCGCCACGCCCTTCACGATCTGCGAGCGTACCGTCTTGCGGCTCCTGCGCTTGAGCAGCGTGTGCGACTGGGAGTGGGCACCGATCTCCATGCCCGCGTCGGCCACGAGGCGCGCCAGATCGGCGTGGCGGGTGGCAAGGTAGCCGACCATGAAGAACGTGCCGTGCGCGTCGGCCTCCTGCAGCGCCGCGACGAACTTGTCCGTCTGCCCGGGCCACGGTCCGTCGTCGAAGGTCAGCGCCACGCGCTTCGCGCCGGGCCACGCGGGCTCGCGGCGCACGGTGACCGAGGCCGGACCGCTGACGACGGTGCGCTTCACCTCGATGCCCGAGACCGCTCCCCGAACGACCAGCGTCTGCCCTGGGGGGCCGGCGAGCTCGATGCTCTCGACCGGCCCGCTTCCGCGGTAGTGCACGGAAGGGGTCGTCTCGACGGTGACGGCCACCGTCGTCTCCAGCGCGTCGGGACCACGGTCGCTCACGACCCGGGACCCGAAGCGCAGGACGGTGTCCGAGGATGCCGCTGCTCCATCGACCACGACGACCGGGGCACCACCCTCGCGCGGAGCGAGGAAGCGCCCGCGGACGTCGAGGAGGTCTCCGGGAAAGGCGCGGACGCCGCCGGAGTCCACGAGCTCGCTCAGGGTCGTTCCGCGGGCGACCCAGCGGGGATAGTCGTCGACGGTGACCAGGACCGGCCCGAACAGCACGAGTGCGATGAGGACGACGGCGACAGCGGTTCTGACGAGCAGGCTTCTCCGGGTCATAAAGCGCTCTCACGCGAGATGCGTGCCACCGTGCCGTCGACGAGGTCGAACAGCACCGACCGTTCGATGCGCACCATCGATGCCGGGGTGCCCGCCGCGGTGTAGACGGTGTCGAAGCGCTGAAGCGAGTCGTCCAGCAGGATGACGAGGCCGTCGGGGAGATCGTAGGGGGAGACGCCGCCGATCGCGTAGCCGGTGGCCGAGCGAACGGTCTCGGCATCCGCGAAGCGCACCGTCGAAGCTCCGGTGAGCGCGGCGATGGCGGCGGTGTCGCCGCGACGGTCGCCGGCGACCAGCGCGAGCACGGGGCGCGAGTCCGCGACGAAGACGAGCGACTTCACGATCTGCCCGACCTCGCAGTCGACCGCGGCCGCGGCGAGCTCGCACGTCTTGGTCGAACGGTCGTCGAATGACACAAGGCCCTGTTCGAGCCCCCGGTCGGTGAGGAACGCGCGCACGCGTTCGAGCGAGCCCGCTTTGCGCGGGCCCGGAGAGGATGAGTCGGTCATCGGGAGCCTTCCCGGTAGTCGTTCGCGTTCGCCAGAGGGGCGGGGACGCGCTCACCGAGGCGGCGCGGCAACTGGATCGCGTCGAGCACCGCCTCGAGGCTGTCCGTCCAACTCGCCAGCGACTTCATCTCGAGCCGCATGAGCGGGTAGAGCGGATGCGGACGGGCCACCTTGAAGCCTTGGTCCAGCAGGAACTGCAGGGTCATCAAGGGCGAGCGGTCGCGGTCGGCGACCTCGGTGGCCGCATACGCCTCGACCGCCTTCTCCTTGCGGGAGACCAGGTCGCGCAGGGCGGCCTGCAGCAGCACCTTTCCCAGCCCGACGTCACACACTTCGGGATCCACGTGCAGGCATGCGAGCAGCACCGCGTCGTCGTCGGGAGCGCCTGACGGCATGGTCTTCGCGCGCGGGAAGAAGCGGCCCGGCGCGTACTTCACGAAGCCCAGAGGTGTCACGCCGTCATAGAGGACCAGACCACAGTCACCCCACTCGCTACGGACCTCGGCTACCCAGGTGGCGAGCGCGGAGCGGTCGTGCGCGGGCCCGCACGCGGGCGCGCCCACACCGGCGGCCTCCCACAGCGCGCACGCGCAGCATGGCTCGGGGAGGTCGCCCACCCGCGCGACCGTCAGCGGCTTGACGCGCCTGGCCATCGCCCGCTCACCGCCTCGTCGTCGGCGCTCACTTGTCGTCCTTCATGCCGTCGCGGAACGCGTCCACGGTATCGCGCCACGTGCGCTTGGCCTTGTCCGCCGCGCGCTGGGCGAGTTCAGCCTCGGTGACCGCACGGATCGCGCGGCCGGTCGCCCCACTCGCGCCCACGACCGCCTCTCCGACGGCATGCGCCACCTGACCGGCGGCGACCGCCGTCTCGGCCGCGGTCTTCGCGAACCCTCCGGACCCCTCGAGGGCGGCGATATCGGCGCTCACGCGGATCGCTCCGTCACGGTAGCCCTCGACCGTTTCGCCGGGGACGAGATAGCGCCCGTGAGCCACGTCGGCGATCGCGCCGCCTCCCACGTCGACGCGCGAGACGGCGCCGGTCACCTCGTCGAAGGAGACGTCACTCACCGTGCCGATGATCCGGTCTCCCGGGACAACCACGGGCATCCCGGTCCAGATGACCGTCACGTCGGGGTCGTATCCCAGCGCCTGCTCGGCCTTGCCGCCCGAGGGCAGCTTCGCGAGATCGCAGTGCGCGCCGTCTGATGCGAACGTCAGCGCGGAGAGCGGAAGGTAGGTCCCGGGGCGCTCGACCACGGCCAGCGCGTTGGGCGGACGAACGGCGAAGCCGATCGCTCGCGGCTCGGACGGATGGAACAGCACGTTCGTGATGGTGCCCAGCACGACACCTTCGGCCGTCGCCAGCCCGCGTCCCTCTATGCCGCTCACGAGCACCATGCGTATCCCTTCCGGTCCTTGCAGCAGCAGGGCCGGCCGCCCGTGATTCCGGCGCCGGCCCTGCATCGTCGTAGTGTGGTCCGGTCGGCTAGACGCCCGGCTCGACAGCCGGAGCCGCTACGGGCTCGGCCGTCTTCTCGGCCACGAACTCGAGCGCGCCCTTGGCCTTGTCGCCGGTGACGTCGACGGCACCCTTGGCGGCCTCGGCGCCCGTCTTGATCCCGGCACGCGCTTCCTTGCCGAGTTCGGTCACCTTCGAGCGCACGACCTGCGAGCCCTCGTCGATCTTCTCCTTGACGACCTCGGCGACCTCGCCGACCTTGCCCTTGTACTCCTCGGCCTTCTCAGCGACGGTGCCCCTTGCGGTCGAGTACGCGTCGACGAGCCGCTCGCGGCCCTCTTCGTAGATCTCCTTGCCTTCTCCCATGTACTCCTGGCCCTTCTCGGCCAGCATCTCACGCGTCTCCTGGCCGGAGCGCGGAGCGAAGAGAAGTCCGAGAACGGCACCGATCAGGCCACCGAACAGGAACGCACCGAAGACGCTTCCCCCACGCCTCTCATACATACCGAACACCTCCGTAGACGGGTCAGTAATCGATACGGTGGCGAGACAACCTCGCCGACCGTGCATGGATTACTGTACCCCTACTCACGGCGCGTGAGCGCGGACCGGACCAATCTGTCGACCAGAAGGTGGAATTCCGTGCCCGCGGACGTGGCGGCCATCGGCAGCAGCGAGGTCTCGGTCATCCCGGGGCTCGTGTTGACCTCCAGCACCCACGGGCGGCCGCCACCGTCCACCACCATGTCGACGCGGCTGACGTCTCGACAGCCCAGCAGCGTGTGGCACTCACGGGCGAGACGCGCCACCTCTGAGGCGACCTCGGGCGCGAGACGTGCGGGGCAGTAATACTCCGTCTCGCCGCGCGTGTACATCGCCGTGAAGTCGAAGAGCCCGGACTTGGCGACCATCTCGACCGCGGGCAGGACCTCGGGGCCATCGGGGCCGTCGAGCACGGAAACGGCCAGCTCGACGCCGTCGACCCACTTCTCCACGATGGCGGCGTCGCCGAACGAGAGTGCCGAGAGGAGCGCCTCGGGCAGCGCCTCCGCGCTGTCCACCTTGGCAAGCCCCAGCGCGGAGCCCTGCTTCGTCGGCTTCACCACGACGGGGAATCCGCCGACAGCCGCGGGCACCAGGTCCAGCGCGCTCGCCGCGCCCATCTCCTTGAAAGCGTCGGCCGTGAACGTCACCCACGCGGGCGTGGGCACGCCGGCTTCCGCGAAGAGCCTCTTGGAGAGCGACTTGTCCCACGCCAGGGCGCTGGCGGTCACGCCGGGCCCGGTGTACGGGACCTTCAGGAACTCGAGCGCCTCCTGCACGGTGCCGTCCTCGCCGAACTTTCCGTGCAGGGCGATGTACACGGCGTCGGGTCGCTCGCGCCGCAGGGTGTCAACGAGCTCGGGCGTGACGTCGAGCGCGAGCGGTCGGTATCCGAGCTGCTCGAGAGCGCGGAAGACGCGCTCCCCGCTACGCAGCGACACTTCGCGCTCGAGCGAGCGTCCCCCCATCAGAACCGCGATCTTCTCGTTCATGGTCTTCAGCCTTCCGATCGGTCGGCGCGCGGGGAGGCGGGCATGGCGCCTGCCTCGACGAACGCGCGGTACAAGGCCAGCTTGTCCTCGAGCACCTCGGCGATACGCCGCACGCCCTCGGCGATCTGCGCCGGCTCCTCGTAGCAGAACGCGAGACGCAGGCAGTTCGAACCCATGCCGGCCGGGAAGAAGTCGCCGCCCGGCACGAAGGTCACCCCGCGCTCGACGGCCTCGGCCAGCAACGGCTTCGTGTCGAGGTGTGCCGGCAGGGTGACCCACACGAAGAAGCCCCCTTCGGGATGGGTCCAGGCCACGTCGGCGGGGAGGTGTTCTTCCAGCGCCGCCAGCATCGCGTCACGCCGCTCCCCGTAGGTGCGGGTGAGGTCCGCGAGCACCCGCCGCCACGCGGTCCCGGTCATGTAGCGCTCCGCCACCGCCTGAGCGAAGGAAGAGCCGCACAGGTCGGCGCCCTGCTTGGCGAGCAGCACCTTGGCCAGTATCGGCCGCGGGGCCGCCAGCCAGCCCAGCCGAAGTCCCGGCGCGAAGATCTTGCTGAACGTGCCGAGATAGATGACCTCGGGGTCCAGGGCGCGGAGCGGCAGGACGTGCCCGCCCTCGTAGCGCAGACGGCCATATGGATCGTCCTCGATGACGGGGATGTCGTACTCCCGGGAGAGCTCCAGGAGCCTCCGGCGACGCTCGGCGCTCAGCGTCACGCCCGCCGGGTTCTGGAAGTTCGGGATCGTGTAGATGAACTTCGCGCCGCGCGGCCCGACCCGCCGCAGCGTCTCCTCCAGCAGGTCGACGCGCATGCCGTGCTCGTCGGTCTCGATGCACTCGACGATGGGGCGATACACGCTGAAGGCCTGCAGGGCGCCGACGTACGTCGGGCCTTCGCAGATCACCGTGTCTCCCGGGTCGATGAAGACTTTCGCGAGCAGGTCGAGCCCCTGCTGGGCGCCCGATGTGACGACAAGGTCGTCCTCCGAGAGGCGCACCCCGGTCTCGCCCATGAGCCCGACGATGATCTCCCGAAGTGCGAAGCGCCCCTCGCTCGAGCCGTACTGCAACGCGGAGGCGCCATCGTGGCGCAGGGCGTCGCGGACCGCCTTCTCGACCAGGGCGTGCGGGACGCGCCGGACGTCGGGCATGCCGCCCGACAGGGAGATGACGTCGGGGCGCGACGCGGCGGCGAACAGGTCGCGCACCGCGGACGAGCGCACGTCGGCCATCGCGGCCGCGTATCTCCCGTCCCAACGGTCGAAGACCACACGCGCAGTGCCCATCGCGCTCACCCGCTTCCCGCTACCTGTACTCCGGAACGTTCCCCGGAAACAACAAGACGACCCCCTTATTGAACAGGGCGAAGGTCGTCTCTCGCGGTACCACCTGTCTTCGCCGTCCGCACGCGCAGCGCGGATGGCCTCATGACCCCGGCGGATAACGGCCCGGGAGACCGACCGGCTTCCGTCGCGTCTCGCGACCTGGCCGGGGACATCGGAGGGGTGGCCGGGCCTGCGTGCGCCCTCTTCCCTCACGTCCGTTGTGCGATATGTGAACGCCGCGGGGACTCCCGCGGGGTTGCGGCGTAGGCTACACCGCCACCGGGACGGCGGTCAACTCATCGCTTGCCATCGGGTACGACTCGTACTACCATGCTGAGTAGTACGAACCGTACCATCTACTCGAAGAAGGAATCCATGGAACGGGCAAGCGCGAAGGAGCTCTTCATCCTCGGCCGTGTGTCGATCCGGCCAACCTACGGTCACGAGATCATGCGCACGCTTCGCGAATCGCGCGCCGACCTGTGGGTCGAGCTCTCCGAGAAGCACGTCTACTACATCCTGCGGAAGCTCGACCGCGAGGGACTTGTCACCGCCTCCGAGACGCGGACGGGCAACCTCCCGGCACGCAAGGTCTACGCGATCACCGACGCGGGCCGGGACGCGCTCGCCGGGATGATGGGCGCCGACAGCCTGATCGGGGCGGTTCCCTACTCGGAGTTCGACGTCCTGCTCGGGATGCTCGCCTACACCGACCTGCTCGATGACCGGGCCAAAGACGACGTTCTGGCCAGGCGCCGGGCGGTGCTCGAGGCCAAGCTCGACGGGCTGGTCGCTGCCACCAGCGCGCCGGCGGGCGCAGAGACCGGCGGCTTCCCCACACTGATGCTCGCCAGGGTCACCGCGAACGTGTCCGCCGAGCTCGACTGGCTCGCATCGATCGCCGCCGAGGTCGAGCGCTCCGGCTGGTCGTCGTTGAAGCCTGCCTTCGCGCACTCCGCCGATGCCGGTCCGACCCTCTAAAGGGAGTCGCCTCATGTCTCCGATGTTGATCTCAGCGATCGCCGCCATGTTGTTGGCCGCAACGCTCTACACGGTCGCCGTGTTCGCAGAGCGCGCCGCCGCTACCCTCAAGCCGTGGCACCTGGCGCTGTTCTGGCTGGGCCTCGTGTTCGACACCACCGGTACCACCCTGATGGCGGACATCGCCGGTGGCTGGAAGTGGGACGTGCACGGCGTCGTCGGCCTCACGGCGGTCGTTCTCATGCTCATCCACTCCGCGTGGGCATCTGTCGCCCTGCTGCTCAAGAAGGAGAGGGTGCTCAGGAGCTTCCACACGTTCAGCATCCACGTGTGGGCGCTGTGGATGGCGGCGTTCGTCAGCGGCGTCGTACTGGTGGCGCTGAAGCTCGGCTAGGACGGGCCCTCCTCGCCGTTCCAGGCATGTTCAGCCCCTCCGCAGACCGCGCAACCTTCGCGCCTCCGCCGTCACATTCGGATGGTTCTCTCCGCGCATGAGCGCGTCAACGATCGCACAGGCGCAGCGCAGCGACCCGAGGGCGACCAGATCGTCGTCCCACGCCACACAGACCCGGAACGTGCGCGGCCCGTCGGCGACGAAGTCCCACGACGTCGCACCGCGGAGTGTCTCGGGCGATCCGGCCATCGCCATGACCTCGAGCGTCGCGTGCTCCACCAGGTGGGCGAGCTCCGTGTCCTCGAGCTCCTCCGCGAAGCCGAGGGCGGCGCCGTTGCGGCACCGGTGGCCCTTCAGGCCCGGGAGCACCTCCAGCACCGCCGCCGCCAGCCCCGGGACCTCGGAGGTGCGCAGCGGCTCGCCGGGGTCGAAGACGAGCGACGCTTCGAGCAACTGTGGGGTGACGTTCGTGCTCGTGACGCGCACGTGCGCCTAGCGGTCGAGCGGCTCGGCGGCCCGACGGCCGGCAAGCGTCCCGACGAAGTACGCGAGCGAGATCACGGCGACGACCGCGACCACGCCCACGATCACGATCTGCGTGCCGCGATCGGCGACCTGCATCTTCGCCTCGTCGACAACGCCCTCGCGGATCTTCAGTGCCTTGTGGCGAAGGTCGTCGAGGGTTATCGGCGCACCGGGGATCACGGCGCTCTGGGTCTGCTCGTTCATCTCTGCATCGCCTTCACCTTCACGGCCGTAAAGATCCCGGCGCCGATGAGGTAGACCCCGCCCACGATCAGGAACGCGAGAGCGACTCCGAGGAGGTCGGACAGGTAGACCATCGCCGCGACGGCGACGAAGATCAGGCCGATGACGAGAAGGGCCGCGGCGGCGAATCCTGACGCCAGCGTCAGGCCGAGCTTCTGCAGCGGCGGGACGATCTTCTCCTTGACGGTGGCCTCGGCCTCCTGGCGGACCCAGTCTCGCGCGGTCTGCGCGAGGTCCACCAACTGGTCGAGTATCCGTGCCAGGAAGTCATCGGATGGCCGGCCGCCCTCCGGCGGGGCCTTCTCGTCGCTCATGCGCTCCCTCGCCTCCCCGGTGCTTCGTACCTGCTTTCCATGAACATACCCCGAAACGGCGCCGGCCGCCTCCCCGTGGCGCACAGGGACGGCGGCCGGAGATGGCGCGCCTCTCGGCGGCCTGCGAGGACTCCTAGTACCAGTGGTGCGACATCCAGAACGCCTTGGCCCTCATCACGCCGCCGTAGCGACCCTTCATGTACTTGATGGCGCGCCGGGTGTTCCACGCCGGATCCTTCCAGGGATGCCCGTGGGCCATGCCCTTGGACAACTGGAAGAGGCCGTGGCACTCGCTGCGCGACTCGCTCGTGGGGTGGTAGTTCGACTCGCGCTTGGCCATCCACAACAGGGCTGTGATCTCCCTGGCGGACAGGCCTCGCTCGCGGCCCACCTTGGCGATGATCTCGCGCACGGTCAGCTTCCGCACGACGACCCGCTTCACGACGGGGACCGCGGGTGTGGCGGCCGCCGACAGCGTCGCCGTGACCGACATTGTCGCAACCGACGCCGAGATCGAGGTGTCGACGCTCGCCGAAGTCACTTCGGAGGGCGCCACCACCTCGGCCATGGCGGCGAGCGGTGCCGCGCCGGCGATAGCCAGCGCGAACGTGAGCGAGAAAGCGAACAGAGTGCGTATGACGAGATTCGAACCGAACGGATCGCGGACCTTCAAGAAGGGCCTCCCGGTGCCGGGTACAGGACTGGCGGCGGGCTGAAGGCGCGGCAAGATCCGCACGGTGACATGCGTGAAGACAGCCAGGGGGTGGAGAGTGCGTCGCCTCGAAAGCAACGCGGGGGAAGCAGGGAGATCAGCTGCCTCGCACCTTCGGCTCACTTCGGGACCGTCATCGGGCCGCCGCCGTGTGCCATGAAAGAAGCACGAGTATGCGTTTTGTTGACGCTGGGACCGATGCTCTCGTCTCCTGGAACGCCGCTCTGCTCGATAAACCTGTGTCAGACCAATCGAGCGGCGAACCTCATCCGATGCGACATGCTCCGGCGCCGATCCCGACGACCTGCCCGCGAGGGGGCGGCCGCACGCCAATGGAGCACCTTCTGTGCGACCTTAAAGGGCCGCACAAGGTCGTACCCTAGCACAGATCGCGCCAAGAGCCAACCCCGAGCGGTCGGAAGCGAGCCGCAAACGGCGGGTCGCCTACCCTATCGGCAGTATCTGGAAGACGAACGGACGCCTTGCCGGACTCCGGTCACTTCGCCGTTGCCGTCGCCGTCTTCGATGGCGTCGCGAGTCGTTCGAGCGTGGCGCCCAGCTCCGAGATGTAGCGCCCGTAGGCCGCCCAGTCGCCGGACTTCTGCGCAGCTATCGCCTTGGAGTACAGGTCGCGTGCCTGCACCGCGTCGGCCGAGGTTCCGCCGCCGCCCGGCGTCCCCGGTACGGGAGTCGTGGTCGTCACCTCAGCGCCGGCGGGTGCCGCGCCGAAGACCTTCATCAGCGCTCCACCCAGACTGGAGTCCATCGCGATCCGGTCCGAGTACGCGACGATCACGCGCTTGAGTTCGGGCATCGCGGACTGCGACGCCTGGATGTAGAGCGGCTCGATGTAGACGATCGATCCCTTGATCGGGATCACGAGCAGGTTCCCGAAGATGACCTGGCTCCCCTGCTGGTTGAGCAGGGTGAGCTCCTTGCTGATGTCCGGTTCCTGGTTGAGGCGCGCCCGTATCTGCTGAGGTCCGAGAACCAGACGCTGCTTGGGGAAGTTGTAGACGATGCGCTGCCCGTAGGAACCCGGGTCCGACTTGGCGGCCATCCACCCGATCATGTTGTCCTTGTTGCGCGGCGTGAAGGGCTCCATCAGCAGGAAGTCCTCGTGGTCCTCGCCGGGCAGCTGCATGAGGATGTAGTAGGGGTCCATGGGCTTCTCGGTCTTCTCACCGGGAAGCGCCCACTGGTCCTCCTTGTTATAGAAGACCGCGGGATCGAGCATGTGATAGGTCTTGTAGACCTCGGCCTGCATGCGGAAGAGATCCTCCGGGTAGCGCAGGTGCGCCTTGATGTCGGCGGGCATCTTGGATGCGTCGGTCATCAGCGACGGGAAGAGTGTGCGGTAGGCCTTCAGCACGGGATCCTTGTCGTCGAATGCGTAGAGGACGGTCGTCCCGTCGTAGGCGTCGACCGTGACCTTGACCGAGTTGCGGATGTAGTTCGTGTCGACACCGGCCGCGCGCTCGGAGTAGGGGTAGTACGACGAGGTCGTGTAGCCGTCGAGGATCCAGACGAGCCGGCCGTCGGTCGTTATGACGGGATACGGGTCGCCGTCCAGCGTGAGCCACGGCGCAAGCTCGTTGACGCGCTCGGTGATCAGCCGGCGGAACAACACGCGACTGTCGGAGTTGATCGCCGTCGAGAACAGTATCTCGACGTCGCCGGTCCGGATCGCGAACGCCAGCCGGTCGAGCAGTCCGCTCACCGGTATGCCGTTCTTGCCCGCGTAGGTGGTGGTCGCGTTCTCCCCGCCGATGGGATAGTCGAACTCCTTCTGCGTCCCCCCGACCACGGAGTAGTCCGTCGTCTCCTCGCCGAAGTAGATGCCGGGGCGCGTCACCTTCAGGTTCGTGCTCGTCTTGGGAGGCAGGTCCTTGACGATGAGTTCGGGAAGGCCGTCGGGGCCGACCTTGTTCACGGGGCTGACGACAACGCCGTAGCCGTGGGTGTAGACCAGATGCCTGTTGATCCAGGTCCTCGACTGCTCGCTCAGCTGGCCGGTGTTCATCTCACGCGCGGAGATGAGAGCCTGCTGACGGACGCCGTCGATCGCGTAGCGGTCGATGTCGACGTCCTTGAAGTCGTAGTAGAAGCGGAGCTCCTGCACCTGCTTGTAGGAATCGATGACGACATTCGGGTCCCACAACCGCGTGTTCTTGACGGTGGACGTCGCGTCGACGATGTCCTGCGCGGTCAGGTTGTCCACTGCCGGGAAGCCGGTGGCGTCGACCGACGTCAGGTCGAAGGCCGCGCGGGTGGCGGTGATGTTGCGCTGGATGTAGGGCTTCTCGAATGCCAGCTCGTTGGGCGACACTACCAGTTGCTGGATCAGGGCCGGGTAGATGCTGCCCACCAGGACGCTCGCGCCGATCCACACGCCGAGGCCGATGAGCGGCAGCTTCCAGCCCTTGTAGCGGATGTTGAGCATCAGCACGACGCCGACCGCGAGTGCGATGACGATCAGGATCCAGTACGCCGGGATCTGCGCGTTGACGTCGGTGTACGACGCCCCGAGGACCTGCCCGCGCGGCGAGAAGTCGAGCTCGTAGATCGACAGCCAGTAGTCGAACGCCTTCGAGGCGACGATCAGCCCGAGCAGCACGGAGACGTGCGCCTTCACGTGGGGGTCGAACCCCTGCAGGCGCTCCGTGGGCCGGATGCCGCCGTCGTAGAGGTGCAGCAGCGCGCTGACCACCAGCGTCAGGAAGAGCACGCCGAAGAGCCAGTCGGAGATGACGCGCAGCGCCGGCAGGGTGAACACGAAGAACCCGACGTCGAGCCCGAAGTGCGCGTCGGGGACGCCGAACGTGACCCCTGACAGCGCAAGGCGGAAGGTCTCCCAGCCGCCCGCCATCGACGCGCCGATCCCCCATGCGAGCAGCCCGGCGACCCCGACGAGGATCCACCCGGTGAACGGTTCGAGGGCGGACCTCACGCGCACGAGCAACTCCTCGATCTGCTGCTGCGGCGTGAGAGCGACACCCGCGGGCCATGCCGCCGGCGTGACCTTCGGGCGAAGCCTGCGTGCGACCAGCAGGTTGATGAGGATGATCGCGAAGGTCAGTACGCCGAAGATGACGCCGACGCCCCACTCGCTCCATATGCGCGTCCAGAACACCGCAGGCTGACCGAGGTCGACGAACCACTTCAGGTCCGTGTAGAAGGTCGCCAGCGCCCCTCCCGTGGCGATCAGGAACACACCGACAGCGACGATGGCGGTGATGATGCGCGTGCGCAGAGGCGGGATGTTGTCCCGGGCGGTACGTGTAGCCATGCGGTGTGCTCCTCGGTCGGGTGGTGCGGTCCCCTAGGGCAGCAGGTAGTCGTCGACCTCGATGTTCAGTGCGGCGGCATCGAGGCACTGCTCGACGTGGCGGTCACCGCTCTTCCCTTCATCGGAGAGATCGAGGTCGTACGGGTCGATGAACGCGCCGTCACCGTCGGTGATGACGCGCACGATCGGCGCCACGATGTCGGTGTTCGGCTTGATGACGATGGCGACCTCTCCGCTCGAGAGTCGGACGACCGAGCGTGGCGGATAGATACCCATCATCTGCGTGAACATGCGGACGAGAACGGGATCGAACGCGGTCCCGGCGTTCTTGGCCAGGATCTCCATCGCTTCGTCCTGGGGCCTCGCCTCCGCGTAGCTCCGCCGCGACGTCATCGCGTCGTAGGCGTCACAGAGCGCCACGATGCGGCTCGTGAGGTGCTGGGGCCGCCGCGGCGTGCGTTCGGGATAGCCGTCGAGGTCGTAGCGCATGTGATGCTCGAGGATGACCACGATCGAGGAGCGGTCCAACCCGCGCATCATCGCGGCGGTCTCCGCGCCGTGGACCGGGTGAAGGCGCATCCGGTCCCATTCGGCCGCCGAGAGCGGTCCCTGCTTGTTGATGATGTCGAGATCCACCGTCATCTTGCCGATGTCGTGCATGAGCGCACCGACGCCGAGCGAGTTGAGGAACCGGCGGTTGCTGGAGATCAGCGAGCCGAGCGCCACCGACAGGATCGTGACGTTGACCGAGTGGAAGAACGTGTACTCGTCATGGCTCTTGAGCCCGCTCAGCTCGATCATCGCGGTCTTGTTGCCCAGGACGTTGTCGACGATGCTGCGGGCCGCGTCACGGACCTGGTACACGGACACGGGCTTGTCTGCGGCGGCGCGGGAGCCGAACTCGCGGACGGCATCGATGGCGTGCATGTAGGCGTGCCGGTTGTTGCTGTCCTCGCGACTGTCGAAGTCGCCGGCGTCGCGCGCGAACGCGACCGTCCCGATCTGAACGTGCGGCACCGACATCGACGCGACGGCGTCTTCCAGGCCGCCCATCTGCTCGATGGCGTTGCCGTCGAGCGAGAGGACCTGCAGCGACCGCTCGAGCTCGTCGATGTCGAGTCCCTGCAGGAACGTGACGCTCGTCATACCCGATTCGGTCATATCCCGGATGAGCTGGTCGAAGATCACGCTCTCCTGGGCGAGCAGCTGCTCTCCGAGCAGCACCTCGTTGTCGAAGAACACCAGCGGGACGTCGACGCCGTCCTGGTGGTACTGCTCGATCGCCGACATCAGTGCAGTGACGTTGTCCTTCACGACCACGTGCCCGCGGGGATAGAACGTCACCGAGCGGCGGGCTCCGGAGAATCGGGCGAGGAGTTCGCGTGTCCGTCCGGTCTGCCGCACCGAGAAGACCGTCGCGGTCTTCTCTTCCGCGACGGCGCGCTCGAACTCCGCCCGCGACACGCTGGGCCCGAGGGTGATGCCGGGTATCGCCGAGGCGCCGGAAGCGTTCTGATCGTCCGTCATGAGGTCACCCCGGTCCCGGTCGCAGCCATCGCCAGTGCGGGAAGCGCGGCCAGGGCCGCCTCTCGTATCTCCTTGGGTGGGCCCCCGCCGAACAGGCCAGCCTTGCGGCTGAGTTCGGTCATGACTGCGACCGAGGTCAGAGAGCCGAGCTTCGCAAGCGCGGAGATCGCCTCGACCCGGACGGGGACGTCGTGGTTGCCGAGGCTCTCGCCCAAGGCCACCTGTTCGAGCACCGGGATGGCGGAGCGAGCCCCGACGAGGCCCAGGTAGCGGGCCGCCATCTGGACGTTCTGTGCGTCGGCGTCGTTGAGGGCCGCCGCCAGGATCGAGTCGGACATCGCCGCGCGGATCGCGGCCAGCCCGCGGATCGTCTCTCGGCGCACACGCGCGTCGCTGTGGCGCAGCGTCCGCTGGAGATACGGCAGCACGGCCGCGGAGCGTGTAGTGGCGAGGATCGCGACCACGTTGCGCACGAGATACCAACGGGGGTCGGTCAGGCGGGCGCCGAGTTCCGGGATGTAGTCGCGTGCGCTCGAGGAGATGAGTTCGATCAGACCCTTGCGGGCCGCCATGTCCTGCTCGTCGGCGAGCACCTCGAGCAGCGGGTCGATCATCGACTCACCGAGCACGCCGAGCAGCCTGCGGCACGCGAGGTACTCGGCCGAATCGGAGCGGTAGCGCCGCAAGGCGGTGGTCACGCGAGCGAGCGATTCAGGACTCGCGATGGAGTGGACGACGCGCAGCATGCGCTCACGGTGGTCGTCGGGGATGCCGGGCGACGCGGCGACCGCCGAGAGCGCTTCGGCGACATCGGCCGCCACGTCGGCTTCGTGAGCGTCGACGAGCACTCCTACGCTGTCCTCGAGCATGGACATGATCGCCGCGAACTCCTGGTCGCGCTTCTCGATCGTCGCCACGGCTACCAGCGCCGAGATCACGTCGCCGTCCGTCGTGCCGCGAGCGGCCTCGACGCGCAGCGGCTCGACGGCGTCGTCGTACACGAAGACGTCGCTGGCGTCGGACGACATGTCGACCAGCCGCAACACCGTCTCGATGGGACCGGCCACGTTCCTGCGCCTGGGATCGGCACCCGTGATCTTGGCCGGAGCGACCTGCTCGCCGAGGTCCTCGATGAAGACCTCGCTGAAGCCGCGCGCCTGAAGTCTGGTCACGGCGAGCTCAAGGACTGTGTCCTTATCGGCGGTGACGTTCATGAGCGCCAGGTTCCTGACCGCGCGCGACAGCCCGGTGAGCGCCTCGGGCGTCTCGTCGAGATGGTTCAGGATGCAGTCCACGATCTCCTCGACGCCCAGCCGCTCAATGATCGCGGCGATCGCCTCGTCGAGGCGGCCCTGCTCCAGAAGGTGCGACTCGTAGAGCTCGCCGCGCTCCTGGGGATGCAGCTCCATGATCGCCTCTGCGATGACGTCGAGGACGGCTTGCTGGTCCGCGGGAAGCTCATCGTGTGTGTTGCGCGCGAGCATGAGCACGCGGCGGGCGAGTTCCTCGACGCTCGCGTCCGGCTCGCGCTCGCGAGCCTCCTGGAGGTACTGCGCCACAGCGCGACGGTCGCGCAGCACGCGCATCAGCATGCGGCGGTCGCGCGACTGGTCGGACCCGGCCTCCTCGAGGAGCTCTTCGACGCTGCGGTCCGTGGGTACTTCGAGATGGGCGTCGGGATCGTAGGGTCCGGCCATGCCGGGCAGCACGGTCTCGACGATCCTGGTGGCGGCCTCGGTGACCGAGATGTTGATGACGCCGAGCTCGGACAGCGAGGGCTCCATGCCGCCCTGCAGGGCCAAGGTCTCAGGCGGCAGGATGATCAGCGAGAGGAACCGCAGGATCTCGTCGGGGGTGACACCACGATGGAAGCGGATCGCGGCGAGGTTACGCTTGTAGAACTCGCGCGCGAACGACTGGAAGCCCTGGGACCGCGGGAACACACTCGAACCGGCGAACACCAAGCCGACGCGGGTGATACCCAGCTCCAGGCACTCCTCCCGCTCGAAGGCCTCGGCAAGGATGTCGAGCGCCTCCT
This sequence comes from Coriobacteriia bacterium, assembly GCA_036508075.1. Taxonomy (GTDB): domain Bacteria; phylum Actinomycetota; class Coriobacteriia; order Anaerosomatales; family PALSA-660; genus PALSA-660. The sequence goes on from DATCIA010000096.1 coordinate 22,278, forward strand.
GGGCGTTCTTGCGCGGGATGTCGCTGCCTGCGGGGTAGATCCGCAGGGACTTCATCGCGGTGCTGAGACGCGTGGTGAACAGCAGGACCTGTCTGGGGACGGCCGTGGGTCGTACCGCCATGCCTTCTCGCTCCCCCCGAAACACGTGCGCCGCGCAGAAGCGGCCGCCGGTCGTTCCTGCCGATTATGCACTGTGCGGTGCATGCTGACCACGCCGGACGGACCGCCGTGCGATCGGGTGCGGTGCGCTATCATCCGCGCATGGAAACGACCCCCCTCACGCTCGCATCCGCGTCTCCACGGCGCCGTCGCCTGCTCGCGTGGCTCGGCATCCCGTTCGACGTGTCCTCCACCGACACC
>DATCIA010000097.1:0-2574 GCA_036508075.1 Coriobacteriia bacterium
GGTCGTCGGCGAGGCCCAGATCCTTCACCAGGTGAAGGAGGCCTACGACCTCTCCTGCGAAGCCGGCGCCGCGCAGCGCCTGTTCCACCGTCTGTTCCGTCAGTCGTTCGAGATGGGCAAGCGCGTACGCACCGAGACCGCGATCGGCGAGAACGCCGTGTCGATCAGCTACGCGGCGGTCGAGCTCGCCAAGAAGGTCTTCGACACGCTCGAGGGCCGCACGATCCTTGTCGTCGGCGCCGGCAAGATGAGCGAGCTGACGGCCAAGCACCTCGTGAGCCAGGGAGTGCGCTCGGTGCTGGTGGCCAACCGCACCTACGAGCGCGCGGAGGAACTCGCCCGCAAGTTCGAGGGCACCGCGATCCCCTACGAGCAGCTGTTCGAGCGCATGCGCGAGGCGGACATCGTGATCTCGTCGACCTCCGCGCCGGGGTACATCATCGACAAGGCGAAGGTGGCCGGTGTCATGAAGGGCCGTCGGGCGCCGCTGTTCTTCATCGACATCGCGCTTCCCCGCGACGTGGACCCGGCCGTCAACGACCTGCCCAACGCGTTCGTCTACGACATCGACGACCTCAACGGCGTCGTGCAGTCCAATCTCGAGGACCGGCTGCGTGAGGCGCGTCGCGCCGAGCTGATCATCGAGGAGGAGATCGCGTCGTTCGAGGCGTGGATCGAGTCGCTCGAGGTCATCCCGACGATCGCGGCGATCCGGGAGAGCGCCGAGCAGATCCGCCGCGAGGAGTACGAGCGTGCGCTCAAGCGCCTCGGCTCGCTCTCCGACAAGGACCTCGCCACCGTCGAGGCGCTCTCGCAGGCGATCGTGTCGAAGATGCTCCACGGCCCGACCGCGCGCCTGCGCGACGCCGCCGCGGAGAAGGACGGCTACGCCGCCGTCGAGTCCGCTCGCATGCTCTACGGCCTCGAGGCCGCGCACGAGAAGAGTGCACGCTCCCGCGGGCTGCGCGCGCTGCTCCGCAGGGGCGACACGACCGGCAAAGACGAACAAGGAGACACCGTTGGCTGCTGAGCGCACGCACCTCACGATCGGCACGCGGGGCAGCAAGCTCGCCCTGTGGCAGTCGAACTACATCGCCGCGCGCGTCGCGGAGCTGACGGACCTTCCCGTCGAGATCAAGATCATCAAGACCACCGGCGACAAGATCCTCGACGTCCCGCTGTCCAAGGTGGGCGGGAAGGGGCTGTTCACCAAGGAGATCGAGGTCGAGCTCGAGGCAGGCACGGTCGACCTGGCCGTCCACTCGATGAAGGACGTCCCCACCGAGTTGCCGGAGGGTCTGGTCATCGCGGCGATGCCGAAACGCGTCGACCCGCGCGACGCCATCGTCTCGGGTGCCGGCTACACGCTCGCGACCCTTCCCGTCGGCGGCCGCGTGGGCACCAGCTCGCTGCGCCGCGTGTCGCAGGTACGCGCGCTGCGCCCTGACGTCGAGATCGTGGACGTCCGCGGCAATCTGGACACCCGCATGCGCAAGGCCGAGAACCGCGAGGTCGACGCGGTGATCCTGGCCGCCGCCGGCATCACGCGCATGGGCTGGGCGGACCGCATCACGCACTACATCCCGACCGCGCAGATGGTGTCCGCTGTCGGGCAGGGCGCGATCGGCATCGAGATCCGCGAGGACGACGAGTTCATGCAGGACGTGTGCCTGCGCCTGTCCGATCCCGACACGATGACCTGCGTTCGCGCGGAGCGCGTCGTCATGAGCACGCTCGAGGGCGGCTGTCAGGTCCCGATCGGCGCGTACGCCCGGCTCGAGGATGGCATGATCGTGATGGACGCGGTCGTCGGATCGGTCGACGGGACGAGGATCCTTCGTGACCACATGGAGGGCGTCGCCGCGGACCCCGAGAGCCTCGGGCGCAAGATGGTCGATCGGCTGCTGGATCTGGGCGCGGCCGAGATCCTCGCCGAGATCCGCGACACCTCAGTCGTGGCCGCACCGGCCATCGACACCCGCCTCGAGACCTGAGCCCGGGCACGTGCGCGACACTCCCGGACGAGAAGATGATCTGCAGCTGAGTGGCCGTTCCGTCGTGCTCACACGCTCGGCCGAGCAGTCCTCTTCGCTCGCCGCGCCTCTCGAGGCGCTCGGCGCCGAGGTGCTGTCGCTTCCCGTGATAGGCATCGCCGATCCCGTTGATTGGGCGGCGGCCGACGCCGCAATCGACCGGATCGCCGAGTACGACTGGATCGTGCTTACCTCGGTCAACGGTGTCGACCGCCTGGACGCACGCATGCAGCTGCACGGCCTGCGCCTCGCCGATCTCGGCGACTCGCGGATCGCCGTGGTAGGCAGCGCGACCGCCGAGCGCTTGCGCGAGTTCGGGCTGGAGCCCACCGTCGTCCCCGAGCGCTTCCACGCCGAGGGGCTCGTGGCGTCCCTGCAGGCGGCGGGCCTGTGCGCGGGTGCGCGCGTACTCGTGGCGCGCGCGGCGGAGGCACGCGAGGTCCTGCCGGACGAGTTGCGCGCGCTCGGCGCAGTTGTGGACGTCGCGCCGGTGTACCGGCTTGTCACCGTGGCGCCCGACCCCGAGGTGCTGGCACGGGTC
>DATCIA010000098.1:0-59650 GCA_036508075.1 Coriobacteriia bacterium
CCGAGCGTGACCGAGTCGAAGACCTTCTTCGTCGGGTACTCCAGATGGACGTTCTCGCATCCCAGCAGATAGGCCACTCGACGAACCTCGATCCTTGCAAAGCCGGTGAGCACGAAGGGCACCATACATCGCATGGGCAACACAGGATACCCGCTGTGGGACCACGCAGGGGGTGAGACAGGGCGCGCATCGGTCATACTCTGCTTGAGGCGCGTGTGCGCCGCACCATCGGTGGGAGGGGAGTCGTGGCGGCACCTGTGATCGTGCGCTGGATCGAGGACGGACGACTGCACGTCGGCTCTGCGGCCGATCTCGACAGGGCCAAGGCCGGCGGCGAGACGGTATGGGTCGACGTCCGCGAGCCGGACGCGGAGATTCTGGCCGTCCTGCAGAAGGCCTTCGGGCTGCACCCGCTCGCCATGGAGGACTGCACCCACTTCCCCCAGCGGGTGAAGATCGACCTCTACCCGGAAGCGGCCTTCATCGTCTGGGTGTTCCCGCAGCCGGGGCCGGAAGATGCCTTTCACGCGGTCGAGGTCGACGTGTTCCTCGGGGACCGCTTCCTGATCACGTCCCACCGCGAAGACGTGCCCGTCATCGACGAGGTTGGCGCCGACGCAGCTGACGCGCTGGCGAGAGGCGCGGACTGGCTCCTGCACCAGCTCCTGGATCGCGGGGTCGATCGGATCTTCCCCCTGGTCGACGGACTCTCCGACCGGCTCGATGACATCGAGAACGTGCTGCTCGACGACCCGGCGCAGACCGACCTCCAGCAGCTGTACGCCATCAAGCGCTCCCTGGTCCAGCTCTACCGGATCGTGGGAGGGGAGCGCGACGTGCTCCGCAGCCTCTCGCGGCGCGAGCGCCTCATATCGCAAGACGCCTACCTGTATTTCCAGGACGTCGGCGATCATCTGGCGCGGGTCGTGGACACGATCGACACCTACCGCGACGTCGCTTCGGGGGCCATGGACATCTACCTGTCCGCCGTCAACAATCGCCTCAACGACGTGATGAAGCGCCTGACCGTGGTCGCGACGATCTTCATGCCGCTGACGCTCATCTCGGGGATCTACGGGATGAACGTCACAGTGGGGATGTGGCCGCCGATCACCGAGCGCTGGTCGTTCTGGGTCGTGGCAGGATCGATGGTGGCGATCGTCGCCGGCATGCTGACGTACTTCAAGAGGAGACACTGGTGGTAGCATCCCCGGGCGCGACGAGACGGCGAACGGCGGCGCAGGACCTGCCGGTCGACCACTCCCGCGACGTGTTCTCGATACCCAACGTGATCACCGTGCTCCGGCTCGTCCTGATCCCGTTCTTCTTCTGGTTCCTCGTGTTCGAGGCGCCGGGATCGGGCCGCAACGATGCGGCGTTCCTGCTGTTCACCGTATGCGCTGGCACCGACTGGGTCGACGGGCTGATCGCCCGCGCCACGGGTCATGTCACGGCCATCGGCAAGATCATCGACCCGCTGGTCGACCGCCTCCTGATAGCGAGCGCCCTGCTCGGGCTCTACCTGGTGGGGCGCGTGAGCCTGGTTTTGGTGTTCGTCCTGGTCGGGCGTGATGTCTACCTGCTCTACGGGGCGTGGGTGTTGGAGCGGCACGGCCGCCGGGTCCCGGTCACGTGGCTGGGCAAGGCCACGACCTTCGTGCTGCTGGCGGGATTCGCCTCGCTCATCTGGGACTTCCCGCTGGTGAGCGTGCCCGCGCTCGGAACGATCGATCTCGGTGTCGCACGCATGGCGTTCGGCGGAGTCCGCCCGCTGGGCTCCTACATCGTCTATCTGGGCGTGATCATGTCGCTGTCGGCGGCCGTCCAGTACACCGTCATCGCACGTCGTTCCTATCGCGAAGCGCTCGCCGAACAGGCCGCTCCTCCCGTCTCCACGGGCTGATCCGTAACCGGCTCGTTGCGCCCGCCACCTGCGGGAACCAGTCCGCGTCCTGTATGCTGTGGGTTCCCACCCGCCCATGCGCAGTCGTGAAAGCGGTCACACCGGTCATGTCGGACGAACCTCAGGCCCCGCGGCGCAGCAGCCGGACCCGCGCGAGCGCCCGCTCGACGCGCCGCTTCAGGTTTCCCGAAGGCAGGGCTCGCCTGGCGGGCATGGTCGCGCTGGCGGTGGTCGGCGCTCTGGTGCTGGCCGTCGTAGTCGACATCGTGGCGACTCAGGGGCGCATCCACCCGGGCGTGCGCGTCGGGGACGTCGCCGTGGGATCGATGACTCCGGCGCAGGCGCGCGAGGCGCTGGGTTCTGCGTTCGACATCGGGTCGAGGCGACCCGTCAAGGCCGTTCTCGGCACGCAGGAGTGGAGCGTGACCGCGGACCAGATCGGCGTTCACGTCGACGCCACGGCGAGCATCGATACCGCCATGGCGGTCGGACGGACCGGCGACGCGCTCGCGATGCTGGGTCAGCGCCTCGGGGCTCTGTTCGGCGGGGCCAGCGTTCCCGTGCTCGTGCTCGGCGACGAGGACAAGGCCGCGTCCGTGCTCGATGCCATCGGCGCTGCGGTCGCGATCGCCGCGCGGGACGCATCGGTGACCATCGACGGGACGTCGGTCGGCTTCGTGAACAGCGCGCCGGGACGGCGCCTGGACCGCCAGCTGACGCTGGCGGCCATCTCCACCGCATTCGTGACCACGACGCGCCGGGCTCCGGTCGCGGTGGCCGCCGTGCCCGTCGCTCTCGCCGACGCCGACGCGCAGCAGGCCCTCGCCGACGCGCGCGAGCTGCTGTCCGGCCCGGTGAAGGTCGCGTTCGAGGGGAAGGTCACCGAGGTCCCGCAGGTCCAGGTCGCGGGGTGGGTGGCGTTCACTCGCGTGCCGATCATCACGCCCTCGGTCGAGCTCTCGCGGGCGGCCACGGATTCGGTCGTCTCTTCGCAAGGGGTGGACCCCGGAACGCCCGTCAAGCTCGTCGCCGGCTTCGACCCCGCCCGTCTCGGCGTCTCGATCGCCTCTCTCACGAAGGGGATCGGCCGCCCCGCCCGCAACGCGGCGTTCGTCGCCGAAGGCGGCACGGTGAAGGTGACGCCGTCGCAGGTCGGCCGCGGCCCCGACCTCGCCGGACTTGCTTCGGATCTGGCTCGCACGTGCATGGATGGCGGCACACGGACCGCGACGCTGAGGCTGACGGAGACACAGCCCAAGCTGACCACCGAGGCCGCCCGCGCGATGGGCGTCTCGGACCGGATCAGCTCCTACACCACGACGTACTCGTCAGCCAACCCGGCCCGCACCGGCAACATCCATCTGCTCGCGAGAGCGTTCGACTACAAGCTGGTGCCGCCCGGTGGCACGTTCAGCTTCAACGGGACGGCCGGAGCGCGGACGGCGGCGAAGGGCTATCAGGAAGCGCCGGCGATCGTCAACGGCAAGCTTGTCCCGCAGCTCGGCGGGGGAGTGTGTCAGGTCGGGACGACGTTCTTCAACACGGTGTTCTTCGCGGGCCTGCCCGTCGTCGAGCGCCACAATCACTCCTTCTACATCTCGCACTATCCGAAGGGGCGCGACGCGACCGTGTCGTACGGCGGGCCCGACATGAAGTTCAAGAACGACACCGAGGGTTGGCTGCTGATCCGGACCGCCTACACGCGGACCTCACTCACGATCTCGCTGTACGGAACCGATCCAGGATACAAGGTCACGTACACGACGAGCGCGTTCTCGGGTCTCACCCCGCACAAGGTCATCGAGGTGAAGGACCCCAAGCTCGCCAAGGGCGTCCGCATCATCGAGGACGGAGGCGTGGACGGCCGGAGGGTCACCGTGGTGCGCACGGTCCTCAAGGGCACGAAGGTGGTACGCACGGACACCTTCGTGTCAAACTACAAGTCCAAAGACGAGACCGTGCGTGTGGGGACGAAGTCGGCCAGCGTCCCGACCACCGGAACGGTTCATCCATGATGCGCTCGCTCTAGTCTCGACGCCCGAGGCGCAGCGGGGACGTCGCGCAGGCCGCACGGGGAAGGGTCCTTCTGATGTTCCAGCCCGAGCTCGAGACGATGTCGCGTGAGGCGCTCGAGAGCCTGCAGTTGGCGCGCCTTCGGACACAACTCGCGCGTGTCTACGTCAACGTCCCCCTCTACCGCCGCAAGTTCGACGAGGCGGGCTTCCGTCCTGAGCAGCTGCAGACCCTCTCGGACCTGTCCCGTGTGCCCTTCACCGTGAAGGACGACCTTCGCGAGGCCTACCCGTTCGACATGTTCGCCGTCCCGATGCGGGACATCGTCCGGGTCCACTCCTCGTCGGGCACCACCGGCCAGGTCTCAGTCGTGGGCTACACGCGCGGCGACGTGGAGCGCTGGAGTGAACTGATGGCGCGCACGCTCGCGTGCGCCGGGGTGACCGCGGACGACGTGGTGCAGGTCGCCTACGGCTACGGGCTCTTCACGGGGGGTCTAGGCGCGCACTACGGGTCGGAGCGCCTCGGCGCCATGACGATCCCGGTCTCCGGCGGCAACACGGCCCGGCAGGCGCAGATCCTCAAGGACTTCGGCGTCACGGTCCTGGCGTGCACTCCCAGCTACGCGCTGCTGATCGCCGAGACGGCGGCCTCGATGGGCATCGACGTCCGCTCACTCCCTCTCAGGGTCGGCGTGTTCGGCGCCGAGCCTTGGAGCGAGGGCATGCGTGACCAGATCGAAGAGGTCATGGGCATCCGCGCCATCGACATCTACGGTCTGTCCGAGGTCATGGGCCCCGGTGTCGCTTCCGAGTGCGTGCACCGGAACGGGCTGCACGTGTTCGAGGACCACTTCATCATCGAGGTCATCGACCCCGAGACCATGGAGCCGGTGCGCGACGGCGAGCAGGGCGAGGTCGTCTTCACGACACTCACCAAGGAGGGCATCCCGGTCATCCGGTACCGCACGCGCGACATCAGCCGGATCGTCCCGGGGGAGTGCGCGTGCGGCAGGACCTTCCGTCGCATGGAGCGCGTGACGGGCCGCACCGACGATATGCTCATCATCCGGGGCGTGAACGTGTACCCGAGCCAGATCGAGCAGGTCCTGATGGGCATCCCGGGTGTCGCTCCTCACTACCAGGTCGTGCTCGACAAACGGGGGAGCATGGATACCGTGGAGGTGCAGGTCGAGGTCAGTCCCGACCTGGAGTTCGACGAGATCAGGGAACTGGAAGCCCTGCAGCGCAAGGTCGCCGGCGCCATCGCGGCGACGCTCGCGGTCAGCGTCGATGTGAAGCTCGTCGAGCCTCGCACGATCCAGCGCAGCGAGGGCAAGGCGAAGCGCGTCGTGGACCTCCGGACCAAGGGAGCGTGAGGACGCCATGTTGATCGAACAACTGTCGGTATTCCTTCAGAACGAGAAGGGCAGACTGGCGGGGATGTGCCGGATCCTCGGTGACGCCGGTCTCGACATGCACGCGCTGGTGGTGGCCGACACGGCCGAGTACGGCGTCGCGCGCGTGATCTGTGACCGCCCCCATTCGGCCCGTCGCGTCCTCGAGAGCGCCGGGCTCGCGGTGTCGATCACGCGGGTGGTAGCCATCGAGATACCGGACCGTGCCGGCGGTCTTGCGGAAGTGCTCGAGTGCATGGGGACGTGCGACATCAACGTCGAGTACCTCTACTGCTTCCCGCGCAGAGACGGTGTGAGCGCTGTGGACATCGTGCGGGTGGCGGATCCGGACCGCGCTGCCGGATGTCTCACCGCGGGTGGGTTCACGCTGGTGCACGCCTCCGAGATCTACCAGCCCGACCCGGCCTAGCCGGATCGCAGGTCGCCCGTCAGGTCGGCGTCGGCTCCGCGGCCAGCGCCTCGATCTCGGCGATGTCGTCAGCCGACCCGAACACCTGGGTGCGGACGGCTCCGTCGACGATGCCCACCGAGTCCCGAAGACCGGATGCCAAGCGGGCGGCGACGCCCTCCGCTTCGGGGCGGGCCGTCTGCGGCAGCATGACCAGGAACGAGGCACCGCGGAACCGTCCGACATCGTCGATGAGTCGGAGTTCGCTGCGCAGGTGCGTGGCCATGAGCCTGACCATGTTGCTCGCCTTCTTGGGGCGCATGTCGGTGATCACCGATTCGTCCACTTCGAGCACGATCACCGAGAACGGCGTGCCGTACCGGCGAAATGACGCCACAGCCGTGCGGATGGTCCGGGTGATGAAGTCGGCGGTGTACACGCGGCTCGAGGGGTCGACCGCGAGGTCGTCCTGGGCGCGGGCGAACGCGTACTTGATGCGGCTGCAGGCCTCGCCGCCGACGATGCCGACGAGTGCGTAGGAGGCCGACCGTATGATCAGCAGCCGCGTGAACTCGGGAGCGACGGTCACATCGGCGACCCAGTTGATGTGGAGCGGCAGGTAGATCCGCATCAGCATGTAGGCGACCGTCGCGACGACGGCGGTGAACGTCCCTCCGCGCCGGCCCCAACGCACCGCCCCGATGAGCACGGCGAGCAGCAGCAGCTGGGCGACCAGCTCGACCGTGTCGGGGGTGGGGTAGAGCGAGAACGCCGCGGTGGCCATGATGCCGACCGCTCCGATGCCTATCGCCAGACGCTCGAACTTGGAGTAATCCATCGCCGCCCTTCCGTCTCGGCCTGTCGGGGCGCTGACGGTCTCGAGTGTCGGCTTGTCGCGTACCGCCGCGGTAATGATACGCGAAGCACGACCGTACGCCACCAACCTGAGTGTCGTACCATACGAGTCCCGCGCGTCCGTATCCATACGACGCCGCCGAGACCTGCGACACGGATGACATCAATGGCCGCCAGAACCACTCTCAGCCCCCATAGCGCGGTCGTGGCGTCGCTTCTGGCCCTCGTCTTGTTCCTGGCACCCACCGTCCCCGCCCGCGCCGCCGTGCTCGACGCCGACTACATCGGCGGCATCAAGGTCGGCGACGCGCCCGCGCTGCGGTCAAAGTCCCCGGATCTCTACATCCCTTCGGGCGTCCTGTCAACGATGGACGGGCGCGAGCTGTGGGCGCGCGAGCCGGAGAGCCGCCGCGCGATGGCCTCGACCACCAAGATCATGACGGCTGTGGTCGTGCTCGAGCGCGCGGACCTGGGCGCGATGGTGAGTGTCGACCGTACCGCGGCCAAGGTCGGCGAGTCGGCCATGGGGCTGATCCCGGGCGAGAAGCTCACCATCGGCGAGCTGCTCAAGGGCGTGCTCGTGCAGTCCGGGAACGACGCGGCCACGCTGATCGCCGAGGCGGTGGGCGGTTCCGTCGACGGGTTCGTCGCACTGATGAACTCGAAAGCGCAGCAGCTGGACCTGATCAACACCGCCTACGTCAATCCGCACGGGCTGGACGCCAAGGGCCACTACACCTCCGCGGAGGACCTCACCGCGCTCGCTCGCTATGCGATGCGTGACTCTACGTTCCGGCAGCTGGTCGGCGTCAAGACCGTCCAGGTCCGCTCCGACCGCTACACCCACGTCCTGACGAGCCACAACACGCTGCTGAAGACCTACAAGGGTGCAGAGGGCGTGAAGACCGGTTGGACCGACGACGCCGGGTACTGCGTAGTGTTCGCCGCCAAGCGCGGGGGAATCGAGTTGGTCGGCACGGTCATGGGCGCGACGAGCGAAGGAAGCCGCGCCCAGCAGGCCAAGAGGCTGCTGGACTGGGGCTTCGCGCACTACAAGGTCACCACCGTCGTCGAGGCGGGGGAGGCGCTCGGCCGCGTCCCGGTCAGCGACTACCTGGAACGTACTGTCGGCGCCCAGACCGCCGAGACGACCTCGATGCCCGTGTTCGACCTCGCCGGCCCGGTGAGTCGGCGGGTCGAACTCGAAGCCGACGTGCCGGCCCCTGTGTCGAAGGGCGCCGTCATCGGCACGATGACGCTCTACCAGGGGGACAGCGTGTTGGCGCAGGTCCCCATGGTTGCGTCGTCCGACGTCCCGGCGCCCAGCGTGGGCCAGCGCATCTCGTTCTTCTTCACCCGTATCTGGCGCGCGGTGTTCGGTAGCTGATGACGGCACCCGCGCCATCGCGGGAATCTTCGAGGCACGATCCGAAAGGGGATGGACGCATGACCGAGGTACTCTCGCGCACGCCACTCTATGAGGAACATCTCGCCGCCGGCGCACGGATGGTCCCGTTCGCGGGCTTCGAGATGCCGGTCCAGTACGCCGGCATCATCGACGAGCACCGTGCCGTCCGTTCGGCGGCGGGGATCTTCGACGTCTGCCACATGGCCGAGTTCCGCGTGTTCGGGTTCGAGGCGTTCGATGCCCTCCAGAAGCTCGTTACGAACGACCTCCACAAGATCGACGAGATGAGCAAGGCCGTCTACACGGTGATGTGCGACGAGAGCGGCGGCATCATCGACGACCTCATCGTCTACCACACCGGCGACCTGGAGTACCTGATCATCGCGAACGCGTCGAACCGCGCCGTGGACGCGGAGTGGATCGCCGCGCACCTGCCCGAGGGTGTCGAGTTCGTCGACGAGTCCGACCGTACCGGGCTGATCGCGCTTCAGGGTCCCGAAGCGGTCCGGATCATCACGGAACTCTCCGGAGAGGAGCCGCCCGAGCGTTTCCACATCGCCGAGGCGCGCCTCGACGATTCGATCCCGGTGCTGCTCGCTCGCACCGGCTACACGGGCGAGGATGGCGTCGAGATCGTGTGCGCCGCTTCCGACGCGCCCGCGATCTGGCGGCTGCTGCTCAGCTTCGAGGAGGTCACGCCCTGCGGCCTCGGCGCCCGGGACACTCTGCGGCTCGAGATGGGCTACCCGCTGCACGGGTCGGACATGGACCGTTCCATCGACCCCATCAGTGCGGGCCTGAGCTGGGTCGTCTCCCTCAAGAAGGACGAGTTCAACGGCCGCGCGGTGCTCGCAGCGATCAAGGAGGCCGGCCCTGAGCGCAAGCTGGTCGGGCTGACCGTCTCCGAGGGCGTTCCGAGGCACGGCTACCCCGTGTTGCACGACGGTGTCGAGGTGGGTACTGTGGCAAGCGGCACCTTCTCGCCGACGCTCGAGCACGGGATCGCCACGGCCTATGTGCCGGCCGCGCTCGCCGAGTCCGGCACGTGCCTCGAGATCTCAGTGCGTCGTAAGAACGTGTCCGCCACCGTGACCCGCCCGCCGTTCGTGAAGCGGACGTCGCTCTCGGCCTGAACAGCCCCGCCTCACTAAGAGTGCGGCGGTCCACCGACCCGAAGGAGTGTACGAGCCCATGAACCCGGCAGACCTGCGCTACGACAAGGAACACGAGTGGGTGCGCGTCGAGGGTGACGTCGCCGTGATCGGCATCTCCGAATTCGCGCAGGACCAGCTCGGCGAGGTCGTCTACGTCGACCTTCCCGATGCCGGCGACGAGCTCGTCGCGGGCGACACGTTCGGCGAGATCGAGTCCGTGAAGTCGGTGTCTGAGCTGTTCGCACCCGTGTCGGGAACGGTCGTCGAGGTCAACGACGAGCTCGACACCGCGTCCGAGGTCATCAACAGCGACCCCTACGGCGCCGGCTGGATGGTCAAGATCAAGTTGTCCGACGCTTCGCAGCTCGACGCCCTCATGAGCGCCGGCGAGTACGAGGCTTTCGTCGCGAACGAGGCGTAGCCACTGTGCAGTTCTCCCCTGTGAGTTGTGAGCATCGCGAGACGATGCTGCGCGCCGTGGGCGCGACCGAGATCGACGAGCTGTTCGAGTCCGTGCCCGAGGCCGTCAGGCTCGGGCGCCCGCTCGACCTGCCGGACGGTCTGACCGAGATGGAAACGGCCTTCGCGCTGCGCGCCCTGGCCGACGCAAACACACCGGCGACCGCGCTGGTCTCGTTCGCCGGCGCGGGCTGCTACGACCACTACGTGCCGGCGATCGTCGACCACGTGATCCGTCGGCCGGAGTTCTTCACCGCCTACACGCCGTACCAGCCCGAGGTCAGCCAGGGAACCCTCCAGAACATCTACGAGTTCCAGACGATGATCTGCGAGTTGACGGGCATGGATGTCGCCAACGCATCGATGTACGACGGCGCCACGGCGTTCGTCGAGGCGGCGCTGATGGCGTCGCGCGTCACGAAGCGCCACAAGGTCGTCGTTGCGGGCTCGGTGCACCCCGAGTGGCGGGTCGTGCTCCGCACCTACGCCGCGTCGGGCAACATCGAGGTCGTCACGTGCCCGGTCGCCGACGGGACCGTCGCGGTCGCGGCCGCCGCCGCCTTGATGGACGACTCGACCGCTGCCCTGCTCGTGTCCTCACCGAACTTCCTCGGTCATCTCGAGGACCTTGCCGCCCTGGGCGAGGTCGCCCACGCGGCCGGGGCGCTGTTCGTCGTCTCCGTGAACCCGATCCTGTCCGGCGTGCTCGAGCCGCCTTCATCGTTCGGCGCCGACATCGTGGTCGGCGAGGGACAGCCGTTGGGCAACCCGATGTCGCTGGGAGGGCCCGGTCTCGGGTTCTTCGCGTGCCGCGACGCGCATCTGCGCCAGCTGCCGGGCCGCATCGTCGGCCGTACGGTCGACGTCGACGGCAGGGGAGCGTTCGTCCTCACCATGCAGACCCGCGAGCAGCACATACGCCGTGAGCGGGCGACGAGCAACATCTGCTCCAACCACGCCCTCAACGCGCTCGCCGCCGCGGTCTACCTGTCGGCCGTCGGTGTCGAGGGGCTGGCGGGCGTGGGCCGGGCCTGCGTCGCCAAGGCGCACTACCTGCGCGACGCGCTGCTCTCCACCGGCACGTTCGATGCCCCGTACTCCGCTCCCTTCGCCCACGAGTTCGCCCTTCGCTACAAGGGAGACCCCTCGGTGATGCACTCCGAGATGCTCGGCCGGGGCTTCCTGGCCGGTGTGGACCTGGGCACGATCGATCCCGGCATGGACGGCCTCGTGCTGTTCGCGGTGACCGAGAAGCGCACCATGGCCGAGATGGACGCGTTCGTGGGGGAGGTGGCGTCCCTGTGACCGCCGAAGACGCTCGATTCCCGAAGGGTGCTCCCGCCCGCGGCCCGCGAGCCCTGATCTTCGAGACCGGCTCTCCCGAGTCGCGCTGCGTCCTGGCGCCCGAACTCGACGTGCCGGACGTCTCGCTGGACACCGCGCTGGCCGGATGCGCCCGCGTGCAGGCGCCCGCGCTGCCCCATGTGACCGAGGGCGAGATCGCGCGGCACTACCACCACCTTGCCAGCATGAACTTCGGTGTCGACTCCGGATCCTACCCGCTGGGCTCCTGCACCATGAAGTACAACCCGAGGCTGAACGAGGATGTCTGCCGACTCGAGGGCTTCGCCGGCCTTCACCCGTACCAGCCGGTCGGCACCATCCAGGGCGCGCTGGAGCTGATGGTCGGTCTCGCCGACGCGCTCGCCGAGATCACCGGTCTTCCGGGCGTGACGTTGCAGCCGGCTGCGGGCGCACACGGTGAGTTCACCGCGATGATGATGTTCCGCGCCTACCACGCCGCGAAGGGCGACGTGCGCAAGCGCATCGTCATCCCCGATGCCGCGCACGGGACCAACCCCGCGAGCGTGGCGATGGCAGGCTACGAGGTCACCACGATCGCGAGTGATGCCAACGGTGCGGTCGATCTGGACGCCCTGAAAGCCGCGCTCGATACCGACGTGGCCGCATTCATGCTCACCAACCCCAACACGCTCGGGCTGTTCGACCCCAACATCGTGGCGATCACCGAGGCCGTTCACGCGGTCGGCGCGCTGGCGTACTGTGACGGCGCGAACATGAACGCCATCATGGGCAAGGCGCGCCCGGGCGACATGGGTTTCGACGCGATGCACATCAACCTCCACAAGACGTTCAGCACGCCGCACGGTGGAGGCGGACCCGGCGCCGGACCGGTCTGTGTGACCGCGGCGCTGACGCCGTTCCTGCCCGGCCCGCTGCCCGTGCGCCTCGACGACGGGACCTTCTCCGTCGGCTGGACCGACCGGTCGATCGGCCGGGTCCGCTCCTCGTTCGGCAACTTCGGCGTGTTCGTGCGCGCGTATGCGTACATCCTGGCGCTGGGCGGCGACGGTCTGCGCGCCGCCAGCGAGCAGGCTGTGCTCTCCGCGAACTACATGAAGGAGAAGTTGAAGGGCACCTATCCGTTGCCCTACGACCGTCCCTGCATGCACGAGTTCGTGCTCTCGGGTTCGCGTCTGCGCAAGGAGCACGGCGTCCACACGCTCGACGTGGCCAAGCGTCTGCTCGACTACGGCATGCATCCGCCGACCATCTACTTCCCGCTGCTCGTCGACGAGTCGATCATGTTCGAGCCGACCGAGACCGAGTCGCTCGAGGACCTCGACCGGATGATCGATGTCATGCTGACGATCGCCGGCGAGGCGGCCTCCGATCCGGACCTGCTCCACGGCGCTCCCTACAGCACGCCGGTCCGGCGCCTCGACGAGGCCCGTGCGGTCAAACAGCCCGACTTGCGGTGGCGGCCTTCGAGCGCTCGGTAGCGGAGGCTCCCCGAAACGTGTCCGACCCCATTTGGCGTCTCATCATCGACGGCCCGGTCCCGGGAGCCATGAACATGGCTCTCGACCGGGTCGTTCTTGCGCGCCGGAGCATCGGGGACGCCCCTCCGACGCTGCGGCTCTACCGCTGGGAGCTCCCGACGGTCAGTCTCGGGCGCTTCCAGGGCGTCGACCAGGTGGATCTGGCCGCCTGCGCGCGCCGCGGGTTCGACGTCGTGCGCCGTCCCACCGGGGGCAGGGGAGTGCTGCACGATGACGAGCTCACCTACAGCATCGTCGCGGGGACCGCAGACGGCGTCCCGCGCGGTGTCACCGCCTCCTATCGCCACCTCTCGGCGGCGCTGGCGGCGGCGTATCTGAGCCTCGGCGTGCCGGCGGAGGTCACCGCCCGCTCGCGAGGGGAGAAGGGCGCCGGCTCCTGCTACCTGCACGCCACTCCCGCCGACCTGTCGCTCGGTGCCGCGAAGCTGTCCGGGAGCGCCCAGGTGTGGAAGGACGAGGCCGTGCTCCAGCACGGATGCTTCGTGATCTCGCGCGACGTGGATGCCGAGGCTGAGGTCTTCCGGCTCGATGACAGGCGCCGCACCGCCCTGGGGAAGACCACGGCGACCCTCGCGGAGGCGATGGGCTCCGCACCGTCGGTCGATGCCGTGGCCGCCGCGGTGGTCGCGGCCGTCGAACGGGTGCTCGGGGTGGCTCTCGAGCCCGGCTCCTTCACCGACGAGGAACGGGATTCCGCCGCCGTGCTGGCCCCCGAACACGTTGTCCAGTCGGCACGGCGCGGGGCATAGACCTACAGTTAACGTCGAGACAGCCGGAACCTCCGCCGGAACCCTCGGGAAGCCCTCGCGTGACAGCCCTCGGTGGTACACTTCGACCAGAGCCTCGAAGAGGAGACGCCATGCAGGATCCCGTTGGTTTCGGTGACGAAGCGCTGCTCAATCTGAGCGAGAAGAGCAACGACGAGCTGCGCACTCTGCTGGACCAGCTGTCGGCTGAAGAAGACGACCTCAGCTACCGCCGACGCGTGCTCCACGGGCGCATCGACATCCTCCGAGCGGAGCTCGTCCACCGCATCGCGGATGGACGGCGTGAGCCCCACGATGTCATCTCGGGCACCGACCTGGACCGCCTCATCGCGATCCTCGCCAGCGACCTGCGGGCCACGGCTCCGATCCGCCCCGAGGACACCGAAACGGACGACGAAGAGTAGACCCTGCAAGGAGGACATCTTGGCCGATCTTTCCGCTTCCATCCGCGCGTTCCTGAAGGAGCTCGCCACCGACGAGCTCGAGGAGCGCGTGATCGAGTACGTGGTCCGTGAGGTCGGCAACGGCCGCAAGCTCGAAGAGGCGCTCAACGACCCGTACGTGCGCAACCGCCTCAGCGAGGAGAAGCTCCGCCACGTGCTCGAGACACCCGAGGTCATCTCCGCCGTCGAGAGCAGCATCACCTCGGCGTTCAAGAGCAAGGACTTCGGCTTCACCGACTGACCGGCCCACCAGGATCGGACGTAGGCATGAACAGATGCCCGGCATGTGACACCGAGGTTCCCGCCGACGCGACGGTCTGCCCGTCGTGCAGGGAGTCGCTTCCCGAGCGCACCGCGTCGTTCGCGCCGGTCGGCGAGACGACCGAGGTAGCCGTCGTGCAGCCACCCGCCGCCGACGGTCCGCTGCTGGTCGTGCGCAAGGGTCCTGAGGTGGGGGAGCGCTTCTACCTCGACCGGCCCCGCCTGACCATCGGCCGCGATCCGGGGGCCGACATCTTCCTCAACGACATCACGGTCTCGCGCGCTCACGCGACGCTGGTCGTCTCCGCCGGGGAGGTCACCGTCGAGGACGCGGGTTCGCTCAACGGCGTGTACGTCAACGGCGTGAGCGTCGACCGCGCCGTGCTGCGCACCGGTGACCAGGTACAGATCGGACGGTTCCAGATGGTGTTCATGTCGGGAGGGGCGGAATGACCGTGTCGCGCAGCCGTGACTACATGACGATCGGCGAACTGGTCGAGAGCCTGACGCCGGCGCACCCGGATCTGACCATCAGCAAGGTGCGCTTCCTCGAGGACGAGGGGCTCGTCACACCCGAGCGGACGGCCGGAGGCTACCGGAAGTTCTCGACCGCCGATGTCGCCCGGGTCGACCTGATCGTCCGTCTGCAGAAGGAGCACTTCCTGCCGCTTGCGATCATCCGCGAGAAGCTCAAGGACTTCGACAAGGGGAAGGTCCCCGAAGAGCTCCGGCCGATGGTCACGCGTCCCGAGGCGGTGGCTCAGCCGTTCGATCAGTCCGAGGCCGTGCCCCTGGAGGACATCCCGTCCGCACTCGGGTTCCCGGTCTCGTTCGTCCGTGAGCTGGCGGAGTTCGGCCTCGTCAAGCTCGGCAAGGGGGAGCGCGGCGACGACTTGCCGCGTGGGGACGTCGCTATCGCGCACACGTGCTGGGACATGCGGGCCTTCGGGATAGACCCGCGCCACTTGCGGATGTACGCGAGCGCGGCCGACCGCGAGGCGGACCTGTTCAAGCAGATCCTGATGCCCGGTTACCGTCACCGCACCCCCGAGACCCGTCAGAAGCTGGTCGACTCGGTGTCCGAGCTCATGAGGCTTACCGACGATCTGAAGCGCGGGCTCGCCCGGCGCGCGGTCGCCGATACGTTCGAGGACGTGGTGTAGTCCAAGCGATGACCGCATCACTCTCCACATCGTCGCCCGCTGACGGGCTGCCGGTCTCCGAGCGCGTTGCCGCGACCGACTTCGCGCATCCGTCCGAGAAGGTCGCGGCGCAGATCCTCGACTTCTACGGCATCCGCTGGGAGTACGAGCCGACGACGTTCCCCATCGAGTGGAGCGCGGCGGGCGACGTGATCGCGTCGTTCTCGCCGGACTTCTACATGCCCGATTTCGACCTCTACATCGAGTTGACGACCATGTCGCAGAAGCTCGTGACGAAGAAGAACCGCAAGGTCAGGCGTCTTCGCGAGCTCTATCCGGACGTCAACATCAAGATCTTCTACCAGAAGGACTTCCGCGCGTTGTGCTTCAAGTACGGTCTGGCCTATCCGCAGGGCGCCAAGACCCCCCGCAGCGCGGGGAGCACCGGGTGATGATCGCGCCGCCGCCGCGCGGCGCGCCGCCCCAGGTGTCGGGGGTCCTGCTCGACGAAGAGACCATCGCCGCGCGCGTCGCGGAACTCGGAGCAGCCATCACGTCGGACTACGCCGGCCGCGAGGTCGTGCTCGTCACGCTGCTGCGCGGAGGGTTGTACTTCCTGGCGGACCTGTGCCGGGCGATCGACGGCGAGACGCGGCTCGACTTCATCGCCATCAGCGCGTACGGGTCGGAATCCCACCCCGCCGGTGGTGTGCGCATCACCAAGGACCTGGACGAGAACATCGAGGGCGCCCACGTGCTCGTGGTCGAGGACATCATCGACACGGGCCTGACGCTGAACTATCTGCTCGGTGTGCTGCGGTCGCGCAAGCCTGCGAGCCTCGAGGTCGCGGTGCTTCTCGACCGCGACCAGCGTCGCATCGCCGACCTGCCCATCACCTACCGGGGGTTCCGGATGCCCGACACGTTCGCGGTCGGCTACGGCCTCGATCTGGCGGGGAGGTTCCGCAATCTGCGCTACCTCGGCGTGCTCTCGGATGAGGCGCGGGTTGAGGCGGGGCTGGAATAGCCAGCAGCAGCTCCTCGCCCTCGCAGATCGTGCCTGCGCCGATTCCGGCGTGTGCTACCCTGCAAGCCGCCAGCGCTAGCGCTCGAACCAACGACCGGGAGGCCCGCGTGAACCTCGAGTCCTACATCCGCGACATCAACGATTTCCCCAAGCCGGGGATCGTGTTCAAGGACATCACACCGTTGCTCGCGAGCCCCGAGGGATTCCGCGAGGCCATCGAGATGCTGGCCCTGCCGTTCGATGACGCGAGCGTCACCAAGGTGCTCGGAGCCGAGGCGCGCGGGTTCATCCTGGGCGGCGCGCTCGCTCTTCGCCTCAACGCCGGCTTCATCCCGGCCCGGAAGCCGGGCAAGCTCCCCTGGAACACCACCAGCGCGGAATACGCGCTCGAGTACGGTACCGACGAGCTCGAGATGCACACCGATGCCGTGGGCCCCGGGGACCGGGTCCTGATCGTCGATGATGTCCTTGCCACCGGAGGCACCGCCGCGGCCAAGGCCGAGCTGGTGACCGGCAGCGGTGCCGAGGTCGTCGGCTTCACGTTCCTGATGGAGCTCGACTTCCTGCACGGGCGCGACAAGCTTGGCGATCACACCATCGTCTCCCTGATGCACGTCGAGTAAGGCCGCGACCCGTCTTGGGTCGCGCTCCGGACACCGGTCTCCCCGAGCCACGGTGGTATCATCAGGCGAGCGCACCGCGGGCTCGCAGCGCGACCGCACGTAACCCTTCACGCAGCCGGTCGTCCGTCCATCAACGGGGGTTGTGAGCAGGTGCGACGCATCGCCGGCCATCCGGCCGCATCGTCTTGGATAGCATGTGCACTCGCCGTGTGCATGGTTGCCGCGCCCGCCCTCGCGTTCGCCGCGCCCACCAACGCCAAGATCCGCGCGAAGCAGGCCGAGGCCGCCGCCGCGCAGAGCAAGCTCCAGGACCTCAACGACGACCTCGAGTTGAAGCGTACCGACCTCGAGGCCGTGAACGCGGCTCTCCAGCTGACGCGCGATCAGATCGGCGTGACGGAGGCCGAACTCCAGAAGGCGCAGGCAGGCTTCGAGGAGTCGGAGGCGCGTCTGGCCGACCGCGCCGATGTCATGTACCGCAGCGGCTCCGTGGACCTGCTGTCCGTCCTGCTGGGCACGTCCACCTTCGAGGACTTCGTCACCCGGCTCGACCTTCTCAACCGCATCACGACCTCCGACGCCGAGCTCGTCGCGGAGGTCGAGGCGAACCGGAACCGGGTCGCCGACGCTCGGGCGTCGCTGCAGAACCGCGAGTCCGAGGAAGTCGCGCTCCGGTCGCAAGCTCAGGCGGCGACGGCACTCGTCACCGCCGCGGTCGCCAAGCAGGCGGCGTACGTCACGTCGCTCACCGCTGAGATCAAGACCCTGATGAAGCAGGAGGCGGATCGTCAGGCCGCCATCGCCGCAGAACTCGCGCGACGGGCGACGGAGGCGGCTTCGCATCCGTCGACGCGGCCCAACGACGCCGGGTCGCTTGGTGACTCGCACTCCGCCGCTGCCGCCGCGGCGAAGCGCTATCTGGGCGTCCCGTATCTGTGGGGCGGGACCACACCCGCAGGCTTCGACTGCTCGGGCCTGTGTCAGTACGCGTACCGGCAGATCGGCATCGACATCCCCAGGACGAGCCGCGTCCAGTTCACGACGGGCCAGTTCATCCCGCCGTCGAGGACCGACCTGCTCGAGCCGGGCGACCTCGTGTTCTTCGCATACGGCGGCGATCCCACGAAGATCCATCACGTCGGCATGTACGTCGGCGGGGGAGTCTTCATCCACGCTCCGGGGACCGGGGACCATGTGAAGTACTCGTCGCTGACCGACCGTATCAGCACGCGCAGGGACTACGTGGGCGCGGTCCGCCCGTAGCCCTCGCACGACCGTCGTCGCGATTGTCCTATAGTGGAATCCGTCGCACCCTCAGGCGGGGTATGACTCGTTCGCACACCCTTGTCGGAAGGACGCGGTGCCCGTGCCCCGGCTGCTCTCAGGCAACGAAGCTATCGCGCAAGGGGCGTGGGAGGCCGGTGTGCTCGTGGGCGCCGGATACCCTGGCACTCCCTCCACCGAGATCCTCGAGAACCTCGTGCGCAAGACGGGTGTGCGGTGCGAGTGGGCACCCAACGAGAAGGTCGCTCTCGAGGTCGCCATCGGCGCGAGCCTCGCAGGCGCACGCGCGCTGGCCACGATGAAGCACGTCGGGCTCAACGTCGCCGCCGATCCCTTCATGACCGCGGCCTACACCGGCGTGGGAGGCGGCCTTGTCGTTGTCGTCGCTGACGACCCGGGCATGCACTCCTCTCAGAACGAGCAGGACAGCCGCCGGTGGGGGCCGTTCGGCAAGGTGCCGATCCTCGAGCCGAGCGACAGCACCGAAGCCCGCGAGATGGCGCGCTTCGCATTCGGACTGTCGGAAGAGCTCGACATGCCCGTCCTGCTGCGCACCACGACGCGGCTCTCGCACGGCAAGGGCCTCGTCGAGGTCGGGGAGCGAACGGAGGCGCCTCGCGAGCGATTCCGGACCGCGGCCACCAAGTGGGTCATGATGCCCGGTGCGGCGAAGGTGCGTCGGGTCGACCTCGACCGCAGGCTCGCCGCCGCGTCCGCATTGAGTGAGAGCTGCTCGTTCACGCTCGAGGAGATGCGCGAGACGTCACTCGGCATCATCACGTCGGGCATCCCGTTCCAGTACGTGCGCGAGGCACTCCCTGAAGCGTCGACCCTCAAGCTCGGCATGGCCTTCCCTTTGCCCGAGCAACGCATCCGAGAGTTCGCCTCAAAGGTCGATCGCCTGTGCGTGGTCGAGGAGTTGGACCCGTACCTGCGCGACGCTGTGCGGGCGATGGGTATCGAAGTCGACGAGGTCGCGCTCTCGCATGTCGGCGAGCTGAGCGCGGGGGCGGTCGCTGCCGCGTTCGGCGTTCCCGGCCCTGCGACGCGCGAGCCCATGGCGGGTCTGCCGGCCCGTCCGCCGATGCTGTGCCCGGGCTGCCCGCACCGCGGTGTGTTCCGCGCCCTTCGTGAGATGGACGCGATCGTGACCGGAGACATCGGCTGCTACTCGCTGGCGGCGCTCCCGCCGCTGGGCGCGATGCACAGCCTGGTCTGCATGGGCGCCTCGATAGGGATGGCGCACGGCTTCGCGTTGGCGGGCGACGCCCCTTCCGACCGCCCGGTGGTGGCCGTGATCGGAGACTCGACCTTCGCACACTCGGGGCTGACCGGTCTCATGGACGCGGTCTACAACCGCGGCGCCGAGACGATCGTCGTGCTCGACAACCGGATCACGGCCATGACGGGGCACCAGGACAACCCGTTCACCGGCCGCACGATGGACGGCGAGGTCGTACCGGAGATCGACATCGAGACCGTGGTCCGCGCGCTGGGCGTCACCGACGTCCGGGCGGTCGACCCCAACCTGTTCCGCCCCACCGAGAAGGCTCTGCGCGCTGCCGTCGAGCACGAGGGTGTGTCCGTGATCATCGCCAAGGCGCCGTGCGCATTGTTGTCGCGCGAGCACCCCGACCCGTTCGCGGTGGACGAGGCGGCCTGCACCGCGTGCGGCCTGTGCGTCCGCCTGGGGTGCCCTGCGATCAGCCGCGATGCGAACAGCCGCGCCTTCATCGACGTCGAGACGTGCGTCGGCTGCCGGCAGTGCGTTCAGGTGTGCAAGTACGGAGCGATCGTGAGAACCGGACGTTCGTGCGACATCGGGAGCGGCGTGTGAACGTCACGACAGTGATGCTGGTCGGCGTGGGCGGTCAGGGCACCATCCTGGCGGCAGACGTCTTGGCGAAGGTGGCGGCCTCGACCGGCTTGGACGTCAAGCTGTCCGAGGTCCACGGGATGTCTCAGAGAGGCGGGAGCGTCGACACGGTCGTGCGTTTCGGTGAGCGGGTCTACTCGCCGACCACGGACGTCGGCGGCGCCGACCATCTGGTCGCCTTCGAGCTCCTTGAGGCGGCGCGCTGGCTCCACTTCCTGAAGCCGGACGGCCGACTCGTGGTGAACAACCGGGTGATCGCGCCCCTGCCCGTGCTGATCGGCGAGCAGGGCGCTCCGACCGGCGTGGAGGCCGCGCTCACCTTCGAGGGAGCGGTTCTGATCGACGCCGATGAGATCGCGTGCGTGGCCGGCTCCCCACGATCGGCGAACGTGGTCCTTCTCGGCGCGATGTCCGCTGGCCTGCCGTTTCCTGCGGCCTCCTGGCGTGACGTGATCACCGCGCGGGTGCCGCCTAAGACCGTCGAAGGTAACCTGGCCGCGTTCGAGCTCGGGCGGGCCGCATGTCTGAAGGGGGAGTGTGGCTAGGTGAGCGAAGTCATCCAGCTGTCGGTGTTCATCGCCAACGAGGCCGGTCGTGTCTCCGAGGTCACGAAGGCGCTCGGCGAGGCGGGCATAAACATCCGCGGCTTCTCCGTCTCGGACACCGCCGAGTACGGCATCCTGCGGCTGATCGTCGATCGACCCGACAAGGCGCATGAGGTCATCAAGGCCGCCGGGTTCACCGTGAAGGAGACTGAAGTCATCTGCATCGATCTGCCGGACCACCCCGGCGGTCTCGCGTCAGTCCTGAGGATCGTCTCGGAAGCCGGCGTGAACATCGAGTACGTGTACTCACTCATCGGCACGTACGTCGTGCTCAACGTGGCCGACGTCGACAGGGCGCTGGCGCTTCTGAAGGACCGTCCGGTCCGCGTGGTCTCTCAGGAGGAGATCGCGGCCGCGTAGGGAAGGCCGCACCGGCGGCGACGAGCCGATGTGCCGGTCGGAGGTGCGGACCGCACATCGATGCTGACCATTTCCTGGAAGGGATCTTCGGCCCGATGACCGGCGAGGCCCTGCCGGAGGGGGAGGGGGCTGCCGTTCACCTCGTTCTCGCGAAGGACGCTCGCCGTGAGGCTGCGCGCTGCGCACCGGCTGGAGGTCCGAGTCGAGGTGGCCGAACAGATCTTCTCGGATGCGATGGCGGATATGGTCGCGTTCACGGGGAATGTATCGGATAGACTGAACCACGTGCCCGGGCTGAGCGTGAAAGGTGACGCGGGTGGAGCCCGGGACGGTCGAGCAGATGGCCGGCAAAGGCGCGGCGCGTGATCGGCAACCGCTCGACGGAGTAGCATCGCGCAGGGGGACTGCGCACGGCGAGGGGGCCGAACGGACATGGATGGCGAAAACGGTACGAGTCCGGGACCCGGTGTGCGCGTTCTGAGGCAGGTGGTTCCCTGGGCGGCGCTCGCGGTGCTTGTCGTCACGCTCCTGGTGATCTGGTCGGGATTCAACGCTTCGCTGCGAAGGACCGCGACATCGGCTCCGGCCGGCGGCTCGGTCGTGGCCACGCCCACGGCGGAGAGCAGCGCCACGACGGTGCCGACCAACACCGTGGCCGTCACGCGTGTGGCCGGGGTGAAGATACTGTCGGCAGCCAGCTCTGGGGCCAAGGTACTGATGACCGTGAAGAAGGGTGTGACGCTCCAGGTGCTCCAGCGGACCGACGCGTGGCTTCGCGTCAGGGAGCCTGACGGGCTTGAGGGCTGGATCGCGAACTCATCGAAGGCCGTCACGGTCCGCAAGAAGTAGCCGGCAGCCGAGGAGCGTACGGGATGGCCAATGGGATCGGTGCCGCGGGCGACTTTTACCGCGTGCGGACCATGCATTTCGACACGATCGACAGCACCGACTTCGAATGGCGCGAGGACATCTTGTACCGGCGTCCCGAGACCGCGGATCCCGCGGAGGGCGAGCTGTACAAGGTGGAGGCCGTCGCGCTCGACGACGACGAGAACGTCACGGTGCTCGGGGTGTTCGAGGGAGCGGACGACGCGCACGAGGCGAACAACGCGGCGACCGCCGATCTGACGGCCCTGACGCGCTCGGAGTTCGAAGAGCGCTACTTCCCGGCGGGGTCCTAGGAGCCGCAGCGCTTAGGGGGTCCACAAGGGCTCTTGGCTGGTGTTCCTGTCCGGGGGATGGGGCCCGTGGAAGCCGACTTTACATAAGATGTATTATCAGGCGTAGACTGTACGAGGGCGCGAGCGTTGAGGGGGCTCCCTCGCGCTCGTTTCGTCTTTCGGGACGCGTGACCCACACCCGCGCCATGCCGACCGAACGATCTGAGCATCAACACGGAGTGTCCCGCACGTGCGCGATGCACGGATCGCTGAGCGTGAAACCTGATCGGCCCCGGGCCGCGGTCTTTGCCGCAGTCCGGGGCCGATCTTTGGTTTCAAAGCGCGCCGCGTCGGCCGCCGCGCGTCTTTGCCCTGTGGGGTCCTACTTGGAGGACTCGTCCTGGAGCGCTCCTGTGAAGTCCGGAGAATCGACCGCGAGGCCCTCGGACTCCTTCGGCAGGATCAGGTTCAGGATGATGCCGATGAAGGTCGCAAGCGCCATGCCCGGGACCGAGTACTTGCCGAGCGGGATCGAGAATCCGCCCGTCTCCATGCCGATGCCGATGACCAGGACCACGGATGACATGATCAGGTTCCGGCTGTGGCTGTAGTCGATGCCCGACTTGACGAGCAGGCGCAGGCCGCTGGACGCGATGAGGCCGAACAGCAGGAGCGAGATACCGCCCATTACCGGCGTCGGGATCGAGCTGATGGCCGCGCCGAACTTGGGGATGAAGCCGCCGATGATGAACGCGAACGCCCCCGCGTACCAGAAGAGTTGGGTCGCGTAGACCTTCGTGACGGCCATGACGCCGATGTTCTCGGCGTACGTGGTGGACGGCGTGCCGCCCAGGGCGCCGGAGATGGCCGTGGCGATACCGTCGCCGAACAGCGACTCAGGCAGCATCGGCGTGAAGTCCTTGCCGGTGATCTCGTTGATCACGAGCAGGTGGCCGATGTGCTCGACGATGACGACGATCGCGACCGGAGCGATGATAGCGATGGCCGTGATGTCGAAGCGCGGGAACGTGACGTTCGGAAGGCCGATCCAGGCCGCACTGGCGATGCCGGAGAAGTCGACGAGGCCGAACGCGATCGAGACCACGTAGCCGACGATGATGCCCATCAGGACCGGGATCGTCTTCAGGAAGCCCTTGAAGTACGAGCTGAACGCAACGGCCGAAGCCAGGGTGATGAAGGCGACCAGAAGACCGGTCAGGTTGATGCCCTTGGTCGGGTCGGCGAACGGGAACATCGCCATCTTCACGGCTGTGGCCGACAGGCCGAGGCCGATCACGATGACGACCGCGCCGACGAGCGCCGGCGGCAGGAGCTTGGTGATCCAGCCCGTGCCGAACATCTTCACGAAGCCGGCCACGATCATGTAGACGAAGCCTGCCGCGACCAGGCCGCCGAGCGCCTCGGGCAGGTGACCGGTGCCTCCCGCGATGGCCGCTGCGCCGCCGCCTACGGCGATCAGCGGGCCGATGAAGGCGAAGCTGGAGCCCAGGTAGCTCGGGATCTTGTTGCGGGTGCAGATCAGATACAGGATCGTGCCGATGCCGGACGTCATGAGGCCGACGCCGGGGTCGAGACCGGTCAGGATCGGCACGAGCACGGTCGCGCCGAACATGGCCATCAGGTGCTGCAGCGACAGAGGGATCGCCTGCAGGATGGGCAGCGTTTCGTCGGTCTGGATCACTCGATCGAATGCCACGTTACTCTCCCACCTCCCGTTCTTGTGTCGTGTGGAGCGGCCCCGGGGAGATCCCCGGGGCCGCCGTTGCGCGTGTGTCTAGACGCCGACGAGCTTCTGGATCAGCGGCATGATGAAGGTGACCACGAACAGAGCGCTGACGACCCACATGAGCCAGTGGATCTCCTTGGCCTTGCCGTGGAAGAGCTTGATCAGCACGAAGCTGATGAAGCCGAGGCCGATGCCGTAGCTGATGTTGTAGGTCAGCGGGATGCCCACGATCGTCAGGAACGCCGGGAAGGCGTTCTCGAAGTCCGTCCAGGGGATCTCGCGGACGGTGGACATCATCAGGAAGCCGACGATGACCAGAGCGCCTGCGGTGATCGGGGTGGCGCCACCGACCATCGCGATGATCGGCGAGAAGAACGCGGCGATCAGGAACAGTACGCCGGTGACGATCGAGGTCAGGCCGGTGCGGCCGCCCTCCGCTACGCCCGAGGCGGACTCGATATAGGTGGTGATCGAGCTGGCGCCGAAGAACCCGCCGACGGCGGCGGCGATCGAGTCGACGGTCAGGATGCTGCGGATGCCGGGGATCTGGCCCTTCTCATCCACGAAGCCCGCCTGCTCGCCGATCGAGATGACGGTGCCCATGGTGTCGAAAAAGTCGGACAGCATGGTGGCGAAGACGAACAGCAGCAGCGTGGGCGCCAGCGCACTGGTGAACAGCTGCATGACGGCCATGCCGGACGTGCCGTCGGCCAGGGCCACTGTCTGGAACGGCGCCGCGAACGTGCGGAAGTCCAGTGCGGCCACGATGCCGGTCGGGAGCTTGGTGACGCCCAGCAGCAGCGCCGCCGCGGTGGCGACCAGGATGCCCCACAGGATGTCGCCCTTAACCTTGAACGCCATGAACGCCATGATCGCGACGAGGCCGATCAGGGTGACCCAGACCTCAGGCTTGGTGAAGTCGCCCAGGGCGACCAGCGTCGCGGGGTTCCCGACGACGATCTTGCCGTCGACGAGCCCGATGAACGTGATGAACAGGCCGATGCCGACGCCGATGGCCCGCTTCAGGTTCAGCGGGATGGCGTTCATGACCGCTTCGCGCAGGCCCGTGAGGACCAGCAGGAGGATCACGAGGCCCTCGACGAAGATCACGGACATGCCGACCTGCCACGGGACCTTCAGGCCGATGATGATGCTGAAGGCGACGACGGCGTTCAGGCCCATGCCCGAAGCCAGCGCGAACGGGCGGTTCGCGAACAGGCCCATGACGATGCACATCAGGGCCGCGCCGAGCGTCGTGGCCGTCGCCAGCGCGGGGATCCACGCTGCGCCGGCTTCAGGTGTCGCGCCGAACGCGGCGGATAACAGCCCCGGGTTCACGAAGATGATGTACGCCATCGTCATGAACGTGACGACGCCTGCAAGGACCTCCGTGCGGAGGTTCGTGCCGCGCTCCTCGAACTTGAAGAACTTCTCCATCTGACCAGCCTTCCTCTTCCCGGAATACATATGCCGCACGACTTCGCTCCTGATGTCGCGCTCCTGCCCCTGGCTTCGAGCCCTCCCTCCCGCTGGGCCGACCGGCGTGTGTCCTACGTACGTATTATGTAAACCTACTACTCCGGACCCCTCAGTCAGCCTCTGAGGCGGTCCCGGTGTTCGTCGAACCCGCATCTGCCGTCCAGAGCGCGCCGAGATAGCGCGCGGGGATGCCGAAATCGTCGAGCGAGGCGTCATAGAGCGCCTGAGCCATGGGTGGGCGCAGGTCGAGAGTGGTGAGGTCGCGCGGGTCGACGGCCTCGATACTCACGATCGCCGGATCCTGCGGGTGCGCGGCCAACTCGCCACCGACCACGCTCGCGACGAAGGTCAGCTGCACCATGTGGCGGCCACCGTCGGGGTCGATCGAATCGGAGATGAAGAGCGGAGCGGCGACGCTGCACTCGAGCCCGGTCTCCTCAAGCACCTCGCGGCGCAGGGCATCCTCGACGCTCTCCCCCGCCTCGACGCCGCCGCCCGGGAGCAGATGGTAGGCGATCCCGTCCTTGGCGTGTCGGACGAGCACGATGCCGCCCTGGTACGGGAGCACTGCCGCGACGCGCAGTCGGGGCCTAGAAGCCGGTGCTGCCAAAGCCGCCCTCCCCACGAACCGTCGGGTCCAGCGTGTCGACTTCACGAACGTCTGCTCGCGCGACAGGCTGGATCACCAGCTGGGCGATGCGGTCGCCCCGTCGGATCTCGATCGGGGTGGAAACATCGAGGTTGATCGCGATGACCTTGATCTCACCGCGGTAGTGGCTGTCGATGAGCCCCGGGGAGTTCACGAGCGAGAGGCCGCTACGGGCAGCGAGCCCGCTGCGTGGCAGAACGAAGCCGGCGTGGCCCTCCGGTATCGCCACGGCGATGCCCGTTGGGACCAGGGCACGCTCGAAGGACGCCAGCGTCACGTCGGCGGCCGCATACAGGTCGAGCCCGGCGTCGCCGTCGTGCGCGTACGACGGGAGCGGCAGCCCGGTGTCGAGTCTGGTGACGGGAAGGCGCATCGGTCAGTCGTCCCCGATCGTCAGGCCGCGCGGGGAGGTGGGCAGGAACCGGCTGCACGCGTGCGCAGCGGCCCGGAGCACGTCTTCCTCGTAGGGCACGGCGGGTCCGCCGGGGACCGGTCGGTACTGCTGCAGGACGTAGAGCCGCCCGCCGCGCAAGGTACGCGCGATGCGCGGCAGTTCCTCGGGATCGACGATCCCCGGGACGACGGTGGTGCGGAACTCGTGTTCGATGTCGGAGGCTATGAGCATGTCGGCGCACTCGGCGACCCGTGCGGCCATGTCACGCTCGTCGGAGACCTCGCGATAGCGGGCCGGCACGGCCTTGATGTCGAGCGCGACGCTGTCGCACAGGCTCTCGGCCAGGAGGTGGAACAGGACGTCGGGACGAGACCCGTTGGTGTCCAGCCGGACGGCGACGCCCAGCTCCTTCAGCGCGGCCAGCAGCGAGGGAAGGTCGGGGTCCTCGGTGGGTTCGCCTCCGGTGACCACGACGCCGTCCAGCATGTCGCGGTGCGTGTCCAGATGCGCGACGACTTCGTTCCAGTCGACGCGCTCGCCTTCCGGCATGCGAAGAGCGCTCGCCGAGCAGTACGGGCAGTGGAACGAGCAGCCGCTCAATCGCAGCGAGGTGGCAACGTGCCCGGGCCATTCGCGCATCGTCGTCGCGCGCCAGGTCGCGAGCCGTCGTGTGGGGGCCTGATGGGCCGGCAGGGCCTGCTGGGTCACTTCAGCCCCTTGAGCTCGCGGGTGAACTCGTCGAGGTCCTTGAACTCTTTGTAGACGGAAGCGAAGCGCACGTAGGCGACCCGGTCGAGCGCCTTGAGGTGCTCCAGGACGAGATCACCGAGCTGCTTCGCGTGGATCTCATAGCGGAAGGAGTCGTGGAGGTCGGCCTCGACGGCGTCGATGAGTTCCTCGAGCTGCTGCGAACTCACGTCGCGCTTGACGGTGGCGAACGTGAGGCCTCTCAGGAGCTTGCCGCGATCGAAGGGTTCGCGGCGACCGTCCTTCTTGATGACCATAAGCGGCATCTCTTCGACCCGCTCGTAGGTGGTGAAGCGCTGTTCGCAGACGAGGCACTCGCGACGACGACGGATCGCATCCTGGGACTCGGAGACGCGGGAATCGACCACCTTCGTCTCGTCGTGACCGCAGAACGGGCACTTCATGCGTCTCCCCACCCCTATATGTTGGTCTTCCACTAGGCTAGCACACAACATATGGGGCAACAATGGGGAGAGGGTGGCATTTCTGCACACTCCATGGTGTGCGCGGACGACCGGGACCGCCCCGGGGATCGACCCGATTCTTGGGCGTCGGCTACCGGGTGATCGTCGAGGGCCCGGCCTGCGCCAGGGCGTTGCCGCCTGACGATGACGCGGGCACTCGCAGCACGGTCCCGGGGGTCAGCGACGAGCTGCCCAAGGCGTTCGCGCGCGCGATGGCTTCGACGGTTGCTGCAGTCGTCGCACCGGGCTGCGGGTTCGCCCTCGCGATGGACCACAGCGTGTCGGAGGGAGAGACCCGGACCGAGATGGTGGTGGACGCGCCCGCTGGAACGCCGTCCCGCAACAGCGCCACCGCGCCGAGTCCCGCGACGAACAGCGCCAGCAGGATCATCCAGACGAGCGGGGCGATCCAGGATCCGGCTCCGTGATGAGACCGCCTCTGCGCGCGGCGTCGTTCCGCGACGGGGATCGAACGCCCCGTGCGCACTGCCGTCAGGCCCATCGCCGTGGTCGTCATTGCTCGTCCACCCTCCCCTATGCCGGTATCCCCGGCGCCCTGTGACTCTGTGCCCGCATCATGGGCTGCGGGTCTGACATCGGCACACACTCGTACGAACACCTGTTCGATTCGAACTATAGCGAACACGTGTTCGCTATGCAAGCGGCAATCGAACACGTGTTTGCAGTGCGCACCGGGGCGCGCTACACTCGCAAGCGGAACGCACGTTCGATGAAAGGGGCGCGAGCATGGCGCGCGATCGTGAACTCACCGACCGCCAGCGGCAGGTGCTCGACTTCATCAAGGCCGAGGTCGCACGGCAGGGCTTCCCGCCGACCGTCCGCGACATCGGCGCGGCCGTCGGCCTGCACTCGTCGTCGACGGTCCACGCGCACCTCGGCGCTCTCGAGGCGAAGGGCCTCATCAGGCGCGACCCGAGCAAGCCGCGCGCGCTCGAGGTCCTTGAGAAGGATGAGAAGCCGGCGCCCGTGGTGACCCTGCCCGCGAACGTCGTCCAGCTCCCCGTCGTCGGCGCCGTCGCCGCCGGTGTGCCTACGCTCGCAGCCGAGAACATCGAGACGGTCCTCTCGCTCCCGACCGAGCTCGTCAGGGACGACGCGACCTTCGTGCTTCGCGTCAAGGGCGAGTCGATGATCGAGGCGGGCATCCTCGACGGGGACTACGTCGTGGTGCGCGAGCAGCCGACCGCCATCAACGGCGAGATCGTTGTCGCGCAGATCGACGACGAGGCCACCGTGAAGCGCTTCTTCCGCGAGGCCGACCGGATCCGCCTGCAGCCGGAGAACTCTTCGATGGAGCCGATCTATGCGCGGGACGTCCAGATCCTCGGCAAGGTCGTCGCGGTGTTCCGCCGGATGTAGACGGTCTTCCCCGCAGCGCCCCGCTATGAAGAAGCGGCCCCAGGAGGGGCCGCTTCTTGTGTCTCCACGCTTACTACTCAGGGGACGGTGGTCGCCGATGCTCGGCGAACGGTTCGAGCCGCCCGGCGACCTGCGGCCCGGCCCGGACGACCAGGCGCGTCCCCTCGGCGACGTGTTCCTCGGTGACGATCTGCGCATGCTCGTGGGCCATGGCGACGATATCGCCGCGGTCGTAGGGAACGAGGACGGTGAGGGTGATCGCCTGGCGGGCCGCCTCGGCGCCGACGCGGTCCCGCAGCTGGTCGATGCCCTCGCCGGTGAGCGCCGAGCACAGCACGGCGTGCGGGTAGCGGGCCAGCAGGGCCGCCCGGGTGTCGGCGTCCATCGCATCGACCTTGTTGAACACGACGAGCGAAGGCGCGCGCGCCCCGATCTCCCCGAGCACCTCGTCGACCGCCGCGATCTGGTCGAACGCCTGGGGGTGCGAGCCGTCCACCACGTGGACGAGCAGGTCGGCCTCGCGCACCTCGTCGAGCGTCGATTTGAAGGCCTCGACCAGTGAGTGCGGCAGCTTGTGGATGAAGCCGACGGTGTCCGTGACGGTGATGGTGCGCCCCTCGGGGAGCTCGAGCGTCCGGGTCGTCGCGTCGAGTGTGGCGAAGAGCTTGTCCGCGACGTAGACGTCAGCGTCGGTCAGGGCGTTGAGTGTCGTCGACTTGCCCGCGTTCGTGTAACCGACCAGCGCGATGCGGAAGACCCCGCTGCTCGCCCTGCGCTTGCGCTGCAGGGTCCGTTCCCCGGCCACGTGCTTGAGTTCGTGCTTCAGCTCGGAGATGCGCAGGCGCGCGAGCCGGCGGTCGGTCTCGAGTTGCGATTCGCCGGGTCCGCGGGTCATGACGCCGCCGCCCGCGTACTTGTCGAGGTGGCGCCACAGGCCGCGCAGCCGAGGGAGCAGGTACTCCATCTGCGCGAGCGATACCTGCAGCTTGCCCTCGCGCGACGTGGCGTGCAGGGCGAAGATGTCGAGGATCAGCGCCGTGCGGTCGGCGATCTTGGTCTCGGGCACCATGTTCTCGATGTTGGCCTGCTGCGAGGGCGACAGGTCGTCGTCGAAGATCACGATGGTGGCCTCCAAGTCCTGTACGACCTGCGTGACCTCCTCGAGCTTGCCCTTGCCGATGAACGTGCGCGAGTCGGGGGCGCCCATCTTCTGCGTGAGTCGGGCGATTACTGTGGCGCCCGCGGTGTCCGCGAGGCGCTCCAGCTCGTCGAGCGACTCCTCGACGCTCCATGCGCGGCCGCGCCCCCGATCGACCGCGACGAGCACCGCGCGGTCCTCGAAGTGCTCGGTCACGGTGTGCGGCGGGAAACGATCGGGGTTGGTCGACATAGGTGGGGCTTGAGCTCCCTTACAGAGAGGCCTTGATGCGCTCGATGGCTTCGGCGAGGCGGTCGTCCGGCGTGGTTAGCGAGATGCGGATGAAGCCTTCGCCGTCGGGGCCGTACGCCGAGCCGGCGGGAACGACCACGTTGGCCTTTTCAAGGATGTGGGTGGCGAACTCGGCGGAGGTGTAGCTGGTCGGCACCTTGGCCCAGACGTAGATGGTCGCCTTCGGAACGGCGGCTTCGATCCCGATCTTGCCGAGCGCGTCCATCACGAGGTCGCGGCGCTTCTGGTACATGGCGCACAGCGCGTCGATCTCCGACTGCGGGCCTGAGAACGCTTCGATGGCCGCGTCCTGTATCGCGGTGAACACGCCCGAGTCGATGTTGCTCTTCACGGTGCCGAGCGCCTTGATCGCCGCGGCGTTGCCGCAGGCGAACGCGACACGCCAGCCGGTCATGTTGAAGGCCTTGCTCGTGGAGAAGAACTCGATCGCCACGTCCTTGGCGCCGGGGCGCTGCAGGAAGCTCGACGCGCGGTAGCCGTCGTAGCCGATCTCGGAGTAGGCGTTGTCGTGGATGATCAGGATGTCGTTGGCCTTCGCGAACGCGATGGCGCGATCGAAGTACTCGTCGTTGGCGATGGCCGACGTCGGATTGTTCGGGTAGCTGAGGAACATCATCTTGGCGCGCGCGAGGATGTCCTTCGGCGTGGACTCGAAGTCGGCGAGGAAGCCGTTGCCCTCGTTCATCGGCATCCAGTAGGTCTCGCCGCCGGCGAGGATCCCGCCGGTGTAGTAGACGGGATAGCCACAGCCGGGAACGAGCGTCACGTCACCGGGGTCCACGAAGGCGAGGAAGGCGTGCGCGATGCCTTCCTTGCTGCCGATGAGGGCCAGGGTCTCGGTGGTGGGGTCGACGTCGACGCCGAATCGGCGCTTCATCCACCCCGAGCACGCCTCGCGGTAGGGCTGCGAGCCGTAGTAGCTCGGGTACTGGTGGTTCTTCGGCACGTGGATCGCGCGGCCCATCGCCTCGACGATGCGCTCGGGCGTGGGGCGGTCGGGATCGCCGATGCCCAAGGAGATGACGTCGATGCCCTGCGCCTTCTTCAGGCCGACCTTCCGGTCGATCTCGGCGAACAGGTACGGGGGCAGGTTCGCGATGCGGTTGGCGGTCCTCACGACTGATGGGTCCTCTCGCCGAAGTCTCGTATCGACACCGGGCGCGCGGCCCGGAGTGGGGCACATGGTAACACCGCTCCCTCGTACGCGAGACG
Organism: Coriobacteriia bacterium; assembly: GCA_036508075.1. Classification (GTDB taxonomy): domain Bacteria; phylum Actinomycetota; class Coriobacteriia; order Anaerosomatales; family PALSA-660; genus PALSA-660. Next base: position 31,532 of record DATCIA010000098.1, read on the forward strand.
CGAGGGCTGCTCGCGGGTGCGTCAGTCCTCGTCCGGGATGCGCCAGACGCCTTCGAAGACGTCCTCCGCTGGTCCCGTCATGAAGACGTTGCCTCCCTCGGGCCACTCGATGCGCAACTCGCCGCCGGGGAGCTCGATGATCGCGCTGCGGCCGCACCTGCCGGTGAGCACGCCGGCGACCAGCGTGGCGCATGCTCCGGTGCCGCAAGCCAGCGTCTCCCCCACCCCACGCTCCCACACACGAAGCCTGATCCTTCCCGGGTCCGCGATCTGCGCGAACTCGACGTTGGTGGCGCGGGGGAACGCTTCCAGCTCCTCGATGGCCGGTCCGAGCGTCGTGACCGGAGCCTCGTCCACGTCGTCGACCCACAGCACCGCGTGCGGGTTGCCCATCGAAACGCAAGTCACGTCCGCCTCTCCGGCGTCGGTGGAGACGTGGGCGTCCACGACCGGGTCTCCCGGGAGCGTCGTCGGGACCTCGGAGGCTCGCAGTATCGGCGCACCCATGTCCACGCGCGCCAGCGCGAAGGCGCCTCCGGCGTCCGGGATGACGTCGATGACCTTCAGCCCGCCGAGGGTCTGGACCGTGAGACGTCCGTTCTCGACCAGACCGCGGTCGTCGAGGTACTTGGCGAAGACGCGGATGCCGTTGCCGCACATCTCGGCGAGCGATCCATCCGCGTTGCTGTAGAGCATGAAGAAGTCGGCGTCAGGGTCGGTGGCCGTCCGGACGAGGATCAGTCCGTCGGCGCCGATGCCGAAGTGCCGGTCGCACAGCATGGCGACGGCGGAGGGGTCGAGGGCGAGCGCCCCGGCGCGGTCGTCGACGACGACGAAATCGTTGCCGCAGCCGTGCATCTTGGTGAAAGCGAGTTCCATCTCGGTCTCCGGTCTGCAGCCTGTGCGCCAGTCGCGGCCTCTACCTCGATTCTACCAGCGCCTGCGCGGCCGAGACGGTGTCGGGGGATGACAGCTCGGTTACGTCGATCCACTCGATACGGGGGTCGGCGCGGAACCATGTCAGCTGCCGCTTGGCGTAGCGTCGCGTCGCCTGCTTGATCGCTGCGACGGCTTCCTCCAGTTCCGCTCCGGCTTCGACGACCGGGACGAGTTCCTTGTAGCCGATGGCCTGCGCGGCCGTCAGCGCTTGCCGGTATCCCGACGCGAGCAGCGTACGTACCTCGTCGAGCAGCCCATCCGCGACCATCGCGTCGACCCGGGTATCGATGCGCGCGTACAGAGCGGAGCGCTGCATCGTCAACCCGATCAGCTTGGCGGGAACCTCTGTCCGGCGCTCCGAGAAGTGGGTCGCCTGCTCGGCGTAGGTGGGCCCGCCGGTCTCCAGCAGCTCGAGCGCGCGCACCACCCGTCGGACGTTGTTTGGGTGGATGAGCGCCGCCGACTCAGGGTCGCGCTGCTCCAGCAGCCGGTGCAGCCCTTCGCGTCCCAGCGCCTCCGCCCGACGCTCGATCGCCTCTCGCACCGGCGAGACGTACTCGCCCATGGGGAACTCCATCGCGTCGAGGGCAGCGCGGACGTAGAGCCCGGTGCCGCCGACGAGCACGGCCGAGCGACCGCGCGCGTCGATGTCCGCGAGTGCGGCCCGGGCGTCGCGCTGGTACAGCGCGGCGGAGTACGGCGAACCCGGGTCCACGAGGTCGATGCAGTGGTAGGGGACGAGGCGCGCGTCGGGAGGCATCTTGGCCGTGCCGATGTCCATCCCGCGGTAGACCTGCATCGAGTCCGCGGAGACGATCTCGCCGCCGAGTGCCAGGGCCAGGCCCTCGGCCACCGCGGACTTGCCCACGGCGGTGGGGCCGACGACCGCCGCGACGTCACGCATACCGGTCGACCTTGAAGCGCTCGAGATCGATGGGCTCGTCGCCGGTGATGCCCGCCTTGCTCATGGCGATCGAGACCTGGTCTTCGGCGGTGTCCACGCCCTCGAGATCCGGCAGCAGGAGGCCCCGACGCCAGCCGCGGGTGGTGATGACGCCGTAGACCTTCGGATCGAGGTCGTCGAGGGAATCGATCCGCTCGGCCGGATGCAGCACGTCCACGGTCATCTCCAGTTCATCAAGTTCGTCGGGCCGTACGGGCGGGAACCGCGGGTCGGCCGTCGCGGCCTGCACCGCGTTGTGGATGATCTCCTCCGGGAGGCTGGGCGCCGTCGGTCCTATGGTGCCGATGCAGCCACGTAGGAGGCCTCCTATGTGCAGCGAGACGAAGGCGCCCGCACGCTTCGGGAGCGCGGGGTCGTCGAATGCCGGTACCGGCGGTGTGGTCCTGTGGAGCACGTACTGTTCGATCGTCGCGCGCGCGAGGCTGACCGGGGCGGACTCCGCGTCGCCCTTGCTCCCGCCCTTCGAGCCTGCGGGAGGCGTGTAGGCAGGCATGCCCTCGAGCTCCTCCACGGGCGCGGCGACCGCGGTCAGGTATCCGACGCCCCACGGCCCTTCGTAGGACAGGACACGCGTCACGGCGCCGGTGCCCTCGAGGAAGCCGCCGAGGACGAGGAACGAGCGCCACCCGCACTCCCCTGCCTCCTCGCGCAGGCCCTCGTCCATCCGCGCGACGGCCGCGTAGTCGGAGCGGGCCAGCAGGGTCGCGAGCTCCTCGTCGAACAGGTGCGCGCGCGGCGAGTAGCCCGCGGGCGCCTCGCGGGTCAGGCGATGGCTGCAGTCCCCGCTCGCGACGAGCGCGACTCTGCGGCCGGTCCGAAGGGCGGCGCGCCGTATGGCGCGTCCGAAGTCCGCGTGGTCGGCCGCGGGCAGCAGGGCGAACGTCGCTACGACGAGGTCGTAGCGCGAACCCGGATCGAGGAAGCTCATCGGCACGAGGACGCCGTGGTCGAGCTCCCGGTCCAAAGTCGGGTACTGCTCGCGCGCGACGATCGGCAGGTCGCCTGCCTCGGCGATGATGGCCTGCGCGAGCTCCGGGTCGCCGGAGACCGCGTGTGCGGTACGGGGCGCGCGGAAGCGTGCGAGGTTGCCGCTGACCGCGCTCGCGGTCGTCACGGTGAAGGCGTCGGAGAACCCTGGCGCGTGCGGGGAGACGATGACGACGGTCTGCGGCGCGAAGCGCTCGAGCAATGCGGCGGCGGAGCGCAAGGCGGCTGCGGAGGCGGCGGTGACGCGGGCGTCCGCTCCCCCTACCTCCTCGACCATGATCGGCGGATGCGGTGCGATGATCCCGAGCACGTCGAACGGCATGGCTGCTCCTCCCCTCAACGGTGCGACCGGATCAGGCCTCACTGTTGAGCGTACCCATGCAGAACCAGGTCTGTGCGTCATCGATGCGGATGTCGACGAGCATTCCAGCCAGCTGATCCGGTGCCACGCCGGCGGGCAGGGGTACGTGGACCACCTTGTTCCCGCCAGTCCGGCCCGTCAGGACGCGTGGATCACGCTTGCTCGGGCCCTCGAGCAGCACCCGCTGAACGGTGCCGATGAGCGGCACGTTCTTGGCGAGCGCAAGGGCCTGGATCTCGGTGACGAGGCGGTCGAACCGGGGCTGGGTGAGCTCGCGCGGCACCTGATCGGTCATGGAGGCCGCGGGCGTGCCCGCACGCGGGCTGTAGATGAATGTGAAGGCGGCGTCGTAGCGTGCCGCCTTGACCGTGTTCATGGTCTCCTCGAAATCGGCGTCCGTCTCTCCCGGGAATCCCACGATCACATCGGTCGTGAGAGCGAGACCCGGCATGGACACGTAGAGACGTTCGACCAGCGCGAGGTAGCTCTCCTGAGTGTAGTGGCGGTTCATCGCCTTGAGGATGCGGTCGGAGCCCGACTGCACCGGCAGGTGCAGGTGGCGGCAGACCTGCGGGGTCTCGGCCATCGCCCGGATGGTCTCGTCAGAGAGGTCCTTGGGATGGCTGGTGGTGAAGCGCACGCGCTCCACACCGGCCGCGGCGACGGCTCTCAGCAGCTCCGCGAACCGGGGCGTCCCGTAGAGGTCACGGCCGTAGGAGTTGACGTTCTGACCGAGCAACGTCACCTCGACCACGCCGTCCGCGGCGAGGCGGCGGACCTCCGAGACGATGTCCTCGAGCGTGCGGGAGCGCTCGCGTCCTCGCACGTAGGGCACGATGCAGTAGGTGCAGAAGTTGTTGCAGCCCACGGCGATCGGGACCCAGGCGTGCCACGGGTGCTCGCGCTCGGAGGGAAGCTCAGAGGTGAAGTCGCCCTCGGACGGGTCGTCGACCTCCACGACGGGGCCGGGTGAGCCGGCTGCGGCGTCCAGGAGCGCCGGCAGGTGCGCGAGGTTGTGGGTGCCGAAGACGACGTCGATCTGGGGGAGCGTGCGCAGCAGGGTCTCCCCGTCGCGCTGGCCGATGCACCCGCCCACCGCGATGACCGTGCCCCGCTCCCGTCGAATGCCCGACAGCGAACTGACCTGTCCGTAGAGACGCTCGTCGGCGTTCTCGCGTACGCAGCAGGTGTTGAAGACGACGACGTCGGCCACTTCGCCCGTGGGCACGGGCGTCATGCCGCGCGCCAACAGCATGCCGGCGATGCGTTCGGAGTCGTGTTTGTTCATCTGGCACCCGAGGGTGCGGACGTCGAAGGTGCTCATGGTCGGACGATGGTAGCACGCTCCCGAAGCGCCTCGACCGCCGGCGGAGGGCAGGCGCCGGCGCCGAGGCCGGCGCTGCGCATATTGGGGCCGTGGAAGTCGGAGCCGCCGGTCGTGACCAGTCCGAACCGCTTCGCGAGGGAGGCGAAGTGCGCCCGCTGCGCGGGTGTGTGCTCGGCGTGGTACGCCTCGACGCCGTCCAGACCGAGCTCGACGAGCGGTATCAGGGCGCCTTCGCCGGTCACGCCCGGGTGGGCCAGGACCGCGACGCCCCCCGCGCCGTGGATCAGCGCGAGTGCCTCCTGTGCCGAGAAGAACGCCTTGCGAACGTAGAAAGGACCCTCACGACCGATCAACTCGGCGAAGGCCTGCTCGATGGTGGTGACGGAACCGGCCTCCACGAGGGCGCGGGCAACGTGGACCCTGCCGACCGCGCCACCGGCCGCGTGCCCGAGAACGTCCTGGAGCTCGACACGATGGCCTGCCTCGGCGAGTCCGGCGACCATCGCGGCCGCGCGCTCGAACCGCGCCGCGCGGAGGCGCTCGAGCGCCGTCAGAAGCCCCACATCCCGGTGGTCGATGAGATACCCGAGCAGGTGGACGTCCGAGCCGTCGTCGCCGCGGACCGAGAGCTCGACCCCCGGAAGCACCTCGAGTGCGGTACCGCGGGCGGCTGCGATCGCCTCATCCACACCCTCGATGGAGTCGTGGTCGGTGATCGAGATGACGGTCAACCCGAGGTCGAGGGCAGCGCGCACGATGTCGACGGGAGCGACCGTCCCGTCGGATGCGGTGGTGTGGACGTGGAGGTCCACGGTCATGTCGGCTCCGTGGGTCGGGCGGCGTGCCGGTCGTCAGCGGTCGTGCATGTCCCGCGGTTCGACGAGCATCCGGATGGCGGTGCGCTCTTCGCCGTCGATGAGGATATCGGCGAAAGCAGGCACACAGGACAGGTCGATGCCGGAGGGCGCGAGGAAGCCGCGTGCGATGGCGATCGCCTTCACGGCCTGGTTGAGGGCACCCGCGCCCACGGTCTGGATCTCGCATGGCCCCTGCTCGCGGACGACACCTGCGAGCGCTCCGGCGACGGAGTTCGGGCTCGAGTGCGACGACACCTTGAGTACTTCCACTGCTGCCCCCGGTGCGGTGAAGATGGCTGCGACGGTGTGCTGTTTCGCTGGTCCGAGATGGTGCTGGTGCCCCTCTTGCGGCAACCAGTATAGCGCAGGTCGAGCCTTTGCTCAGTCGTCCTTCTCCACGGTGAACCTGACGGTGATGGTATCGCGTCCGACGGTCACCTTCGGCTCCCCCGCCAGCTGCAGGTAGTAGCGATCGGTCACCAGGTCGAAGGCCTCCTCTAGCTTGCGCTGGAACTCGCGCATGTCGGCATGGTGGATGCGTAGCCCGCGGCGGTCGCGGTAGATGTCGGGGCGCTTGGGGTCGAGCGGCTCGTGTACGGGCACTACGAACTCCAGGACGCTGTCCAGAGCGTCGAGCTCCCCGCCCAGCACGCGGTGTGCGGTCCGCTCCGAGATCGCGAGACCGACCGAGGCCGCGAGCGACACGAGTTCCGCGGCGTCCCCGGCGATCGCGGGCCGCTGCCAAACCGGCAGGTTCGCGGCGTCGTCGCAGAACAGCAACTGGCGGGCGTCGAGTCGGCCGCGGGCGTGCGCGAACATCGAGGCGAGGACCTCGGTGGGACTCCCGTAGTAGATGTCGAGTTCCGGGTGCTCGACGGAGAACTCGACCAGCCGGCGGACGATGTTGTGTGGCCCGGTGCCCACGACCGGCTTCCCGGTCTCCGGGTCCCGGTCCATCGTCGGCCACTTGGACTGGTCGGCCTTCTCGGCGAGCGCCGTCGTGTCGGACACGACCACCAGTGCCGTGCCCTTGTGGACGTCCGAAGCGACGATCTCCGCGCGCACGACGTTGCTTCTGACGGAGAAGAGCGCCATTCCTCGCCCGTGGACCCCCCATCGGTCCATGACCATGGTCTCGAGCTTGCTGGTCACGCGGGGTTCGAAGATGCGCTCCTGCATGGCAGACGGCACGCCGACGCCGTCGTCGATGACCGTCAGCGTGCGCACATCGGACTCACGCCCGCACGCGACGTAGATACGCCGCGCGTGCGCATCGCGCGCGTTGCGCAGCACCTCCACGACGACGTCCTCGAACGTCCGGATGTCGTGTTTGGCCTGCCTGCGCTCCGCCTCGGAGACCTTGAGGCGGACGAACCCGTCGCCCAGCGTCTCCTCGACCTTGACATACTGGTCGCCGGAGACGGACGAGACGAAGCTGAGAAGTGAGTCGTCGGGAGTCATGCTTGCCAGTGTAGCGGGGCGTCCGCACCCACGGTAGGCGCGGACCGGTCCTTGGCGAGCCAGACCATCGCCCAACGCTCGAACTGCTCGCGGGAGAAGACGCGATAGCCCAGGCTCTCATAGAGGGCGATGGGCCCGACGGCCTCGGCCCCGGTGAAGAGCTCGAAACGGATCGCGGCGGGACGGTCCTCCTCGAGGGCCGTCATGAGCGCCCGGGCGATGCCGCGACGTTCGAATCCTTCGTCGACGGCCAGACGCCCGATCTCGGCGACACCGTCATCGCGCAGCGTTGTCCGGACCGTGCCCACCACGCGATGCCCGTCGAGGGCCACGAGCGTCCGGACACCGGACCGGTGCAGCCGGACCAGTTGTTCGAGGGTCTCCGCGACCGGCGCCATGGATTCGGCGGGGATATCGAACTGGCGCGCGACACGCCCGAACGCCGCCCGTTGCACGCGGAGGACCTCGGAAAGGTCTCCGGCGGTGGCGAGCGCGATCCTGACGCGGGCACGGCGGGCCGCTTCGGCAGCGGTGGGGATTGGTTTTGGCATACCTACATTGTACGAGAAGAAGGGCCGCCCCTCGAGGTGAGGGACGGCCCTGTGAAGCGCGGTACGCGCGCGTCGCCTACTTGGCGTAGTCGATGGCCCGGCTTTCCCGGATGACCATGACCTTGATCTGGCCAGGGTACTCCATCTGGTCCTCGATCTCCTTGGCGATGTCGCGCGCCAGGACCACCGAGTCCGTGTCGGAGATCGCGTCAGGCTTGACCATCACGCGGATCTCGCGACCCGCCTGCATGGCGTAGACCTTCTCGACGCCCTTGTGCGAACTGGCGAGCTCCTCGAGCTTCTCGAGGCGCTTGATGTAGCTCTCGATGGTCTCGCGGCGCGCGCCGGGGCGCGAAGCCGAGATGGCGTCGGCGGCCTGGACGAGCACGGCCTCGACGGTCGAGGGCTCCACGTCGCCGTGGTGGGCCTCGATGCAGTGGACGATCTCCTTGTGCTCGCCGAGGCGCTTGGCCAGCTCAGCACCGATGAGCGCGTGCGGTCCCTCGACCTCGTGGTCGATGGCCTTGCCGAGGTCGTGGAGCAGGCCGGCGCGCTTGGCCAGCTTCACGTCGACGCCCAGCTCGGCGGCCATGACGCCCGCCAGGTAGCTGACCTCGAGGGAGTGCTTGAGCACGTTCTGCCCGTAGGAGGTGCGGAAGCGCAGACGGCCCAGAGTGCGGACGAGCTCCGCGTGCACCCCGTGCACCTGGGTCTCGAAGACGGCCTGCTCGCCGGCCTCGTGCACCTGCTGTTCGACGATCTTCTCGGCCTTGCCGAACATCTCCTCGATGCGCGCGGGGTGGATGCGCCCGTCGGCGAGCAGCGACTCGAGCGTGATGCGCCCGATCTCGCGGCGCACCGGGTCGAAGCTCGAGAGGATGACGGCCTCGGGGGTGTCGTCGATGATCAGGTTGATCCCGGTCATCTGCTCGAAGGCGCGGATGTTGCGTCCTTCGCGGCCGATGATGCGGCCCTTCATGTCGTCGCTCGGGATGTGGACGACGGAGACCGTGGACTCGGCCGTGTGGTCCGCAGCGACGCGCTGGATGGCGATGCCGACGATGTTGCGGGCTTTCTTGTCGGCCTCCTCGCGTGCCTGGGACTCGACCTCGCGGATCATGATCGCCGCGTCGTGCTTGACATCGTCCTCGACGCGCTTGAGCAGGACCTGCTTCGCCTCGTCGGCGGTCATGCCGGCGAGCGACTCGAGACGGGCCTTCTCCTCGGCGATCGCGGCCTCGAGGTCCTTGGAGCGCTTCTCGACCTGGCCCGCGGTGCTGGAGAGCTGGTGCTCGCGGGCGTCGATGGACTCGGCCCTGCGCTCGATCGACTCCTCGCGCTGCAGGAGGCGGGCCTCCAGGCCCGTGATCTCCTTGCGGCGTTCCTTCGCCTCGGTCTCGGCGTCCGCGCGAAGGCGGAACACCTCGTCCTTGGCCTCCAGGATCGCTTCCTTGCGAAGTGTCTCGGCCTGCTTCTCGGCGTCGGCAACGATGCGGCCCGCTGAATCGCGCGCGTTATCGAGTTGCTTCTCCCCAAAGTTCTTGCGGAGGACGAAACCGAGAGCGACGCCGGCGGCGATTGCGACGATCGCGACGATGACGAAGATCGGCAGTGACTGCATCCGTGGTCCCTCCCTTCGGGCGCGGGTTTGTGGGTGCGCCCAGTCAAAAGCTACAGGGGGCGCCTGCCGGATCTGCGTCGGACCCTCTCCCACCTTCCTGGAGAGGCCGGGCCCCGTGCCGGCCTGCGGCGAAGGGCCTATGGAACGACGAAGCCGGACGACCAGGCGTCCGGCAAAAGCGACACGACATGTATGCGGGAACCACGGCCTGAATACGCCGCAAGGGCGCAGGTGCGCCCTTCATGTTCGCGCTCCAGGACCGAGGTACCTCATACACAACACCGCTGCGATCGCCTGACCGGGCGGTGTGATCACGTTTGCCGAGGTCAAGGATAGCGGCGGGGGGTGTCAGCGGTCAAGGACGGCGTGCCGCGTGCGGACGCCGCTACAGCCCGTCAAGGCCGTCGTCCGCGCTCAGGCCGTGCTCGTCGTCCCAGGGCTGCTCGTTCGCCTCCGATTCGACCTCCTGCATGGCCTCTCGTGCGGCGGAGAGCGCGACGCGCGGCGCGTAGCCACGCCGCAGAAGACGACCGGCGATCTTGTCACGCGTGGCACCGCTCCGCACGGCCAGCTTGCGCGCCAAGTCCTGCGCCGCGGTCCCCTCGTCCTCGAGCGACAGCGCCTCGTCGAGTGCGTCGGCGGCGAGCTCGGGGTCGATGCCGTGCGACTCGAGCTCACGCTTGGCGCGACTGCGCCCGAGTCGTCGTATCTGGGTCAGCGACCGCGCGAACGACCGCGCGAAGCGTTCGTCGTCGAGCAGGCCCATCGAGGTCAGGCGTTCGAGCGTGTCCTTGACGGCGCCCGGAAGGTAGCCATCCTCCTTGAGGCGTTCGGACAGCTCGTGGACCGAGCGCTCGCGGTACGTTAGCAGGCGGACGGCCCGGTCGCGGGCACATCGTGGCTCGATCTCGGTGAGGCGGACGAGCAGCTCGTCCGCCGTGATCTCGCTCCCCTGCTTGAGGTGGGCCTGAGCGACGACGTCGGAAGGCACGTCACGCCACGGCTCGCCGTCGAGGACCAGGGTCCGTCGACGGGAGCCACGGCGTGTGGCGCGGATCTCGGTCAGGATTGACAAGTGCGACCTCGAGTCGAGGTTGAGGGTGCGTCTACTTCTTGCCGGACTTCGGGACCGGTGAGAGCGTCCCTTGCGGCATCGGCTCGAGCACGGGCGCACCCTCGCCATCGTCGTCCGCTGCTGCCACACCGATCGGGGCTACGAGTCCGCTGGTCTGCGGGATGCTCAAGGCCTCGCGGATCCGGCTCTCGATCCGGTCACGGAGCTCGGTGTGCTCGCGCAGGTAGTCCTTGGCGGCCTCCCGCCCCTGTCCGAGGCGTTCCTCACCGCAGGTGAACCAGGAGCCGGACTTGGCGACGATGCCCTCTTCGACGCCAAGGTCGAGCAGCGATCCCTCCTTGGAGATGCCCTGTCCGTACATGAGGTCGAACTCGGCCTGACGGAACGGGGGCGCGACCTTGTTCTTGACGACCTTGGCGCGCACCCGGTTACCGACGATGTCGGTCCCCTGCTTGATGGAGTCGATGCGACGGATGTCTATGCGGATCGAAGCGTAGAACTTCAGCGCCCGCCCACCGGAGGTCGTCTCGGGGCTGCCGAACATCACACCGATCTTCTCGCGCAGCTGGTTGATGAAGATGCAGGTGGTGTTGGAGCGCGCGAGCGAACCCGCGAGCTTGCGGAGCGCCTGGCTCATGAGTCGGGCCTGGAGGCCGACGGTCGTGTCGCCCATCTCGCCTTCGAGCTCGGCGCGCGGCACAAGTGCGGCGACGGAGTCGATGACGACCACGTCGATCGCGCCGCTGCGAACGAGCATGTCGCAGATCTCCAGCGCCTGCTCACCCGTGTCCGGCTGTGAGATGAGCATGTCGTCGATGTCGACGCCGAGCTTGGCCGCGTAAGCGGGGTCCATGGCGTGCTCCGCGTCGATGTACGCCGCGATGCCCCCGAGGCGCTGCGCCTCGGCGACGATGTGAAGGGCGAGCGTCGTCTTGCCGCCCGACTCGGGGCCGTAGATCTCGACGATGCGCCCCCGGGGCACGCCGCCTATGCCCAGCGCGGCATCGAGCGCCAGCGAGCCGGTCGGGATGGCGGGCATCGCACCGATGTTCGCGTGCTCACCCAGCCGCATGAGCGAACCCTTGCCGAACTTGCGCTCGACCTGCTCCTTGGTGATCTCGAGTACCTTGTCGACCTGCTCGCGATCCATGCGCGTTGGCTCCTTTGCCGCTTCGTGGCCGCCGCCGAGAACGCGGCGATCCTGCTCCTGTGAAACTATACGAACACGTGTTCGATGTCAATCCGCCGGCCGTGGCGGCTCCCTACCGGGCGAGGCGCACCACCGCGATCTCGCGGTACTCAGGTCCGGCCGGTCGCAACGTGCTCGAGAACAACGTAGCCGAACGCACTGACACGACCCCGTCCGGTCCCTTACCTGCCGCCTCGATCAGCGCCGAAGTCGTCGCGATCGGCTCCGCGTCCGCGCGTCGCCTCGACCGCGTTCGCGCGAGCGTGACGTGCGGGCGCAAGGGCCTGCGGGAGTCGATTGCGACCTGCGGGAAGGCGGTCATGAGCGCATCGCGCAGTGCGAGCAGACGGCCGCCCGGGTCGTCGAGGGTGGCCCACAGCATCGTCGCAGCGAGGGGTGACGGCACGGCGACGACTCCTGTCAGGCTCAGGTCGAAGGCGGGTACGGCCGACGCCGCCTCGAGCAGTCGCCGGCGTGCGGTCGCGATGGGGTCGTCGTCGAGGTCACCCAGGAATGCGACCGTGATGTGGAGAGCGGTCGCGGCGACCCACTTCTCCCCCGCCCACGCGGGCGCATCGGCCAGAAAGCGTTCGCGAGCCGACAGGAGGGTGCGCACCACACCGCCGGGCAGCGTCAGCGCGAGGAAGCAGCGCGGAGGCACGGCGGACCGCCTAGGCGTCCGGCAGTGCGCGCCGCAACAGGTCGAGCGCCGTCATCACGGAGCGCTCGCGCACCGCAGCCCGGTCCCCCGGGAAACGGCGAAGCTGAGCCACGGCGCCGTCGGGACCGGCGATACCGAACCAGACCGTTCCCACGGGCTTGTCGGGGCTCCCACCTTCGGGCCCGGCGATCCCGGTCACGGAGACGGCGAAATCGGCGCCCAGGGTGTCGCGCGCTCCTGCCGCCATGGCACGGGCGACCGCGTCGGAGACTGCTCCGCACGCGGCGATCAGCCCCGGGTCGACTCCGAGGAGCGTGACCTTGGCCTCGTCCGCGTAGGAGACGGCGCCTCCGAGGTAGGTGGCTGACGAGCCGGGCACCTCGGTGAGCGCTCCTCCGACCAGACCACCCGTGCACGACTCGGCCGTCGCGACCGTCGCTCCCGCCGCACGCGCACGCGCCAGGACGGTCTCAGCCAGGCTGGATCCGTCGGTCGAGTAGCAGGCGTCCCCCACGGAGGCCGCGATCGATGCGGCGACCCGGTCGAGCACGGCCGATCCGGCGCCGCGGTCGAACAGCACCACCCTTACGTCGCTCGGCTTGGCGAGCAGGGTCAGTTCGATGTCGGCCCGGCCGGCGAGGACATCCTGCGCGGCCATCTGCAGATCGGACTCGGAGATGCCGGTGCAGCGCAGTACGCGTGGCTCGACAGCGCCGGTGCCCCAGGATGCGGCGAGCGCGTGGAGCAGGGGGCGCATCTCGTGCGGCGGCCCGGGCAGCAGGACGAGCGCCCCCCTGCCGGTCGGGACGACCTGCCCGGGAGCCGTCCCGCGAACCGCGGGCAGGACGGTCGCTCCCTCGAGGACATCGGCCTGCCGGAAGATGCGTTCGGCCGCCCGCTCGTCGGTGTGCCGCGCGGCGGAAGCACGCAACGTGTCAACGAGCAGGTCGTCCCTGCGCAGACACAGCCCGAGCGCTTCAGTGGCCGCCTCTCGCGTGACGTCGTCGTGGGTGGGTCCGAGGCCCCCGGTGACCACCACGAGGTCGTAGGCGTCGCTACAACGCTTCAGCGCGGCGGTCAGCGACGCCTCGTCGTCGGGCAGGCTCACGGTCTCGCCGACCTCGATCCCCGCGCCGAACAGCACGTGCGCTATCTCGGCGGTGTTCGTGTCGACGGACAGGCCGCGGACGAGCTCGGTGCCGACCGTGAGGATCGCGGCGGTGGCGAACGCGGTCATCGCAGCGAGTCTCCCTCGCTCGTCCCGTGGGCCGGCTCGGCGAGGTTCGCGCTCCACGGTCCGGCGATGACGTCGCGGGCGTGATAGAAGTACTGGGCCGCTGAGAGAACCGTCAGCCCGAGGGCCAGCGCCATGACGACCCAGGAAGCGGCGTTGATCAGCGAGGTCCAGGGCGCGAAGATCGGCGCCGTCTTGAGGATGAAGGCCACGAGCGCGACGATCTGGAAGACCGTCTTGACCTTGCCCCAACGCGACGCGGCGATCACCACGCCTTCCGCCACGGCCACCATGCGCAGACCGGACACGATCAGCTCGCGGCCGATGATCACGATGGCGACCCATCCCGGCAGGCTGCCGATCTGGACGAGGCCCACCAGCGCGGCCGTGACCAGGAGCTTGTCCGCGAGCGGGTCGATGAACTTGCCGAAGGTGGTGACCTCGTTGCGGCTGCGCGCGACGTATCCGTCGACGGCGTCCGTGGCCGCCAGCACGGTGAAGACCGCCGCGGCGAGCCAGGGGCGCCAGTCGTCCCACGCCGCCGGAGAGCCGAACTGCCCCAACAGGAGCACAAGGAACACCGGTATGAAGGTCATCCGGAGCAGCGTGATCGTGTTGGCCAGTCCGAGGCGCTGCATCTAGCGGACCTCGCCGATCAGGTCATAGCCGAGCGTGTCGACCATCTCGGCCGAGACGATGTCGCCGACCGCACACTCACGGTCGAGGAACACGAAGCCGTCGATCTCAGGCGCCTGACCCCGGTGGCGGCCGAACGTGCGACCTTCCTCGTCGACTCCCTCGACGAGCACCTCCAGCGTGCGGCCGACGAGGTCGGCGACGCGCTCGGTGCCGATCGCGTCGGCAGCGTCGCGCAGGCGCTGGGCGCGCGCGATCCGGGTGCGGTTCGACACCTGGTCGGGCATCTCCGCCGCCGGAGTGCCCTCTTCAGCGGAGTACGGGAAGACGCCGACGAAGTCGAGGCGCGCGTCGCGCACGAAGTCGAGGAGCTTCTTGGCGTCCTCGCGCGTCTCGCCCGGGAAGCCGGAGATCAGCGTGGTGCGGAGCGTGACGCCCGGGACGAGGTCACGGATGGCGCCGATGAGGCGCAGGTACTCGGGAGCGTTGCCGCGGCGGCCCATACGGCGCAGGACCTCGCGCGACGCGTGCTGGAGTGGCATGTCGAGGTAGCGGCACACGACCGGCGAAGAGGTCATCGCCTCGAGCAGGTCCGGAGTGATCTCGTCGGGCTGCACGTACATGAGCCGAAGCCACGCGAGGCCTTCGACCGCCGAGAGCATGCGCACCAGGTCGGCGAGCGCGGGCGTGTCGGGCAGGTCATGGCCCCACGAGGAGATGTCCTGGCCGATCAGGATCAGCTCGCGCGCGCCGCCCGCGACCAGCGCACGGGCCTCGGCGACGATGTCGCGGGCGGCACGCGATACGTACGGTCCCCGTATCGACGGGATGATGCAGTAGGTACATGCGCGATGGCATCCGTCCGCGACCTGGAGGTAGGCGGACGGCCCGGGAGCCAGTCGTCCCGGCGCGGAGTGCGCGGGAGGCCGGTCGTCGATCCCCGCGAGCGCGCAGAGCACGCGGGCGAGTTCGCCCTCCTCGGACACGGGGACGAAGGCGTCGACCTCGGGCATGGCCTGGCTGAGGGCGTCCTTGTAGCGGGACGGCATGCAACCGGTGACGACGAGCGAACGGCCCGCCGACCCGGACTTCCACTCCCCCGCCACATCCAGCACCACGCCGATCGACTCCTCGGTGGCCTCGCGGATGAACGCGCAGGTGTTGACGACGACCATGTCCGCGTCGTCGATGTCGGCGACCAGATCGAAGCGTCCCGACAACGAGGCGGCCATCCGGTCGGAGTCGACCTCGTTCTTCGGGCAGCCGAGCGTCACGAAGGCCACACGCGGGCGCTTGTGCTCGATGCCGGGCACGGATGCACCCACTCCTAGCGGCGGTTCGTGAACTGCAACGGGATCCCGTAGTCCTTGTTCTTCACGAAAGCGATGACATTCTGCAGCTCGTCCCGGCTCGGCGAGAACACGCGCAACTTGTCGCCCTCGATCTGGACCTTGGCCTTGAACTTCTCGTCGCGGATGTCCTTGTTGATGCGCTTGGCGAGGGTGTCCTCGATGCCGTTAACGATGGTCGCCGTCATACGGACCCAGCCGCCGCTGGCGGCCTCGGGGGTCCCCCACGTGAGGGCCTTGAGGTCGACGCCACGCTTGACCATGGCGCTGCCCAGGATGTCGATGACCTGGCGCGCCACGAAGTCGGAGGGGGCCTTCACGAGGATCGTCGCCGCGTGCTTGTCCAGGGTGATCTCGGACTTGGTGTCCTTGAGGTCGAAGCGCTGGGCGATTTGACGGTCGGCCTGCTGGACGGCGTTGTCGACCTCCTGCATGTCGACTTCGCTCACGATGTCGAAACTCTCGTCCTTTGCCATGGGGGTGCTCCTTTCGACCTCGCGTACCGACCCTCGGGCCGGTACGGGCGAGGGACTATTCGCTCGCGGAGAGGACGACTTTGGCGTTCGTGGTGGACGGGATCGTGACGGGCTGGCCGTCCCTCGTCACGACGACCGCGTCGGGCTTGCCGACGGTGATCTCGGCCTGCTGCGTGACGAGCCACTCCTTGCTCTGCCCGTCCTGCATGGTGCCGTTGACGCCGGTGAGCCCGTCGTAGGTGACCTTCACGAACGACGCGAGGCCGGCGCGGACCGACACGCGGAGCTTGAATCCGCCCGCGGTGGTGACGACCGTGGTCGTGGCGCCGCCGCTGGCCCCCGGGGAGGTGCCGGTCGTCTCAGCACCGGGTGTCGCGGTCGGGTTGGTGTTCGCTCCGGTGGAGTTCCCACTCACGTAGATGACGACGCATGCGATGAGCACGATGAGGACGCCAACGGCCGCGGCGATGATCCAGACCCGCTGCGGGATCTCGTGCGCCCGCTCCTTGCGCGGGACGACCGCCTCGGCGGGGATGCCGTCGAGGTACGAAGGACGGCCCCCCTGCCCGGGAATGTGGACCTGGTCGGCCGTGTCCTTCTTGTACTGCTCGAGCAGCGGCGCGCAGGGGATCTCCAGATAGCGCGCGTAGCTCTGGATGTAGCCCTTGACGTAGGCCGGGCTGGGCAGCACGTTGAAATCGCCCTGCTCGAGTGCGTCCAGCAGCCGGGAGCGGATCTTCGTCCCCTCGACGACGTCGGCGATGGTCTTGCCCTGCCGACGGCGTTCGGCGGCGAGTGTCTCTCCGACTGTGGTCATGAGGTCAGTCCCTGTGTCTCGGTGCGTGGCGCGCTTCAGGGTGTGATTGTAGCCCAGGTGCGTGTGGCGGCCGTCACCCGTCGTCGCGTGCGTCGTTGCGCTCGAATGCCTTGATGGACTCGAGTTCCTCGATGTCGGCGAGCACCTCGCGCGGTTTGCTGCCGTCGGGCGGACCGACTATCCCCTTCTGCTCGAGGATGTCCATGATGCGGCCGGCACGTGCGTAACCGACCTTGAGCCGGCGCTGCAGCAGCGAGGTCGAGCCCATGCGCGAGGTCACGACGATGTCTGCGGCGTCCCAGGTCAGCGGGTCGTCATCGTCGCCGTCCCCGGAGCCGCCACCGGCGGCCGTGGGCTTGAGGTGCAGGATCTCCTCGTGATACTCCGGTTCGCCCTGCTTCTTGAGATGCTCGACGACCGCGGTGATCTCCTCTTCCGAGACCAGAGCGCCCTGGACGCGCTTGGGTTTCGCGAGCTGCGGCGTGGAGAGCAGCATGTCGCCCAGTCCGACGAGCTTCTCGGCGCCCGACTGGTCGAGGATGACGCGCGAGTCGATGCCCGAGGACACAGCGAAGGCGATGCGGGTTGTGATGTTGGTCTTGATGAGTCCCGTGATGATGTCGGTCGAGGGGCGCTGCGTCGCCACGACCAGGTGGATGCCGGCCGCGCGCGCGAGCTGCGCGAGCCGGACGATCGAGTCCTCGACCTCGCGAGCGGCGACCATCATGAGGTCGGCAAGCTCGTCGATGACGATCATCAGGTACGGCATGGGCTCCATGCCCTCGGGCAGCTTGCCGTCGCGCGACGCGGCGTTGTACTGGGCGATGTTGCGGGCGCCGGCCTTCTGCAGACGCCGCAGGCGGCTCTCCATCTCGGTGACGGCCCACGCGAGCGCGCTCGCCGCCTCCTTGGACTCGGTGACGACCGGGACGTAGAGGTGCGGGAGGCCGTTGTAGAGCGCGAGTTCGATGCGCTTGGGGTCGATGAGGATGATGCGGACCTCGTCCGGCGTCGAGCGCATGATCACCGACATCAGCAGCGAGTTGATGCACACGGACTTGCCCGTGCCGGTCGAGCCGGCGATCAGCAGGTGGGGCATGGCAGCCAGGTCGAGCACTATCCGGTCGCCGCCGACGTCCTTGCCGATGCCCAGCATGATCGGGCTGGTGTCCGGCGTATTGCCACCGGTCAGGACGTCACCCAGGGTCACCGTCGTGCGGTGCTCGTTCGGGACCTCGATGCCGATGAGCGACTTGCCGGGGATCGGGGCCAAGACGCGCACCGTCGGGGTAGCGAGCGCGAGCGCCAGGTCGTCGGAGAGTGCGGTCACGCGGTTGACCTTCACGCCCTTGGCGATCTTGACCTCGAACAGCGTGACGGTCGGTCCGGCGATCCAGGTCTCGACGTACGCCGGGATGTCGAAGGTGCCCAGCGTGGACTCTATGACCTGGGCAGTGGCCTTGAGTTCCTTGTCGGAGGCGCGCGACGCGGCGGCGCTCACGGGCGACACCCGCAGCATCGACAGCGACGGCAGTTCGAAGGCGGTGTCCCTGCGTGGCACCGACGCCCGGACGACCGGGATCGTGCCACGCGCGGCCTCGGGGTCGGCGCGGCGTGCGTGGGTGGGCACGGGACGGGCCGGCTCCTCGACGTCGAGGTCGGCCAGCGGCAGGGTCTTGGCGCCGGCCGTGAGTCGCCTGCGCGGCTCGCGCACTTCGCCCTCCGACTCGCCACGGTCGAACACCGCGAGCAGGCTCTCCCACGCGTCCGCGAGCCGGGCGCCGGTGGCGAGCACGATGCCGATCAGCGTCGCGCCTGCGAGGATGACGTAGGTGATGAGCGTGCCCAGCATGCTGGCGAGCAGCCACGCGATGGCTCCGCCGACGTACCCGCCGCTGGTGGATCCGGTCCAGAAGTCCGTGGCGCCGACCGGGGTGGCGGTCGAGAACATGGCGATGACCGACAAGAACACCAGCGCTAGTCCCGCGCCGATGGCGACCTCGCTCACCTCTCGACGGTCGAAGACCAAGGAGACGGCCCAGACCAGCATCAGAAGCGGCACGGCGTTGGCACCGACACCCACGAGCGCCACGAGAAGGCTCTTGATCGCGCCGGGCACGGGCGGGACGGGCGGGGCGAACGGCACCCACACGGAGATCGCGACGGCGATGGCCACGACGACGAGCGCTATGCCCCAGATGTCACGTGCGACACCCGGGACCGCGGGCTGGGATGAGGCGCGCGAACGCGGTTTGGAGGCCGAGTAGCCCTTGCCGCGCGAACCTCCGCGCGCTCCCCCCGTGGTGCGCTTGTTCGCCACTTACCCCGTCCTTCATCGGATTCGTGCGGTCGGTCCCCGATCCTGCCCGCCTCCGGACGTGCGAGCGCGCGGGTGCCCCGTGTCGAGAGTATATCGCGATGCGCTGTCGCGGTCGGTGCTACCCGCGGATGAGGAACAACGCGATGACGGCGGCGCCGAGCGCCAGGCGATACCACATGAAGATCGCGAAGGTGTGCTTCCGCACATAGTCGAGCATCCAGCGCATCAGCGCGAGCGACGAGAGCAGGGCCATGGTGAACCCGATGCCCCAATCCACGGAGAGGAGCTGGGAGATCGACGTGTGGCGCAGTCCGAAGACCGCGCCGCCGACGATGATCGGCAGGGCTGCCATGAACGAATACCGCGCGATCGCCTCACGGGACAGGCCGAGCCAGCGGCCCATGGTCATGGTGGCCCCGGAGCGAGAGACGCCCGGCACGATCGCCGCGGCCTGCGCCACTCCGATCCACGCTGCGCGCTTCCAAGTCACCTTCTCGAACGGCTCGTTGCGCGGCGCCCAGCGGTCGATCGCCCACAGGAGCAGGCCGAACCCGATGAGAGTGCATCCGATGAGCCACGGAGCGCGGAACGCCGACTGCACCTTGTCCTCGAGAAGCACGCCGAAGACGGCGCCCGGGACCGAGGTCACCAGCAGGAAGCCGCCGAGCCGAAGCTCAGCCGGCTGGCGCCGCACGACGCCCCGGGCCAGGGAGACCCAGTCTCCCCACAGCGCGATCAGGATCGCGACCGCACTCCCTGCGTGAAGGGCGATATCGAACTGCACGCCGTCGAGCACCGGGTAGGCGTGCTGGAAGCCGAACGCCCACGGGATCAGCGTCAGGTGCGCCGACGAGGAGATCGGCAGGAACTCAGCGAGGCCCTGCACGAGCCCGAGGACGGCAGCCCACACGTGCCCCACGCTAGACCTCCATGATGACGGGGATGATCATCGGACGCCGGCGCAGCGTCTCCCACACGAACTGTGAGACCGCCTCGCGGACGGCGCGCTGGATGATGCTGTGGTCGGTCACGCCTTCCTTCTCCATGCGCTTGAGCGCCTTGTTGATCCGGGCGCGTGCCTGGTCCATCACGGCGTCGGACTCCGCGACGGGCAACCCGCGCATGACCAACTCGGGCTCGCCGATGAACTTGCGGGTGCGGCCGTCGATCGCCACGACCACGGTCGCGATGCCGTCCGAGGACAGCTGCTGACGGTCGCGAAGCACGACGTCGCCGACATCGCCGACGTTCAGCCCGTCCACGTAGACGACGCCCGAGTCCTTGATGTGCTCGGTGACCTTGGCGGAGGTGGCGGTCAGCTCGAGTACGTCGCCGTTCTCTATCGCGAAGATGTCACGCTCCGCGATGCCGACGGACTCGGCAAGCCGGCTGTGCGCCACGAGATGGCGTGTCTCTCCGTGGACGGGCATGAAGAACCGGGGCTGCGTCATGACCAGCATCAGCTTCAGCTCCTCGGCCGCGGCGTGGCCGGAGACGTGCACGTCGGCGACGCCCTTGTGGTAGACCTCGGCGCCAGTCTTCGCCAGTCGGCTGATGACGCGCGACACGGCCTTCTCGTTGCCGGGGATCGGAGACGCCGAGATGATGATCGTGTCGCCCGCGCGCACCGAGATCGTGCGGTGGTCTCCGTTGGCCATGCGCGTGAGCCCCGAGAGGGGCTCGCCCTGGCTGCCGGTCGAGAGGATCACGATCTTCTCGGGAGGTATGTCTCCGGCGTTGAAGGCGTCGAGGATGTTCTTGGCGTCGATGTTGAGGAAGCCCAACTCACGCGCGATGCCCGTGTTCTTGATCATGGAACGGCCGGTGACCACGACCTTGCGACCGGCGTCGACGGCCGCGTCACAGACCATCTGCACGCGGTGGACGTGGCTAGAGAAGGACGCGACGATCACACGCCCCTTGGCTGCGGCGATGATGCGGTGCAGGGTATCCCCGACCTCGCGCTCGGGACGCGTATAGCCGCGGTTCTCCGCCCCTGTCGAGTCGGAGAGCAGCAGCAGCACGCCGTCACGCCCGGCCTTCGTCAGCGCTGCGAAGTCCGTACCGCGGCCGTCGATCGGCGTCTGGTCGAACTTGAAGTCGCCGGTGTGCAGGACGTTTCCGACCGGTGTGCGGATCAGCAACGCCAGCGAGTCCGGAATCGAGTGATTGGTGGCGATGAAGTCGAAGCCGAACGCGCCGAGGGTCACGTGCATGCCCGGCTTGACCACGCGGAGCTTGGCCTTCTTGATGTTGAACTCGGCGAGCTTACCCTCGATCAGTCCGCAGGTGAGCTTCGATCCGAGTACCGGGACGGGCGTTCCCAGATCGCGCAGCAGGTAGGGCAGCGCGCCCGTGTGGTCCTCATGGCCGTGGGTGATGACGATGCCGCGCAGCCGTTCCCTGTTCTTGAGGATGTAGGAGTAGTCTGGCAACACGAGGTCCACACCCGGGAGCTCGGCGTCGGGGAACATCAACCCGGCGTCGACGACGACCATGTCGTCGCCGTACTCGAGCACCGTCATGTTCTTGCCGATCTCGTCCAGCCCGCCCAGCGGGATGACGCGCAGCACGTTCTTGTTCTTCGCCTTGCCTCTTGTCATGGGTTCTTCTTCCGGACGACACGAAGGTCGCCGATCGGTGGAGCGGTCCTGAGGCGGGGCAACCTTCACCTCGCGCCGGGCGCCGCCGTGGGTCTAGAGCAGACCGAGATGCTCGAGCACGCGCCCGAGTTCGGCCGACTGTTCTGGGGTGGGGGGAACGAGCGGCAAGCGGCACGTTCCGACGGGGAAGCCGCACTGTGCGAGCGCGTCCTTGACCATGATCGGGTTCGCGGTCATGAACAGCGACTTGAACAGCGGCAGCAGGTGGAGATGCAGCGAGAGCGCGCGGGTGTGGTCGCCGGAAGCGTGCGCCTCGACCATCTCGCGCGTCTGCGGGCCGGCGACGTGGCTTGCCACGGAGATCACGCCGGTGCAGCCCACGCCCATCATGGGCAGGGTCATCTCGTCGTCACCGGAGAGGACCTCGAAGCCCTCGGGGGCTCCCTGGACGATGCGGGCGATCTGGGCCAGGTCACCGGAGGCTTCCTTGACCCCGACGATGTTCTCGACGTCGTTCGCGAGACGCAGGGTGGTCTCCGCGGTCATGTTGACGACGCAGCGCCCCGGGATGTTGTAGAGCAGCACCGGGACGTCGACCGCCTCCGCGATGGACCGGAAGTGCCGGTAGATGCCCTCCTGTGGAGGCTTGTTGTAGTACGGGACGACGCACATGATCGCGTCCACCCCGAGCGAGGTCGCCTTGCGGGCGAACTCGACGGAGTCGGCGGTGCAGTTGTCACCGACGTTGGCGATGACCGGCGCGCGGTCGCCCACCGTGTCGAGCACCGCGCGGAAGAGCTCGAGCTTCTGGTCGTAGAAGACCGTCGGCGACTCGCCGGTGGTGCCGCAGACGACGAGCGCCTCGCTTCCCTCGTCGAGCAGGCGCGACGCAAGCGCGCCTGCTCGCGGGAGATCGAGCTCGAGATCGGGGGTGAAGGGTGTCACCATCGCGGTGAGCAGGCGCCCGAACCGGGGATTCGCCATGGTATGTGCCTCGTTCTCGCGGGGTCGGTTCTCGGGCGCGCTGTCGGGCCCGCAGTGTTGGTGCGCTCGTTCGGTGCTCCCATTGTGCCACAGGGCGCACACATACACGCCCTGTCGGGCGACGGCGTAACCATGGCGTCAACCTCGCGAGGCTGCTAGCGCCCCACGATCAACGGGCGGGCCTGCAACAGCCACGTCGTGCCCGAGGCCCTCGCCCACTCGACGCACGCGGGGCCGTGGGTGAGGCTCTCGACGTTCAGCGCGAGTGCGGCGACCTCGCGCACCTCGTAGGGCGTGAGGCTGGCCGCGGCCGCCTGGTCGGGCGGTACCATCCGCTGCACCACGCGCCCACTCTCGTCGATGACGAGGTGGACAGGCTTGGTCTGAACGTCCGTAGCGGTGACCGTGAGGCCGTCGCGCTTCAAGGAGAAACGATCCGGCTTGACCTTGCCTGCTACGATCGCCTCGC
The DNA here is from genome assembly GCA_036508075.1 of Coriobacteriia bacterium. GTDB lineage: Bacteria > Actinomycetota > Coriobacteriia > Anaerosomatales > PALSA-660 > PALSA-660. The sequence goes on from DATCIA010000098.1 coordinate 54,413, forward strand.
CCAGGCCGTAGCAGCTCTCCACGACGATCCGGTCGCGATCGCCGGTCGCCGGGTCCGCGGTGAACACCACTCCGGAGGAGTGCGCAGGCACGAGGTGCTGCAAGACGACCGCCACGGCGACATCGGCATCCGCCAGGCCGGCGGTCTCACGGTCGCGCCACGACAGGTCGCCCCACAGCGAAGTCCAGCAGTGCGTGATGGCGTGAAGGGCCTCGTGGAAGCCCGGCACGAAGTAGGTGCCGTGACGACCGACAAGGGGCCCGGTGACCATGTCGGGTGCGGTGACCGAAGACCGGACCGACACCGGACCGGTGCCCATCTCGTCGAAACGCGCGCGTACCTCCTCGACGAGCTCAGCGTCGAGCGGAGTGTGGATGACCGACGAGCGTATGCGCTGGAGGATCGGGGTGAGCGTGACCGCGGGAGCGGACTCCGGCACGCCGCGCAGGATGGCCACGAGGGACGCGACGCCCGCGCGTTCAGCGTGCTCGCGGTAGGCGTCCGCGGGGATGCAGAAGCCTTCAGGTACGGGGAAACCCGCCACAGACAGCTCGGCCAACGACTGCGCCTTCGTGCCGTACAGTCCCGGATCGCCAGCCTCGCGGATCGGGGCGACGCTCATACCTGTCGCGGCCATGCCTCGACCTTCCTCTCATCGCCGTGCGATGACTACATACTACCCGCCGAGTCCGAACTCATCGTGCAATGCGGAGATCGCCCGCCGCCCGGCGGTTGCCCGAAGCAGGACCGATATCGTGTAGTGCGAGTCCGCCACCTGGAGGATGTCGATCCCGGCATCGGCCAGGCCCGCGGCGACACGCGCCATGACACCCGGGACCCCGTGCATCCCCGCTCCCACGACGGTGACCGTGGCGAGCCCGGTCTCGTAGGCCGCACGCATCCCAAGTGCCTCGAGCACCGTCCTGACGTCGGACAGGCGACCTTCGTCGAACGAGATCGCCAGTGCGTCGCCCAGGGGCGTGAACATGTCGAGTGAGACGCCGGCCGCAGCCATCTCGCGGAAGACCGCCGTCAGTGCGCCCATCCGCCCCTCCCCGTCCGGCAGGGTGATGATGGCCCGGGCGACTCCGTCGGAGGTGCTGATGGCGGTGGCGACCCGCTGCGCGCGCTCCGCGGTGAGGCGCTCGGCCTCCGTGACGAGCGTTCCCTGCGCTCGCGTCGATGCGTTGCGCACCCATACGGGAACGCCTGCGGCCATCGCCGTCTCCGCTGCCGGAGCGTGCATGATCTTCGCTCCCGAGCGGGCCATCTGGAAGAGCTCCTCATACTGCAACGTCTCGAGGACGCGCGCTCCGTCACAGGTGCGTGGGTCGGCGGTCATCACACCATCGACGTCGGTGTAGATCTCGACGGCGAGCGCTCCGAGCGCCGCTCCGATCGCGCAGGCGCTCGTGTCCGATCCTCCGCGGCCGAGCGTGGTGGTCTGCCCGGCGGCGGTGGCGCCCTGGAAGCCGGTGACCACGGGCACCAGTCCCGCCTCGAGCGCGGCCTGCAGGGTCCGCGGATCGACGAGCAGCACCGACGCGTCACCGAAGCGGTCGTCGGTGAGGACGCCCGCCTCCGCGCCCGTCATCGCGGTGGCCGGGATGCGGTTCGCGCGCAGTTCGTGAGCGACGATGACCGCGGAGACGACCTCACCGCACGCGGCCAGCAGATCCGACTCCCTCGCGTCCGGCGTGTAGGCGTCGATGAGGCCCAGGAGCGTGTCGGTCGCATAGGGAGCGCCCGCCCTCCCCATGGCGGACACGACGACGACGGGCGCGCGACCCGCATCCAGCGCGTCACGCACACGTGCGCGCAAAGCCTCCCGGCCCTCGGCCGTGGCGACGGAGGTGCCTCCGAACTTCTGGACGACGACGCGCCCGCTCGCGGGCGCCGCGTCGCTCACAGGCCCATCAACTCCTCGAGCCCGATCACCAGACCGCTGCGCTTCGGGATCTCGCGGACCGCGAGGACGACGCCGGGCATGAACGAGGTGCGGTCGATCGTGTCGTGGCGCAGGGTCAGCGTCTGACCGACGTCGCCGAACACGACCTCCTGGTTGGCCACCAGACCCGGGAGCCTGATCGAGTGGACCGGCACGCCGTCGACCAGCGCGCCGCGCGCACCCTCGGCCACCTCGGTCTCACGGCCGGGCGCCGCGGGAGTGCCGGCGCGGGCCTCGGCGATCAGGCGCGCCGTGCGCATGGCGGTGCCCGACGGTGCGTCGAGCTTGCGGTCGTGGTGCAGCTCGATGATCTCGGCGTGGGGCATGAAGCGCGCGGCTGTCTGCGCGAACCGCATCATCAATATGGCGCCCACGGCGAAGTTGGGGGCTACGAACAGGCAGACGCCCTCGGGAGCCGCCGCGGCCAGCGAGCGCCAGCGCTCCTCGGCCACCCCGGTGGTTCCGACGACGCAGTGCACGCCGGCGGCGAGAGCCCGCTCCACGTTGGTCTCCACAGCCGACGGGACGGTGAAGTCGACCATGACGCGCTCCCCCGTGCCCGCGAGCGCGGCGTGAAGGTCGGCGGTGGCGGTGATGCTGCCTCCCGCGCCGTCGTCGAGCACGACTCCGGGTGAGGACGGGTCGACGGCCGCTGCGACGCGCATGCCCTCGGCGGCGGTGACGGCGCGGACGACCTCGCGGCCCATGCGGCCTGCGGCACCGGTGACGATGACGTCGATCATCGCGGGACTCCCCTTCTCTCAGATGAGCGCGGCCCTAGGCGAGAAGCGCTTCGATCTCCTCAACGGTGTGCGGCCCCACGACGGCCAGCGTGCGCGGCCCGCCGAGGGTGTCGATCGCGACGCGCTGGATGTCTGCCAGCGTCACGGCCGCGTAGCGCTCGAGCACCTCGTCGATGGAGAGCAGCTCGCGGCCGCCGACCTCCGCGCCGCCGAGCCGCATCATGCGGCGGTTGGTGTTCTCCAGCCCGAGCACCATGTGGCCGTCGACCGACTCACGCGCACGGTCGAGCTCGGCGGCGGTGATGCCGGAATCGAGTACCTTGTCGACCTCCGCGGTGATCAGCTCGATGACCTGCTTCGTGTTCTCAGGACGCGTGCCGGCGTAGACCGCGAAGGCGCCGGTGTCGCCGAACATCTGGTTGAAGGAGTTGACAGCGTAGACCAGACCCCGCTTCTCGCGGATCTCCTGGAACAGCCGTGAGGCCATGCTGCCGCCGAGGACCGCGTTGAGCAGGCCCATGGCGAATCGGTCCGGGGAGTTCGCGTCCACGGAGAGCGAACCCCAGAAGATGTGCGCCTGTTCGGTCTCCTTGGTGGCGACGGCCACGTGGCGTCCGGGCTCGGCGGCGTGCCGCGGACGTTCGGCACGCGCCCCGGTCGGCAGCCCCGCGAGCGCGGAGGCCGCCATCGCCGTGACCTCGTCATGTGCGAGGTTGCCCGCCGCGGCGACGACGACGTCACCGGTGCGGTAGTGCCGTCCCGTGTAGGACCTCAGCTGTGCGGGCAGGAAGGCGCCGACGGTCTCGCGGCGCCCGAGCACGGGCCGCCCCACCGGGTGGTCGGGCCACATCGCCGCGGAGAACAGCACGTCGACCTTGTGGTCGGGCGTGTCCTCGGTCCGCGAGATCTCTTCGAGCACGACCTCGCGTTCCGATATGGCGTCCTCCTCCTCGAAGGCGGAGTCCGCGACCATGTCGGCGAGGACGGCGAAGGCCTCGGGGGCCTTCAGGTCGATCACGCGCGAGTAGTAGCAGGTCTCCTCCTCGCTGGTGAAGGCGTTGACCTCTGCGCCGAGGCGGTCGAACGTCTCGGAGATCTCCATCGCGCTGCGCTTCGACGTTCCTTTGAACATCATGTGCTCGAGGAAGTGCGAGATGCCGGCTTCCTCGGGGGTCTCATCGCGACTGCCGGCGGCCACCCAGATCCCCAGGGCGACGGAGCGGACCGTCGGGATCGACTCCGAGATGACGGTGATGCCGTTGTCGAGCACGGTGCGGTCGTAGAACACGGGCACTCCCGTCGCTGTCGTTCGTATCTTCCTCCCGAACAGTCTAGAGCAAGGCCCGGCCCCGGCTTCCGCTCTCGTTCGCGGTTCGTTGCCGGGGCCGGGCCGTCGTGACACTACGTGCGGGTGCGCAGCCTAGTGCTGGCGGCGCGGTCCGCCGTGTCCGCTGCCGCCGCCGGGGCGGTCGGAGCGCGGACGATCACCGGACGGGCGCGGGGCGCCGCTCGAGGGAGGGGCGTCCGGCGGATTGATCCGGCCGAGCGACACCTTGCCCTTGTCGTCCATGTCGAGGATCTCGACCTCGACCTCGTCGCCGATCGACAGGACGTCCTCGACCTTGTCGACGCGACCCTTGGCCACGCGCGAGATGTGCAGGAGGCCGTCCTTGCCGGGGTAGAGCTCGACGAACGCTCCGAACGGTTGGATCGACACAACTCGACCGATGTACTTCTCGCCGATCTCCGGCTCCTTGATGATCATCCGGATGCGGGCGACCGCTTCCTCGCCGCCCTTGTCACGGCTGGCGATGTAGACGGTGCCGTCGTCGTTGACGTCGATCTGCGCGCCCGTGGCCTCGATGATCGAGCGGATCATCTTGCCGCCGGGGCCGATGATGTCGCGGATCTTGTCGGTCGGGATCTTGATGGTCAGCACGCGCGGCGCGAACTCGTTGAGCTCCTCGCGGGGCTCGGAGATCGACTCCATCATCTTGGCGAGGATGAAGGCGCGGCCTTCCTTGGCCTGCATCAGCGCGCGGCGCAGGATGTCGACGGACAGGCCCTTGGCCTTGTTGTCCATCTGCATGGCCGTGATGCCCTTGGCCGTGCCGGCGACCTTGAAGTCCATGTCGCCGAGGAAGTCCTCGAGGCCCTGGATGTCGGTCAGGATGGCGACGTCGTCGCCCTCCTTGATGAGTCCCATCGCGATGCCGGAGACGGGGGCCGAGATCGGCACGCCGGCGTCCATCAGCGCGAGGGTGGATCCACATACCGAGCCCATCGAGGACGAGCCGTTGGAGGCGAGCACCTCGGAGACGATGCGCAGCGTGTAGGGGAAGTCCTCTTCAGCGGGGACCACCGGCAGCAGGGCGCGCTCTGCGAGCGCTCCGTGGCCGATGTCGCGACGCTTCGGGCCACGCATGAAGCCCGTCTCGCCGACGGAGAACGGCGGGAAGTTGTAGTGGTGGATGTAGCGCTTGCCCTCGGAGACGTCGATGGTGTCGATGCGCTGCCACTCGGAGAGCATCCCGAGGGTGAGCACGG
>DATCIA010000099.1:0-8907 GCA_036508075.1 Coriobacteriia bacterium
AAGGCCTCCGCGTCGACGCTCGTCGGTTCCATCAGCATGCCGGCCGATCCGGGGCGGACGCTCACTGGGGGCGGTAGGGGCGGTTCGCTGTGATGGGACGCCCGTAGCGGGACGTGAAGCGCCAATCGACGCGGGGCTACCGGTGAACCGCCCGGTCCGGCACGGAATCGTGACCTGTTCCGACGGTGCTGCCATCACGACAGGAAGTGGGTCCCCGGCTAGGTGCGTGGGTCGGTATGTCCCGCGTCAGGCTTTGTGGCAGGGGCCGTTGCTTGTGGGCCTGACCTGCTGAAGGAGTCTGATCATCATGGCGAGACCACCGGTGTTCCCGGTCAGCGAGGCGGACAGGTCTAGCAGGTCGGTGAGCCCGGCGACCCACGCTCCGTCGCGGACGGCGTCGTGGGCGTCCAACGCCTCGGCCCACCCGCGGGCGGGGCCAGCAGCCGGGCAGCTGGGCCAGGGACGCCTTGATCAAGGTGATGTGGTCGGCGGCGGTGGCGGTGCCCGAGCGCAGCAACATCGCGAGCGGTTCACCGGTGCCGTCGGGCCCGTGACCGGTGAACGAGCACAACAGGTGGAACGCGAACCCGCGCTTGAACGTCGGGGCAGCGTGCTCCTGGTCGGAGTGGGAGGTCACCGGCGTGGCGTCCAGCTCCACGATCAGCGGGTTCTTCGCGTCGGTGGCGGCATCGGGGGCGTGCACCCCGGCCAACGCCCAGGCCCGCTTGCGCGCCGCGGCGCGGGCAGCGTTGATCGTCCTCACCGCCGCCGGTGCGTTCTTCGCGAGGGCGGCGATGGTCCGGGACACCGTCGCATCGCAGGACACCAACCCCAAGACGCCCGGCTCGCCGCGCAGCAGCGCGACGTCCGCCCGGTGGTCCCCACCCGGCGCGAGGGTGACCGCGAGGTCGGCGGGGACCTTGACCGGGTCATGGACCGCCAGCGGTTTGCGCCACGGGGCCAATCCCGCCGACAGCTCCCGCCCCAGAGCCGTCGCGGTCACGGTCTCGGTCAGCAGCACCCCACCGGCCTGCCCCACCGCCCCCGGCGCAGACGTGCCGCCCTTCACGTGGGGGTCAGACCCGGCAGCCTTCATCACCTGGACGGTGCTCCGCGAACCGGCTGACGTTGACCCTGGACACGTCACATCATCCCAGGTCAGACTCACTTTTCACGTCAACGACACAACCCCGCAGCCACCCCACCACCAAAGCGCGAGGCTAGTGCGCCATGTCGACGAAGCGTGCGTAGTGCCCCTGGAACGCCACGACGATCGTGTCGGTGGGGCCGTTGCGGTGCTTCGCCACAATGAGGTCGGCCTCGCCGGCGCGGGGGGACTCGCGCTCGTAGAAGTCCTCGCGGTGCAGCAGGATCACCATGTCGGCGTCCTGCTCGATCGAGCCGGACTCACGGAGGTCGCTCATCTGCGGCTTCTTGTCGGTCCGCAGCTCCGGACCACGGTTCAGCTGCGAGATCGCGATGACCGGGACCTCGAGCTCCTTGGCGAGCAGCTTGAGTGCGCGGGAGAACTCCGAGACCTCCTGCTGGCGCGACTCCACCCGCTTGCCCGAGCTCATCAGCTGCAGGTAGTCGATCACCACGAGCCTGAGGTCATGGCGCTGCTTGAGCCGGCGGCACTTCGCCCGGATCTCCATCAGGGACATGTTCGGGGAGTCGTCGATGAACAGCGGGGCGTCCGAGACCCGGCCCATGGTGGCCGCGAGCTTCTGCCAGTCCTCGTCCCGCATGGTGCCCTTGCGCATGTTCTGCAGCGGCACCTTGGCCTCCGCGGCGAGCATCCGCATGGTGATCTCGCTGCGACTCATCTCGAGCGAGAAGATCACCGAGGTTAGGCCGTGCTTGATGGACGCCGAGCGGGCCAGGTCCAGACCCAGGGTGGACTTGCCGATCGCCGGCCGCGCCGCGAGCACGATCATCTGACCGGGGTGCAGCCCGTTGGTGAGCCGATCGAGGTCCGCGAAGCCGGTGGGCACGCCCACCATGCCCTCGCCGCGGTGCCCCGCCGCTTCGATCTCCTCCATGGTGCCGTTGATGATGTCCGCGAGCGGCAGGTAGTCCTCGCTCGTCTTGTTCTCGGTGACCGCGTACACCTCAGCCTGGGCCGCGTTGACGATGTCGTCGACGTCGCCGCCCTCGGTCGAGTAGCCGAGCTGCACGATGCGCGTGCCGGCCTCGACCAGGCGGCGCAGCACCGCGCGCTCCCGGACGATTCGCGCGTAGTAGCCGGCGTTGGCCGCCGTCGGCACCATCGAGATGAGCGTGTGCAGGTACGGGGCGCCGCCGATCCGCGAGATCTCGCCGCGCTTGGTCAGCTCGGCGGAGACGGTGACGGCGTCGGCGGGCTCACCGCGCCCATAGAGGTCGAGGATCGCCTCGTAGACCAGCTCGTGCGAGGGGCGGTAGAAATCCGGCCCGCGGAGGGTCTCGACGACGTCGGCGATCGCGTCCTTGGACAGCATCATGCCGCCGAGCACGCTCTGCTCGGCAGCGATGTCCTGGGGCGGGGTGCGGTCGAAACCGTCGCTCATACGGCGCGGGCTGAGGCTGGCCTCAAGCTCCTCGACCGTCACGCGAGCCTCCCTGATAACCGGTGGTTCCATACTCCCGTTGTACGGCCTACCACCGACACGCGATTCGGAGATCGCGCGTTTCGGGCGTCATTGCCGGAGTCCGTGCGTGACACTAGGCCCCAGCGCGGACCAGGCCAAACGGTCCTGTAGACGATGCTGTGGACAACGTGTGGACAGTGCGGCGAGCCACTGTGCACAGGCCGTGGAAAGGCCTGTGGATACGGACCTTCTTTGATGCAGAATGGCGTCCTGAACCGCACAAACGCCGTGCACCCCCTGTGGACAGGAAGAGATTGTGCCAGTGTCCAAGAGGTGGACAGACAGTCCAGAACGTGGACCGACAGATCCTTGCTCGGGCGCTGACCACCGGGCTGCGGGCGCGCCGCACCCACTGAATGTTCACCGGCGCCTGAGAACAGCGAAGCGCCCGAGCCCACCAGGGGCTCGGGCGCTTCCGCGTCCTGCTCGCGTTGCGCGAAGGCGTCATCCGCCTTCAGCGCGCAGCGGGTCAGGCCTCCGGGACGACCCGCACGTCGAGCGTCGCAGCGACGTCGGCGTGCAGACGGACCTTCACCTGGTACTCGCCCAGCGCCTTGATCGGCTGGTCGATCTCGATCTTGCGCTTGTCGAGCGACGGGCCGCCGGCCGCCGAAACGGCGTCGGCGATGTCGCCCGTCGTCACGGCGCCGAACAGACGACCGGACGCGCCGGCCCTCGCCGCCACCACGATCACGTTCGACTGCAGCGAGTCGCGCGCCGCAGAGGCACCCTCGACGGTCGCGATCTCGCGCGACTTGCGGGCCTTGCGGATCGACGCGATGTCCTTCTCCGCGCCCTTGGACCAACCGGTCGCCAGGCCACGCGGAACCAGGTAGTTGCGTGCGTATCCGTCCTTGACGTCTACGACGTCGCCCGGGGCACCGAGGCCGGTGACCTCCTGGGTCAGGATGAGCTTTGCCATCAGTCGCCTCCTTCTCAGCGCGCCGAGCTGGCGTACGGCAGGAGTGCCATCTCACGGGCGTTCTTCACGGCCCGTGCGATCGCACGCTGCTCCTGGACGGTGACACCCGTCACCCGGCGAGCGCGGATCTTCCCGCGGTCGGAGATGAACTTGCGCAGCAGCGCGGTGTCCTTGTAGTCGATCGCCTTGATCTTTGCGATCTTCAGCGGGTTCTGCTTCTTCTTCGGCTTACGAAGAACGGGCTTCGCCATCGTGGTGCTCCTTCACTAGCGGCTCTTGGGAGCCGGAGCCCGGGTCGTTGCCGTGCGGCCCGGGATGGGTGGTCAGTGGTCTGGTGCTCTTAGAACGGGGGCTCGTCGGAGACCGACTCGCCACTCGACGGGGACGTCGCCCACGGGTCTTCCGCGGCTCCGCCTCCACCGCCGAAGCCGCCGCCGCCGCCACTGCGCTGTGCGCGAGTGACCTTGGCGCTGGCGTACTTCAGCGACGGACCGACTTCGTCTACCTGAAGCTCGACCACGGTGCGCTTCTCGCCCTCGCGGGTTTCGTAGGAGCGCTGTACGAGCCGACCGGAGGCGATGACGCGCATGCCCTTGGTCAGCGACTCGGCGACGTTCTCCGCCGCCTCACGCCAGATCGAGCAGCGGAGGAACAGCGTGTCGCCGTCCTTCCAATCGTTCGACTGGCGGTCGAAGGACCGCGGAGTCGAGGCAACCGTGAAGTTGGCCACGGCCGCGCCCGAGGAGGTGAAGCGCAACTCCGGGTCACCGGTCAGGTTGCCGATCACCGTGATGGTCGTGTCACCAGCCATGCTTGCTCCTTCGGTCGCTACGTCGTCGTGCGGTGCTGACTACCGGGCCCGCGTTCAGTGGGCGTCGGGACGGATGAGCTTGGTACGCAGCACGGCCTCGTTGAGACCCAGCTGACGGTCCAGCTCCTGAGCGACGTCTGGCGTCGTCGTCATGTCGACGACGGCGTAGATTCCCTCAGACTTCTTCAGGATGGGGTAGGCGAGGCGACGACGTCCCCAGATGTCGATCTTGTCGACAGTGCCGCCCGCGTTGGCCACGACGGACAGGTACTTGTCGAGCGAGGGGGCGACGGTCTTCTCTTCGATCTCGGGATCGAGGATCACCATCAGCTCATAGTGACGCACGTGATTACCCACCTCCTATGGACTCGGCGGCCACGGAATCTCCGTGACAGGAGGGTTCTGCGTCGCAGCATGCTCGGCGACCTCGATCTGCGAGGAGCCGGAACGCACACAGCAATCCGCAAGGCTACCGGGCGGCGCAGCGCGAGGGAAATCCCTGGGGACAACGACCCGCCGGTAGGGTGACCCTGTGTCGGCCAACAGCCTGGGAGGAGACGTGCCCAGCCACCTCAAGGCCGTGACGGACCCCGAGTTCCTCGCCCTCGCCGAGCGCTCCCCGCACCCGCTGCCGATCGAACAGGCACCCCGCTGGGACGCCTACGACCGCGCCACCGTGGGCCGAACCCGGTGGGGCCGCTACGCCGTCCTGGACGACGCCGATCAGGCCCTCGCCATCATCGCCCTCACCGAGTTCGCCGGTCGCGGCTTCCGCTACCTCTGGGCCAAGCACGGGCCGGTCTGGCTGCAGGCCGAGCCGCCGACCGCCGCGCAAGAGGCCGCACTTCGTGAGGCCCTGCTGGCCGAGGTGCGTCGTCGGGACCCGGGCATCGCCTTCGTCCGGCTGCACGCCGAGCACCGCGCGCCCGAGCTGCACGAGCTCCTGCAGACCGTCACCTACGACCGCACCGTGATCCTCGACCCGCGCCGCACCGAGGACGAGCTCTTCGCCGAGATGAAGAAGGGCGACCGGTACTCGGTCCGCAAGGCGGTCAAGGACGAGACGATGACGGTCGCAGAGGAGACCGGCTGCGGCCCGGCGGCCTTCGACGAGCTGTATGCGGTGCTGCGCGAGACCGCCGAGCGGGACTCCTTCGGCATCTACCCCGCGAGCGTCTACCGCACCATGCTCGACACGCTCGGCGACGCCGCACGGGTGTTCGTCGCCCGCCGCGACGGACGAGTCCTCGCCTGGGCGATCGTGACCGTGTACGACGGCGGGGCCACCTACTACTACGGCGCCGGCACCGCGGAGGGCCGCAAGGCGCTCGCCGCGTACCGGGTGCAGTGGGAGGTGCTTCGGGTGCTGCGCGTCGAGGGCCTCCGGCACTACGACCTGATGGGTGTCGCCTCGGACCGCGCGCCGCAGCTGGCCGGCGTCTCCGACTTCAAGACCAAGTTCGCGGCCGGGACGACGGCGGTGCCGGGCGCCTGGGATGTTCCGGCGCGTCCGGGCCGTTACGCCCTGCTGGTCCGCGCGCTACGCGCGAAGCGGGCGCTCGGTGGGTTGCGCGCGAAGCGGGCGCTCGGTGGGTTGCTCGGGCGCGTTCGCTCCGGTTCACGCTGAGCGTCGGAGCGCCCGGTCTGCCCAAGGGCGCCGGGCCTGACCCGGCCTCTCGCCCCGCGGTCTGCCCGAACGTCCCCGCAAGGAGGCACGATCGACTGTCCGACCCTGACGCCGGACCTGCGAGGTCCGATCAGGGCGCCACTTAGGGCGTCGACGCGGCCGGCGTCACCGTGGGCGTCGGCGTCGGCGTCAGCGTCACGGTCGGCTTCGGCGTCACCGTGGGCGTCGGCGTCACCGCCGGCGTCGGCGTGGGCGTGGGCGTGGGCGTGGGCGTCGGCGAAGGCGTCGACGTCGGCGAAGGCGCGACCGGAACCCCGACATTCGCGCGCGGCGGGAACTGCACGATCGGCATCGGCGCGAAGACCGGCCTCATGAACGCGGTCCAGATGTCCGTTGGCACGGAGCCGCCGGTGATCTGGCTGTAACCGCCGAACGCGGTGATGCTCTCGGCCGTGCCGTCCTTGCCCTCCTGATAGAGCGCGACGGCCGCGACGATCTGGGGGGTGAAGCCGATGAACCAGGCGGACTTGTTGTCGTTCGAGCTGCCGGTCTTGCCCGCGATCGGGCGGTTCAGCGACCTGGCCGTCTTGCCCGAGCCCAGCTGCACGACCTGCGTCATCGCGTAGGTCGTGTCGGCGATGACGTCCGGCTGGAAGACCCGCGCGCCCTGGCCCGCGCCCAAGTACTTGCTCTTGCCATCGAGGGACACCAAGGAGCGGACCAGGAAGGTCTGGTGGCGCACGCCGCCGGAGGCGATCGTCGCGTAGGCCTCGGCCATGTCGATCGGGTGCGGTGAGGCGCTGCCAAACACGAAGGATGGGACGGCGTCCAGACCGCGTGTCTTCTCCGGGATGCCTGCCCGGATGGCGACCTCGCGCGACTTCTCCGGGCCGATCTTGACGTTGAGCTGGGCGAAGACCGTGTTGACCGAGAACGCGGTCGCCCTCACCAGGTCGATCACGCCGGGGTTGTAGTTGGCGAAGTTCGTCACGGGCTTGTCGAAGCCCGGGACCGTCATGTGGTTCCTGCCGCTGAACCGCGACCGCAACGACTCGCCGTTCTGGAGCGCGGCGATCAGGGTGAACGGCTTGAACGTCGAGGCCGCTTGCGCCTCGTCCTGCGTCACGGCGTTGCGCGGGCGCTTGATGTAGTCGGGGCCGCCATACATCGCCAGGATCGCGCCGTCGGCCGGATCGACCGCGACGATCGCCGTCCGCAGGTTCTTGGGCGCGTCCTTCGGCATGGTGGCGGCGGCGGCAACGGCGGCCTGCTGGGTCGCCGGGTTGATCGTGGTGACGATCTTGAAGCCCTGGACGTCGAGCTCCTCCTCGGAGATCGCGGTCCGGGTCGTGATCTCGCGGCGCACCGCGTCGAGGATGTAGCCGGTCGGGCCGCCGTAGGTGTCGCGGCGCGCGTACTCGATGGTCTTCGGGAACACCTGTGCGGCGCTCTCCGCCTGGGTGAGCGTGCCGCCGAGCACCATGTAGTCCAGCACGCGCTGCCACCGGATCTTGGCCTCCGCCGGGTCCTTGCGCGGGTCCCAGTTGTTCGGCGACGGGATGATCCCGGCAAGCAGGGCGGACTGGGAGACCGTGAGGTTCTTCGCCGACACGCCGAAGTACGCCTTCGCGGCGGCCTCGATGCCGTACGAGTCGCGGCCGAAGTAGATCGTGTTGAGGTAGTTTTCGAGGATTTGCTTCTTGTCCTGCTGCTGGTCGATCTTCAGCGCGAGCAGCGCCTCCTTGAACTTCCCCGTGTAGCTCGTGGTGGTGCCGAGGTAGTAGCGCTCCGCGTACTGCTGGGTGATCGTCGAGCCGCCCTGCTGGCGCCCGCCGCGCACGTTGTTCAGCAGCGCTCGGCCGATGCCGGTGAACGAGACACCCGAGTTCTTCCAGAACGTGCGGTCCTCGGACGCGACCACGGCGTTGCCCACGTGGTCCGGGAGGTCGGCAATCTTGATGAGTTCCCGCTTCACGCCGAACGTGCCCATCACGGTCTTGCTGTCCGAGTAGTAGACGGTCGTCGTCTGGGCCTTGGCGAAGTCGTCCGGCTTAGGGATCTGGGTCGTCAGGTAGGCGGCGGCGACGACGCCGAAACCGAGCGCGCCAACCGCGAGAACCGAACCGAGCACCAGTCGCCACGAGGGCAGCCAGCGCCGGATCCCGGCCTTTCCGCTGCGCGGGTAGTCGAACAGGCGACGCTTGCGGGCGTTCGCGCGCGAGCCAGCACCACGCCCGCCGCGCGAACCGGCACCGCGCCCGCCGCGCGAGCCAGGTCCGGTCGAGGCGCGGGCCGAGGCGCGCACCGACGCGCGGGTCGGCGCGGCGGACCGGGAGAGATTCGGGATCTGTGCCCCGCCGGGGCTGCGCGACGAGGCCGCGGCGCGGGTCGAGGTCCGGCGCGGCGTCGGTGCGCCAGAAGATGCACCGCTGCGACCCGGCGTCGGACCCTGTCCGCTACCGCGCCCCTGAGAACCCTTCACACTCTGCCTCTCCCGTCGGTCCGCACTCGTGGAGCGCGTGCCCGCAGTCTTCCGATCGGGCCCGTTGCCGTTCGGCACCGAGCAGCCAGCACGGCCCAGCGTGGGCCGCATCAGCCACCCAGTATGCGCGACGTCGCTGTTTCGGCCCGCAGCGCACCTCGCAGCAGCACAGAACTTGCACCGATGGCTCACATAGTCCTAACATCGCGATGTATCGAGTCGATACATCTAATGTTCAACCAGCGGCCGCCAAGGCAATTGTAGGGAAGGGAGAGGCCAGTGCGCGCACGTTCCGACGTGTTGTCGATGGCCATCCTTGGCCTACTGCACGAGTCCCCGATGCACGGGTACGAGCTGCGCAAGCGGCTCAACCTGCTCCTCGGATCGTTCCGTGCATTCTCCTACGGCTCGCTCTACCCGTGCCTCAAGTCGCTC
>DATCIA010000100.1:0-11066 GCA_036508075.1 Coriobacteriia bacterium
GCCGAGGTCCGTCTCCAGCTCGGGATCGAGCCGGCGAGACGCCTCGGACGCGCGCCCGTCGTCGTCGTGCGTGTGATGTGGCTTGCGGGGGACCATCGCTTACTTCTTGTCTTCGTCGACGACCTCGTAGTCGGCCACTTCTTCGTCCTCGGCCGGCTCGGCCGGCGCATCGCCGGACTCACCATCGGCCTCGCCGGACTCGGTCTGCGCGTCGGCGTAGACGATCTCGGCCAGCTTGTAGGACGCAGCCTGCAACTTCTCGGTCGCTTCCTTGATGGCGTCGGTGTCGTCACCCTGGAGGGCTTCCTTCACGGCCTTGATCTCGGCCTCGACGTCGGTCTTGGTCTCCTCGGGCACCTTGTCGCCCAGGTCCTTGACCGTCTTCTCGGTGGCGTAGACCAGCGTGTCCGCGACGTTGCGGGCCTCGGCGGCCTCCTTCACCTTGCGGTCGTCGTCGGCGTGGGCCTCGGCGTCCTTGACCATCTTCTCGACCTCGTCGTCGGAGAGCGCCGTCGAACCGGAGATCGTGATCTTCTGCTCCTGGCCGGTGCCGCGATCCTTGGCGCTCACGTTGACGATGCCGTTCGCGTCGATGTCGAAGGTGACCTCGACCTGCGGCACGCCACGCGGCGCCGACGGGATGTTGGCCAGCGTGAACTTGCCGAGCGTCTTGTTGGCAGAGGCCATCTCGCGCTCGCCCTGCAGAACGTGGATCTCCACGGAGGTCTGACCGTCGGCCGCCGTCGTGTAGGTCTCGGTCTTGCGGGTCGGAATCGTGGTGTTACGGTCGATCATCTTGGTCATCACACCGCCGAGCGTCTCCACACCCAGCGAGAGCGGGGTGACGTCGAGCAGCAGGATGCCCTTGACGTCGCCGGCGAGCACGCCGCCCTGGATGGCCGCACCCAGCGCGACGACCTCGTCCGGGTTGACGCCCATGTGCGGGTCCTTGCCGGTCAGGGACTTCACGAGCTCCTGGACGGCGGGCATGCGGGTCGAACCGCCGACGAGGATGACCTCGTCGAGGTCGCCCATCTTCATGCCGGCGTCCTTCATGGCCGCTTCGACCGGCTTCTTGCAGCGGTCGAGAAGGTCGGCGGTGATCTTAAGGAAGTCAGCGCGGGTCAGGTCGTAGGAGAGGTGCTTCGGGCCGGACGCATCCGCGGTGATGAACGGAAGCTCGATCTTGACCGTCTGGGCGCCGGAGAGCTCCATCTTGGCCTGCTCGGCCTTCTCCTTGAGACGCTGCAGGGCCATCTTGTCGACGCGGAGGTCGATGCCGTGATCGGCCTTGAACTTATCGGCCAGCCAGTCGATGACCTTCTGGTCCCAGTCGTCGCCGCCGAGGTGGTTGTCGCCGTTCGTGGACTTGACCTCGTAGACGCCGTCGCCCAGCTCGAGGATCGAGACGTCGAAGGTGCCGCCGCCCAGGTCGAAGACCAGTACGGTCTGCTCCTTGGCGCCCTTGTCGAGGCCGTACGCCAGCGCGGCCGCGGTCGGCTCGTTGATGATGCGCAGGACCTCGAGGCCGGCGATCTTGCCGGCGTCCTTGGTGGCCTGGCGCTGCATGTCGTTGAAGTAGGCCGGGATAGTGATGACGGCCTGCGTGATCGTCTCGCCGAGGTACTTCTCGGCGTCGGCCTTGAGCTTCTGCAGGATCATCGCGGAGATCTCCTCGGGCGTGAAATCCTTGCCCTCGATCTCGACGGAAGCGCGACCGTCCTTGCCCTTGACTACCTGATAGGCAACCGTCTTGCGCTCCGAGGAGGTCTCCTCGAACTTGCGCCCGATGAAGCGCTTGATCGACTTGACGGTGTTCTCGGGGTTGGTGATCGCCTGGTTCTTGGCGGACTTGCCCACGATACGCTCGCCGTCCTTGCGGAACGCGACGACCGAAGGCGTGGTGCGATCGCCCTCGGAGTTGATGATGATGACGGGCTCCCCGCCCTCGAGCACGGACATAGCCGAGTTCGTGGTGCCGAGGTCGATGCCGAGTACCTTAGCCATGGGTGGAACTCCTTCCGATAACGGTCGTGAAAGCGCGGCGCTGCGCGCTTCACGCATGGTACAAATCTAAGTGCCGCGTTGTCAAGTTATGTTCGCGTCACCACGACATGGTACCCACGGTCGGGGGATGCGAAACCGATCGCCGGCCCGCACAGCACGGAGCCTCTTTACACCCGCCTCCCCAGTGGGTAATGTACGCGCGACCGCTCCTTGGTCTTCGCCGATACGAAAGGGACCCGACATGCCCCGACCCATCATCGATGAGGAAGAATGCTCCGGTTGCGGCGTCTGTGTCGACGCGTGCCCGGAAGGCGTGATCGAGCTGGTCGGGGACGTGGCGGAACCCGTCAACGATGACAACTGCACCGGGTGCGAGTCGTGCCTGGAAGAGTGCCCGATGGGCGCGATCACGGAGATTGAAGAGGACTAGGTCCTTCGCCTCATCCGCGCCTGAATGCGATCTTCCGTGAAGCGCCCCTAGGGGCGCTTCGTTTGCGTCGTGTGGCCCGCGGCGGCGGCCACCGCCCTGATGGCCGCCCAGGAACGCGCCTTGAGCTTCGGGTCCGGCAGCGACGCGGCGAAGTCACCGACGCTGCCAAGCACGCGGCCGACAGAACGCACGGGCCTTCCCGGGTCGAGCCGCTCGACACCGAACGCCGAGGCGAGGTCGATCGCGCCCTGCGGATCCACCGCGAGCACCAGAGGCACGTCCACCGCTTCCAGCGCCAGCCGGAGGCGCGCCGGCACCGCCTGCGGACGGGCGCCCTTCGGCCGCGACGCGATGGCGAACGTGGTGCCGCCGTCGAAGCCCAGCGCCGCGAGCGCCTTGTCCAACGCCTCGGCGGCCTCGTCGGGGAGCACGCCGCCCGACACGAGAGCGACCGTCCCGGTCGGATCACCGCTCCAGCCTCCCGCACGCACGCCTGCCAAGGCGTCGGCGTCGGCGAGCTCCGCGAGCGCCTTGGCCTCGTAGAGCGCGAAGGGATCGGTCGAAGCGGCCATCACAGGCTCGTCGAGAACCATCGCCATGTGATCGCCAAGCCTGCCTCGATCGGCTGCCGCGCCTGCCACCCGACGGTCCGGGTGGCCTTGGCCGGGTCGAGGACGCTGTGGAGGATGTCCC
This sequence comes from Coriobacteriia bacterium, assembly GCA_036508075.1. GTDB lineage: Bacteria > Actinomycetota > Coriobacteriia > Anaerosomatales > PALSA-660 > PALSA-660. The sequence goes on from DATCIA010000100.1 coordinate 3,131, forward strand.
CGTCGCGCGCGGGACGGTGCTCGGTGTCCGTCAGCACCCGCGACTGAGCACGCAGATACCCCACGACCTGCTCGACGGAAGTGGCCGCCCCGGTCGAGACGTTGTAGGCCGGGCCGTCGGGCATCGGTCCGGCGAGCGGAGTGTCGAGTTCGAGCGCGTCGAGGATGAAGGCCACGACGTCGCCGACATAGATGAAATCGCGCGTCTGTGACCCATCGCCGAAGACCACCGGCGCCTCGCCCGCGGCGAAACGCGCCGCCATGATGGCCACCACGCCGCCCTCTCCGCGCCAGTCCTGCCGCGGGCCGTAGACGTTGGAGAACCGCATCGAAGCGAAGTCGACGCCGGTCCCCTCGAGCGCCTCGGCCAGCGCGGTCTCGGCGGCGAGCTTGGACGAGCCGTAGGGATTGGCCGGGCGCTTCACAGCGGTCTCGACCAGCGGCAGCGACAACGGGTCGCCGTAGACGGCGGCCGAGGAGGCCGAGAGCATCCTGCGCGCGCGCGCTGCCGCTGCCGCGGCCGCAACGGCGGCGGTACCGCCGACGTTGACCGCACGGTCGCGTTCGGGGTCGGCGATCGAGCGCTGCACGTCCGTCTGGGCGGCGAGGTGGACGACGGCTTCGGGCGCGAAGTCGGCCATGGCGGCCGGCATCCCGGGATCGAGCACGTCGAGGCTGCGGAAGCTCGCCGCAGGGTGCAGGTTGGCGACCGACCCGGTGGACAGGTCGTCGAACACCCCGACCGAGTGCCCGCCCGCAATCAGCGCGTGGACGAGGTTGCTGCCGATGAAGCCGGCACCGCCGGTGACGAGAACGCGCATGGATAGCCCCTTATGAGAGTTGTCAGCGGCCCTTACGGGCCTTCGGACGGCACGGGCTGACCAGCGCCCGCTCGAGCACCTCCCGCATGCCCGACACGGGCACGATCTCGATCTCGTCGCGGACGTGCGGCGGGAGCAGGTCGAGGTCGCGCATGTTGTCCTTCGGGATGAGGACCGTCTTGATGCCCGCCCGGTGTGCAGCCAACAGCTTCTCCTTGAGCCCGCCGATGGGCAGGACGTTGCCGCGCAGCGTGATCTCGCCCGTCATCGCCACGTCGCGACGCACGGCGCACCCCATGAGCGCGGACGCCAGTGCGGTGGCCATCGTGATCCCTGCGGATGGACCGTCTTTGGGGGTCGCGGCGGCGGGCACGTGGATGTGGAGGTCGGTCTTGTCGTTGAAGTCCGGGTCGATCGACCACTCCGCGGCGTGCGCGCGGATGTAGGACACGGCCGCCTGCGCCGATTCGCGCATGACGTCACCCAGCTGTCCGGTGAGGATGAGTTCACCCTTGCCGGCCATCGTCGTCGCCTCGATGAACACGACGTCGCCGCCGGCCTCGGTCCAGACGAGCCCGGTGGCCGTTCCGACCTCGTCGGAGTTCTCCGCGATGCCGAAGCTGAACCGCGGCGGGCCGAGGTAGCGGTGGACGGTCCGCCCGGCCACCCGGGTCTTGCCCTTGTGACCCTCGACCACCTTGCGCGCGACCTGGCGGCATATCGACGCGATCTGGCGCTCGAGCCCACGCACGCCGGCTTCACGGGTATAGCGGCGCACGATCTCGCCGATCGCGTCGTCGGTGATCTCGAGCCTGGACGGCTTCAGCCCGTGCTCCCTGAGCTGCTTGGGCACCAGGTACTGCCGCGCGATGTGCAGCTTCTCGTCCTCCGTGTAGCCCGGGAAGTGGATGACCTCCATGCGGTCCTGCAGCGCCGGCGGGATGGTGTCGAGCAGGTTCGCCGTTGTGATGAACATGATGTCGGACAGGTCGAACGGTGCCTCCAGGTAGTGGTCCTGGAATGCGAAGTTCTGCTCCGGGTCGAGAACCTCGAGCAGCGCCGAGGTCGGGTCGCCGCGGAAGTCCACGCCCACCTTGTCGACCTCGTCCATCATGAAGACGGGGTTGCGGGTACCGGCCGTGTTGATCGACTGGATGATCCGGCCGGGCAGGGCCCCGACGTACGTCCGGCGGTGGCCCCGTATCTCGGCCTCGTCGTGCACGCCACCGAGCGACATCCGGATGAAGCGGCGCCCCAGCGAGCGGGCGATCGACTTGCCGATCGAGGTCTTGCCGACGCCCGGAGGCCCGACGAAGCAGAGGATCGGCCCGCGCTGGGCGTTGGTGAGCTTGTGGACCGCCAGGTACTCGAGGATGCGCTCCTTGACCTTCTCCAGGCCGTAGTGGTCCTCGTCGAGGATGGCCTTGGCCTCGATCAGATCGAGCTTCTCCTCGTCCTCGACCGTCCAGGGAAGTCCCACCAGCCAGTCGAGGTAGGTGCGGATGACCCCGGTCTCGGCGGCTGCTGACGGCATCTTCTCCAGCCTGCCGAGCTCCTTGATCGCCTTCTCCTCGACGGCCTCGGTCATGCCGGCGGCGACGATCTTGGCGCGGTACTCGTCGATCTCGGCCTGGGTCTCGTCGTAGGCGCCGAGCTCCTGCTGGATCGCCTTGAGCTGCTCGCGCAAGAAGTACTCACGCTGCGAGGCACTCATCGACTCCTTCACGCGGTTCTGGATCTTGGAGCCCAGCTCGAGGATCTGAAGCTCCTTGTGGAGGAACAGCGACGCCTTCTCGAGGCGCTCGCCCGGCTCGATCGCCTCGAGCACGATCTGCTTCTCCTCGGACCTGAGGTTGAGGTGGAACGCGACGAAGTCGGCGAGGCGTCCCGGCTCCTCGACCGCACCGGCGGCCATCAGGACCTCCTGCGGGATGGGCTTGCCCAGCTCCGCGGCCTTCTCGAAGTCACCGACGAGCGCGCGCATCAGCGCCTGGGTCTCGAGATCGGCAGAGGCGACCTCCTCGACGACCTCGACACGCACCTGGAGATACGGCTCGGTGGCCACGAACTCGACGATGCGCATGCGGACCACGCCCTCGACGAGCGCCTTCGCGGTGCCGTCGGGCAGCTTCAACTCCTGGAGAACCGTCGCCACGCATCCGACCACGTGGAGGTCCTTCGCCTCGGGGTCCTGCGTGTCGGGTACCAGCTGGGCGACGAGCGCCACGTGATGGTCGCCGCGCATGGCCTCCTCGAGCGCGAGGATCGACTTCTCGCGCCCCACGAAAAGGGGCACGACGAGGTTCGGGAACAACACGAGGTCGCGCAGCGGTATCAGCGGCATGACCTCGGGAACGGGGTCCTTCGTGTCGTCGGTGGTGGACATCTCGAAGCCTCGTTGCTCTCGGCGGGTGCGATACTGTACGTCGGGTCTTCGTTCGACACAGTACCCGTAATCCCCTGCCCTGCCCCACCCGACGGACCGACGAGGAGTGCGAGCGGTGATCGCGAGGCTGCCGAAGTTCGTTCTCATCGCCACCGCAGCCGTCGCGATCGCGGCCTGCGCAACCCTGCCTTCTGTCTTCGCGGCCCCCGCTGCCAAGGGTCCCGTCCGGACGGTCGCCATCATCGCGCCCCGCTGGCTCTACCTCGACGGCGAGTTGGGACTGGGCGTGCGCGTGGCGACACACGCTGCCACCCGGAGGATCACCACCGAGATCGACCTGCTGGACGACGCCGGCATCTCCGTTTGGCACGACGTGCAGTCGCGGACAGGCCTTGGCTCCGTCACCTACGAGTACTCGTTTGCGCGGACCGTGAGCCGCATCGGCATCAGGCCGGGCGTGTTCACACTTCGGGCGCGCGTCACCAGCGCCGGGTCCACGACCGTCGAACGTACCGCACCGATCATCGTGGTCGACCGCTCCATGCATCCCGTGCCCGTGTGCATCGTCGTCAGGGTCGCGGGCACGCCCTCGACCGACGCGACTGCGAGCGCGGACGCGGATGCAGCCGCCCTGCTGTCCGCCACGGATGCGGCCGACCTCGGGCGCCTCGCGGAACTGCGACCCGAACTCCGCCTCACCGTCGCGGTCCCGCCCTTCCTTCTCGACGAATGGGGCGCCACCGGCACCGGGAGCGAGCAGACCTCCACCCCGGGGGCCGTAGCGCTCGACTCGCTTCGCCGGGCCGTATCGGCGGGAACGCCGCTGCTGCGCGGCATGTACGCCGACCCCGACCTGTCAGGCATCGCGACCGCCCCGGCGGACTTGGAGATGCAGGCCGTGCGCGGCGACGCGGCCGTCGACGCCGCCTTCGCGTCCGACGCGCCCGCGCCCTCCATCACCGCCACAGGGTTCGCGGCCCTCTCCGGCCCGTTGCCCGCGAGCGCCGCGGCCGTGATGGCCGGTCGGGGCGTGCGCTACGCCGTGACCGACACATCCAGCGTGTCCCCGTCTCGCGGCGCCGCCGCCGCCGCGGGCGCGTATCTGGTGACCCTGCCGGCCGGACCCGCCTCCGGTCTCACCGCGCTCGCGGTGCTCGTCGCCGACCGCGCGTCCTCCCGGCGGCTGACCGATGCCGCCGCGGCGACCGGACTGGCGACCGACCTGTTCACGCGCGCGGCATCCTCACAGAAGGCGCAGACGGTGGTACTCGTGCTCACGGTCGGCCCCGGTGGGACGCGAACCGCGCAACTCGCCGAGGCGATCGACGCGCTCATCGACGTCCCGTGGGTCCGCCTCGTCGCCGCGCCCGCGGTGGCCGCTTCCCCGGGACTGCCCGCCGCCACGCTGCGCGAGCCGCCGATCGACCCGACGCCTGCGCCCGCCGGCTACTGGGCACAGGTCGCCTCGACCCGCGCGCGGGTCGCCGGGCTGCTGGCGGCAGCCGGTCAGACCGACGCGGACGTCCGCAAGGCCCTCGGTGCGCTGCTGCTCGCCGAGAGCCGCGCCTGGGCCGGGTCGGACGGCTCGTGGTCTCTCGCGGACCGGGGCCGCGCGCTCGCGGACACCGCAGCGGCGACGGCCGACTCGGTGCTCACGAAGGTGACCCTGGACGCGCCATCCGTCACGCTGCCCGGCAGCGAAGGCAAGGCGCCCGTGAGCATCACGAACGACAGCGGCCGCGCGCTCGTCGTCGATCTGGAGGCGACGTCGTCGGACGTGCGGGTGCTCCAGCCGCACACGACCGTGCACCTGCGCCCCGGCGAGAACATCCTGTCCGTCCCGGTCTCGCTGGGCACCGCGTCCTCGGGTCGCCTCCGGTTCGCCGTGACGGCCGGCGGCTTCCGGATAGCGACGGAGACGGCGGCCGTCAGCGCGTCGTACCAGGACCGCATCGTGCTGCTGGCGACCGTCCTGATCGTGTTGGCCGGGCTGCTGTTCTACATCCGCAGGAAGGTGGCCCGGAGCATGAGGCAGCGTCGCTCCGGCGATGACGCGGGAGGCGGCGCCGGAGTCTGATCGGTGAGCTGGCCGCCGCTGGTGGCTATACTTCTAGGGCGTCGGGCCGGTTGGCATACCCTCGGGACCCACGCCGGACCGACCCGCTAACATCTCTGACCTGAGAGGGGCGCACCGTGCGCACCGTCGTCATAGACACCAACGTCCTGCTCTCCCAGCCCGAGGTGATCCATACCTTCCACGACGCGGACGTCGTCATCCCCGAGATGGTGCTGTCGGAGATCGACAAGCTCAAGACCGCGCGCGTCGACCCCGAGCTGCGCTACAAGGGACGGCAGTTCAGCCGCATCCTCTTCGAGCTCTCAGAGGTCGGCAGCCTCCATGACGGGGTGGAACTGGCCGGCGGGAGCACGCTGCGGATCGTAGGCCTCGGCAGCGACAACGACATGCCCCCGGGGCTCTCCGCCCGCAACACCGACGATCGGATCCTGGCGGTCGCCCTCCGCCTTGCGAAGGAGACCGGCAACAAGGTCACGCTGGTCACCAACGACCTCAACATGTTGATCAAGGCGCAGACCTTCCACCTCGACGTCGAACGCGTCGAGATCGGCGACGGGTTCATGCGCCGCTTCGTCCTTCGGCCGTTCGAGCGCTACCGCGCGGCCATCGGCATCCTGGCCGTCGCCATCGCGGTGTTCGCGGCAGCGATCTACCTGACGCTCTTCAGCCCGTTCGCCACGAACCGGCAGGCGACCGGCCTCGCCGCCGTTCCCCCGGAGTTCGTGGAGCAGTTGTCCATCGAGCAGCAGCAGCAGCTGAACTACCTGTATCGCCTCCAGTCGGACCCGAAGGACGTGGAGGCGCGTTCCGCGCTGGCGACCGTCTACGACGCGCTCGCGCAGCAGAACAGCGTCTACCTGCCGCTGGCGATCAAGCACTGGGAGGCCGTTCTGGTCCAGACGCCCGACGACGCGGGAGCGCGGACCGACCTGGCCACCGACTACTTCCGGGCGAACCGCGTCGCCGACGCGATCAAGGAAGTGAAGCAGGTCCTGGCGGCGAACCCCGAGCACATCAACGCCAACTTCAACCTCGCGATCTTCCTCATGAACGACAACCCGAAGGACTACCAGGGCGCGGCGAACCAGCTGCAGCTCGTCATCAGGCTGACGACCGGTGACACCACCCGGTCCGAGATCCTGACCCGTGCCAAGACCCTGCTCGAGCAGCTGAAGAAGGAAGCCACCGCGGCCGGAGTCACACTGCGTCTCGAAGGAGCATCACTGTGAGCGAGATCATCGACATCGCCATCATCGGCGGAGGCCCGGCGGGACTCACCGCCGCGCTGTACGGAGCACGCGCCCGCGCCAACACCGTGGTCTTCGAGACCGCGCTCCCCGGCGGGCAGATCATCACGACCGACTGGATCGAGAACTACCCCGGGATGCCCGAAGGGCTGAACGGTGCCCGCCTCGGCGAGCTCATGCATGCGCATGCCGAGAAGTTCGGGGCGCAGTTCCGCACCTTCGCCCAGGTCGAGAAGCTCACGGACGAGAGCGGCGGATTCCGCATCGAAGCCGATGACGAGTCGTTCCTGGCGCGCACGGTGATCCTCGCGACGGGTGCCGTCCCCCGCAAGCTGGGGATCGCCGGCGAGGCGGAGTACACGGGACGCGGTGTCTCGTGGTGCGCGACCTGCGACGGCGCGCTCTACCGGGGCAAGACCGTCGCCGTCGTCGGTGGCGGAGACGCCGCGCTCGAGGAGGCGATGTTCCTCACCAAGTTCGCCGAGAGGGTCCATCTGGTGCATCGCCGCGACGAGTTCCGCGCCACGAAGTGCATCCAGGAGCGGGCCTTCGCCAACGACAAGATCGAGCTGCATCTGGGCAGGATCCCGGTCGAGGTCGTGGGCCACATGGGCAAGGTGGCAGGGCTCGTGCTTGAGACGGCTGCGGGTGATGCCGCGGAGACACTCGACGTGCAGGGCGTCTTCGAGTTCGTCGGCGTGCATCCGAACAGCGACTTGGTCAGAGACCTCGCGAAGTTGGCCGAGGGTGGCTGGGTGATGGTCGACAACTCGATGGGTACCTCCTACCAAGGGTTGTTCGCCGCAGGCGACGTGACCGACACGCCGCTGAAACAGGTCGTGACCGCCGCAGGACAGGGCGCCACGGCCGCGTTCGAGGCCCTGCGCTACCTGGATTCCGGTGTCTGCCCGCTGTAGTAGTATCCAGACCGATTCCGCGCCCACCGCGCGGCCAAGAAAGGGGTAGCCGACAATGAGCGACAACATCGTCACCGTCACCGACGGCGCGTTCGAGACCGACGTTGCAGGGAGTTCGAAGCCGTTCCTGCTCGACTTCTGGGCTCCGTGGTGCGGTCCGTGCCGGATGATGGAGCCGGTGCTCGAGGAGATCGCGGCCGAGTACGCCGGCAAGGTCACCGTCGGCAAGCTCAACGTCGATGACAATCCCGAGACCGCCATGCGCTACGACGTCATGTCGATCCCGACGCTGCTTGTGTTCGTCAACGGCGCGGTCGCCAAGAAGCTCGTGGGCGCGATGCCGAAGAAGAAGCTGCTCGACGAGCTCTCCGCCTGGATCGGCTAGATTCGCCCGGCCGCCACGCCCGAAAGGAACCGCCACTGTGTGTGAGAACAGCGTCAACGTCCCGCAACTGAAGCTCTCCATCGCGCAGGTCGACGACTCGGTCG
>DATCIA010000101.1:0-18877 GCA_036508075.1 Coriobacteriia bacterium
CCTGCAGAACCAGAACATCGGCGCGATCACCGGGAAGATCGTCACGACCGACCTGACGGCGTCGGAACGTGCGTCGATGACCGCCTTCCTTCAGAAGGTGAACGTCCGGGACGTGTGGATCGTGCCTCTGCCCGTCAAGGCGATGACGGTCGGCACCGCGCAATACTACGAGCCGCAACGCGCGGAGGTCGCGGACCTGCTGCTGCAGTGGTGGGGCGTCCGGGTGGACCAGCAAGAATCGCGGCCTCGCGTGATCGTATACAACGGGGTGGGCACGCCCGGCCTCGCGAGTGAAGCGGCCCAGCAGTTGATCCGCGCGGGCTTCCGGGTCGTCGACAGCGGCAACGCCGATCACTTCGGCTACACGACGACCTCCATACTGGTCTATCATGCTCCGACCAAGGCTCAGGCCATCCACGACGCACTCGGCGTCGGAACCATACAGATGCAGTCCGCCCCGCAGGACCTGACGGACATGATCGTGATCATCGGCGCTGACTATCTACCGCCTGTCAGCACCCCCTCGACCGTACCGACTGAAGGAGCACGGTGACTATCACCTCGAAAGCGGATATCGAAGCCCTCGTAAGGATCGCCGCGAACGGAGCGGCCGAGAAGAAGGCGATGGACGTCATCGCCATGTACGTCGCGGAGACGCTCGTCGTCACCGACTACTTCCTGATCGCCACGGGTTCGAACGATCGTCAGGTCCATGCCATCGCGGACTCGATCGAGGACGCGCTGCGCGAGGCCGGAGTGAAGCCGCGTGGCCGTGAGGGCGAGCGCGAGATGAAGTGGATCCTGCTCGACTACGGCGACTTCGTCGTCCACGTGTTCCAGCCGGACGAGCGTGGCTTCTACCGCCTCGAGAAGCTGTGGAGCGACGCACCCGTCCTCAACCTGCCGGCTGAGGTGGCCAACGTCACCGCTCCCGCGGCAGGGACGGACACGGAGGAGACCAGCCGGGACCAGCAGGCGTGAGCGACGCCGCTCGCCGTTGGGCCGTGAGCTTCGCTCTGGTCGCCGTGGCTGCGGTGTGGGGAACCACGTTCGTGATGGTCAAGGAGGCCGTCGCGGACTTCCCCGTCTACTCGTTCCTCGGCCTGCGCTTCGCCGTGGCCACGGTCGCCTTCGTCGTCCTGTTCCCTTCGACGCTGCGGCGCATCGACCGCGACGTGGTCCGCGTCGGCCTCATCGCGGGCGTGCTGCTCACCGCCGGATACGTGTTCCAGACGCTGGGTCTGACGCTCACCGATCCCGGCCGCGCCGCGTTCATCACCGGGATGTTCGTGGTGATCACCCCGTTCATGCAGGCGGTCATCCTCCGGCGTGTGCCGAAGTGGACCGCATGGGTGGGTGTGGTCTGTGCGGTCGTCGGTCTGTGGCTGCTGTCGGGCGGGGGAGGCGGCGCCGGATGGAACGCGGGCGACACGCTCGTGCTCCTGTGCGCCGTCGCCTACTCGGGCCACATCATCGTGCTGGGATCGATCGGGCGCGGGCACGACATGCGTCCACTGACCTTCGTGCAGCTGGCCACGGTGACCGTCGTGTGCGGTGTCGTGGGGCTTGTCACCGAACATCCGCCCGCGCCGACCAAGCCCTCGCTGTGGATCGCGCTGCTCGTGACCGGCGTGCTCGCCTCGGCGGTCGCCTTCGCCGTGCAGACGTACGCGCAGAAGCACCTCTCGCCGACCCGGACCGCACTGATCCTGATCTGCGAGCCGGCCTTCGGCGGCCTGTACGCCTGGTACGCGGTGAAGGAGAAGCTCGGTACCGCGGGGATCGTGGGCGCAGCGCTCATCCTCGCGGGGATGGCGGCGAGCGAGGTCCTCGCCACATTCGTCGCCGTACGCGGCGAGCGGAAGGTCCTCGAGGTCGCCATCGAAGGTCCTCCCGCCCAGATCCTCGAGCCTGAGGAACCGTAGGAAGGTCGGTCCGCGCGGTTGACCGTGTCGGGTGCCGTTCGTATACTGTCCCTCGCGCCCTCACCTGGGCCGCCCAGATGTGGGGCCATAGCTCAGCTGGGAGAGCGCTTGGCTGGCAGCCAAGAGGTCAGGGGTTCGATCCCCCTTGGCTCCACCATAGACGCGTACGCAGGGCCCATCGTGCAGACGGTGGGCCCTGCTCGTGTCCGCCGTTCCCTTCGGTCCTCGTGCCCCGGCGGCGATCCTCCTCCTAGTGGTCGCGAACCACTCATGCGAGGTGCCCGCGCGGCCGATACATCGGATGTCGAAGTTTGCGCCGCGTGGTGTGCCGTACACGCCCGCGGCCAGAGCACGGATCCGCCCGCCAGCGTCGTCTCGAGGCTACGTCATGACCGCACGAACTCGTTCCCTGGTCGCGATCTGCAGCGTCGCCCTCGCGTTCGCGCTGATGACCGGTGTGCCGGCGGCGTACGCGGCCTCCCCGCGCGGAGGGTCGTCTCACCGCGTCTCGGGCACGGTCGTCGCCCTCGGGTCCCGGGTCGTGCCGGGGAGCGGGACGATCGTCACCGATGTGCGTCTCTCGGACGCTTCGGGCGGGGGCGCGGTGACGGCCACCTTCACGATGTCAGGCGGCGAGGTCGGCGGCATCGGTATGTGGTCGGAGGTCTTCACCGATCTGAGCGTGGGTGACTTCCTCACGGTGGGTGTCGCGGACAAGGGCCGCGACAGAGTGGCGGTCACGGCCCCCGTCACCGTCGCGAGGGTGCTCGGCTTCTCCGCGACCGGACTCGGCTCGGCGGTCGAGAGCGCGCTCAGCGGGTACGGCTGGGACGGCATCCACTGGGACGGCGCACAACTCCCGGTCGGCTACTTCGTGAACCCCACCGGTCTTCCGGCAGGCGCCGACGCCGCGATCCAGGTCGCCGCCCAGACGTGGGAGGCCGATCCGGGTTCGTCGATGGACTACACGTACATGGGGACGACCGGCGACTCCTCGCAGGCTCTGGACGGCTACAACGTCGTCGCCGCAGGAGTGACCGACGATCCGACAGCACTGGCGGATTGCCGCTACTTCTTCAACACCATGACGAAGCACATCGTCGAGTTCGACATCACCTTCAACGTGAGCACGTACGCCTTCTCGACCGACGGCAGTCCCACGAAGTACGACCTGCAGACCGTCGGCACACATGAGCTCGGCCACACGCTGTCTCTCGTGGATCTGTACGAGTCGGGGAACTCCGCTCAGGTCATGTACGGCTACTGCTCCAAGGGAGACACGGGCAAGCGCGTGCTCGCTGCCGGGGACATCGCCGGTATTCGCGCGATCTACCCGGCTGCGGTCGCCACGTCGACGCTCTCAGGAACGGTCACAAGCTCCGCCGGAGGCGCGCTCGCGGGCGTGTCCGTCGCGGTGGGCGGGGTGGCGTCGGGAACGACGAACGCGAACGGCGCGTACACCATCTCCGGGATCCCCGCAGGCAGCTACAACGTCGCCTTCACGCGTTCGGGCTACTCCGTCCAGTCGAGAGCGGTCGATCTCACCACCAGCAAGACCGTGTCGCTCGCGCTCACGCCTCTGGTGACCACGGTCACTCTCTCAGGAACGGTCACAAGCTGCGCCGGAGGCGCGCTCGCGGGCGCATCCGTCGCCGTGGGCGGGGTGGCGTCGGGAACGACGAACGCGAACGGCGTGTACAGCATCTCCGGGATCCCGGCGGGTAGCTACAACGTCACCTTCACGCGCTCGGGCTACTCCGCCCAGTCGAGAGCGGTCGACCTCACGACCAGCAAGACCGTGTCGCTCGCCCTCACGCCTTTGGTGACCACGGTCACCCTCACGGGAACGGTCACGAGCTCCGACGGGGGAGCACTCGCGGGCGCGTCCGTGGCGGTGGGCGGGGTCGCGTCGGGCACGACGGACGCGAACGGCGCCTACAGCATCCCGGGGATCGTGTCGGGTAGCTACACCGTCACGTACTCGCGCTCGGGCTACGTTCCCCAGTCCCTCGTCGTCGATCTGAGCGTGAGCCGCTCCAGGAGCTTTGCGCTCGCCCCCGTCGACTCGACGCCGCCGGTCACGACATCCGACGTCCAGAGCTCCTACGTCGGTTCGGCGACCGTGCACCTCAACGCCGCGGACAACGGCGGCTCGGGAGTGGCGCACACCTACTACCGGCTCGATGGTGCCGCGCAGGTCGAGGGCACGTCCGTCACGGTCTCCGACGTCGGCACCCATACGCTCGAGTTCTGGTCCGCCGACGTCCGAGGCAACGTCGAGACGCCCGTTGCGGCGACGTTCGCGGTGTCCGCATCCCACGTCACTCCTCCGCCGGTCATCGTTCGGATCCCGACGCGGCTGACGATCACGTCGAACCGCACGAGCGTGACCCACCGGCACCCGGTGTACTTCTCGGGGACGATCTCGTCGACCCAGCCGCAGAACACCCACGTGGTCGTGTGGGCCAAGCGCCCGGGTTCGAACCATTGGGACAAGCTCTCCGTCCGCCACACCACCAGCGGCCATCGCTGGTACTACACCTACTCGCCGGCGACCAGGGGCACCTGGTACTTCCGCGTGCGCTTCGCCGCGACGGCCACGTACGCCGCCTCCGTGTCACCGAGCCGGAGGATCGTCGTCAGATAGCCGTCCGACCGGCGACGTGCGCCGCGGCCCGCGCTCGGTGTATCGTGCCTGTGTGCGCTCCGCAGCCGGCTCCGGGAGATACCACGAAGCTCCGCATCGCGATACTCGCGTCGATCCTGTGTGCCGCGACCCTGATGACCGTGGCAGCCGTCGCCGCACCCGCCGAGGCCGCCACGCGCAGCGCGACGATCCGCGCCAAGCGAGCTCAGGTCGCCAAGGCCGAGTCGCAGATGGCCGCCGCCCGGTCCGAACTCACCACGGCCCTGGCCGACTACGAGTCGGCGAGTTCGGAGTTGGACGTCGCCCGATCGAACCTCGACTCCACCAACGCGACGATCGAGCAGCTCGAGTTCGAGATCGCCTCGCGACAGGCGCTGCTCGACGAGCGCGTCGCGACGATGTACCGCTCGGGGGGGTACGAGATGCTCCAGGCGCTGCTCTCCGTCGAGACGCTGGACGATCTGTTCTCCCGCATGGACATGCTGTCCTATATCCAGGACTCCGATTCGCAGCTGCTCGACGGGCTGACGACCTCGCGCCGACAGGCCGACTTCCTGCGTCAGCAACAGGCGCAGCGTGAGACGGAGCTGATCGCCCTTCGGCAGCAGGCCGACGCGCGCCTCGCGATCGTCAACGCCGCCGTCGCGCGTCAGGCGACGCTGATCCGTTCGCTGGGCACTCAGATCACCCGTTTGGTCAAGGAGCAGGAGGCCGCCGATGCAGCAGCAGCCGCCGCCGCCGCTGCTGCGGCCCTCGACGACGGGAACCCGACGCCGCCGCTGCCCTATGAGCCCAACACCATCATCTCGGACAAGAACTTCCTGGCCTCCGGCTCCCTCACGGCTGCGGGGATCCAGACCTTCCTCGAGCGTCAGGGCAGCGACCTGGCCTCGTATACCGCGCGCGATCACTACGGGGTGCGCAAGACCGCGGCGCAGATGATCGCTGACGAGGCGATGGAGTGGGGCGTGAGCCCGAAGGTGATCCTTGCGACGCTGCAGAAGGAACAGTCCCTCATCTCACGCCCGAACGCCTCGCAGACCGCACTCGATTGGGCGATGGGCTGCGGCAAGATGGACTCCCGGACCATCTCGAGCTATCAGGGTTTCGGCAACCAGATCTGGGGTGGCGCGCGCGCACTGTCGCGCAACCGCGATTCGTGGCACAAGGGCATCTCGCTGAACATCGACGGCGCGGCCGTCTACCCGTCGAACGTCTCCACGCACTCCCTCTACCGCTATACGCCGCACTTCCACGGCAACACCTCGTTCTGGAAGCTGTACTGGAAGTACTTCGGCAACCCGCTGGGGTAGGAACGGGGCTGTCGCGCTCGGATTCGCTATGATGCTCCGCACGAGACCACTGTATCCGCGCGGAGGGCACGCCGTGACCAAGTACGATCCCATCGCCATCGAACCGAAGTGGCAGGAGGCCTGGGAACGTGACGGCCTCTACCACGTCACCGAGGACTCCGGACGTCCCAAGAAGTACGTCCTCGAGATGTTCCCGTACCCGTCGGGCGACATCCACATGGGACACGTCCGCAACTACACCATCGGCGACGTGGTCGCCCGGCACGCAACGATGCGCGGTTTCAACGTCCTGCACCCGATCGGTTGGGACGCCTTCGGGCTGCCGGCCGAGAACGCGGCCATCAAGTCGGCCAGTCACCCGGCCACCTGGACGTACGCCAACATCGAGACACAGGCGGCCTCCTTCCGCCGCATGGGCTTCAGCTACGACTGGGACCGCGCAGTCCGTACCTGCGATCCCGAGTACTACCACTGGGGCCAGTGGATCTTCCTGAAGGCGTGGGAGCGCAGACTGGTCGAGCGTCGCTCGTCTCCGGTGAACTGGTGCCCCTCGTGCCTGACCGTGCTCGCCAACGAGCAGGTCATCGGCGACGGCGTGTGCTGGAGATGCAAGTCCAAGGTCGAGAAACGCGAACTCGAGCAGTGGTACCTGAAGATCACCGAGTACTCGCAGGAGCTGCTGGACGACCTGGACGGTCTGACCGGTTGGCCCGAGCGCGTCAAGGCCATGCAGGCGAACTGGATCGGCCGCAGCGAGGGCGCCGACGTCGTGTTCATGCTGTGCGGCGTCGACGGTGAGCCCACCGACGAGCGCATCACCGTGTTCACCACGCGGCCTGACACGCTGTTCGGCTGCTCGTTCTTCCTCCTTGCTCCCGAGCACCCCCTCGTTGGCCGGCTCGTCGCCGGCACTCCGTACGAGACCGAGGTCATGAAGGTCGTGGCCAAGGCGGCGAGCGAGTCGGCGGTCGAACGCGCAGGTGGCGAGAAGGAGAAGACCGGTGCCTTCACGGGCCGCTACGTGGTCAACCCGGTGAACGGTGCGAAGGTGCCGGTGTGGGTCGCCGACTACGTACTGATGGACTACGGCACCGGCGCGGTCATGGCCGTGCCCTGTGGCGATCAGCGCGACTTCGAGTTCGCGCGCAAGTACGGCCTGCCGATCCCACCGGTCGTCATCTCGGACGACGACCCGCTGCTCGCCACACTCGGCGGCGTCAAGGAGCGCGTGCTCGACGAGGTCGAGTGGGAGGTCGCGTGCGCGGCGGAGGGCACGCTGGTGCAGTCGGGCGAGTTCACGGGCATGCACGGTGGCAAGAAGTCCGAGGCGATGCACGCCGTGACGGCGTGGCTGGCTGAGCGCGGCCTGGGTGAGGAGTCCGTGAACTTCCGCCTCCGCGACTGGCTCATCTCGCGGCAGCGCTACTGGGGCAACCCGATCCCCGCGATCCACTGTCCGACGTGCGGACTCGTTCCCGTGCCGGAAGACCAGCTCCCCGTCCTGCTGCCGTTGAACGTCGACGTCACGAAGGGCGAGACGCTTGCCGACCATCCCGACTTCTACGAGACCACGTGCCCGAAGTGCGGGGGAGCGGCGCGCCGCGAGACCGACACGATGGACACGTTCACCTGCTCGTCGTGGTACTACCTGCGCTACTGCGACGCGCGCAACGACTCGGCGCCGTTCGACCCGGCCAAGGTCGGCTACTGGATGCCGGTCGACCAGTACATCGGCGGCATCGAGCACGCCATCCTGCACCTGCTGTACTCGCGCTTCTTCACCAAGATGCTGCGGGACATGGGGATGCTGGACTTCGGCGAGCCGTTCACCAACCTGCTGACGCAGGGGATGGTCAAGCTCGACGGCGCGACCATGTCGAAGTCCAAGGGCAACGTCGTGGCGCCCGAGGACATGATCGCGAAGTACGGCGCCGATGCCCTGCGCGCCTACATCCTGTTCATGGCGCCGCCGGACAAGGACCTCGATTGGTCCTACGAGGGTCTCGACGGCATGTGGCGCTTCCTGAACCGCGCATGGAGACTCGTCGACGAGATCGCCGAGGAGGTCTCGGGCGGCGCAGACGCACCCCACACGCCCGGAGCGGCGGAGAAGGCTCTGCGACGCGCTGTGGCCGCTTCCGTGGCCAAGTGCGGCGACGACATCGAGCGCTTCCAGTTCAACACCGCGATCTCCGCGTTGATGGAGTACGTCAACGCCGCCCACGACTACCGGCGCGACGTGCCGGCCGGGGAGCGCGATGCCGCGCTCATGCGCGCCGTCGCCCACGATCTGACGCTGGTGCTCGCGCCCTTCGCGCCGCACATGGCCGAGGAGCTGTGGTGCGCCGTCCTGGGCGAGTCCGGTTCGGTCCACAGTGAGCCGTGGCCGGAGTTCGACCCGTCAGCACTCGTGGCCGACGAGGTCGAACTGCCCGTCCAGGTCAACGGGAAGGTGCGCGACCGTCTCACCGTGGCGGTCGATGCGGCCCAGGACGACATCATCGCCGCCGCGCTAGCCCTGCCCAACGTCGTCCTCCACCTCGAGGGCAAGACCGTGCGGAAGGTCGTGGTCGTTCCCGGTAAGCTCGTGAGCGTCGTTGCGGGCTGAGTTGGCGTCCGCGTGAGAGGACGGTAGGGCTCCGGTAAGCCTCGCCGCGCATGCTCGAGAACGCGAGCCCCATCCGGGTTCGCACACAGAGGATCCACGGGACGCCCCCTGCGTCCGCATCCGCGCAAAGGGGGCGTCCTTCACGTGCTGAGGGAGTTGCGGGACTGGGGTGAGGAGCTGGCGTGCCGGGCCGGGTTCGACGGCCTCCCGTCGACGGGAAGGGCCGCGACGTGGGCGGGCGTGGCGGTGGCCCTGTGCGTCGCTGGCGGCCTGTGGTGGTCCGGCGCCTTCGCGTCGGCTGGGACCGCGAGTGTGGCCGGACCGGTGGCTCCCGCGGCCGCCGGCCTCTCGTCGGAGTCCTCGTCCGGCGCTCCGCCGGCACTGCTCGCGACGGTCACGGTCCACGTCGTCGGCGAGGTCCGTCGCCCGGGCGTCTACCGGCTTCCCGGGGGCTCTCGCGCGGCTGACGCGGTAGCCGCGGCCGGCGGGTTGCTCGGGCCGGCCGATCAAGCTGCTGTCAATCTCGCGCGGGTGGTGGCGGACGGTGAGCAGATCGCCGTGCCGCGCGAGGGGGAGGGCGGAGTCGTCGGCGCCGCGGTGGGGACCGCGGGAGCGGCGCGCCCCGGCAAGATCGACCTGAACACCGCGAGCGAAGCCCAACTCGACACGTTGCCGGGGGTAGGGCCCGCAACGGCCGCCAAGATCGTCTCCGACCGCACAGAGAATGGACCGTTCCGCACGGTGGACGACCTGCTGCGCGTGCCCGGCATCGGACCCTCCAAGTTCGACTCGCTCAAGGACCTCGTGACCGTCGGGTGAGGGCGGATCCGCACGGCGGGGTCGTGCGCCCGTCGATCTCTCCCCTGTGGTGGGTGGCGGTCGTGGTGTGGCTGTCATCGCTCGCGGGTACTGAGGTCGCGCTGCGTGCCTGGCTGAACGGACGCTCCTCGGCGCAGTGGGCTGTGGTGGCCCTGGCCATCGCGTTCGTACCGGCGGCGGTCCTCGCGCGTCCCCGTGCGCTGCGGCCGGTGATCTGGGCATGTGCGCTGGCGTTCTCCATTGCGGCCGGCCACGGCGCCTTTGCGGCGGCCACAGCGGCGCGCTTGGAGGCGGCCGGTCCGCGGGACTGGATGGGGACGGTGGCGGCCGATGCCCGCACGGGCCTCTTCGGTACGACGGTTGAGGTGCGCCTCGACCAGGCGCCGTGGGGTGTGACCGCGGTCGTCACCTGGCCCGACGGTGCCGCGCTACCCGACTACGGGTCGCGCGTACGCATGAGCACCCGCCTGCGCGCGCTGGTCCGGCAGGACGACTCGGCGGACGCGTTCAGGCGCGGGGACGCGCTGCGCGCCTCTCCGTGGCGGGTCGCGTGCGCGGGATGGGCGCCCGGCGTGCTCGGGATCGTCGCCGCCTGGCGCGCTCGTGCCCTCGACGCGCTCTCCGCCTTGCCGGGCACGGGCCCGGCGTTGCTGGCGTCGATGCTGTTCGGCGTGCCTGCGAGCGGCGCAGCGTTGGGAGCGCTGGAGGATGCCCGCACTGTGGGCGTCGCGTGGGCGGTCACGGCGTCCGGGCTCCACCTGGCCGCACTGGTCCTGGTCGCGGGAAGGATCGCCGGAGCGCTGGGAGCAGGCCGGCGGGGGCGGACACTCGTGACGATCGTTGCGGTCACACTGGTCGCCGTGGCGGGAGGACTTCGGCTGTCGCTGATGCGCGCGGTCATGGCTGCCGGCACCGCCGCCCTGTCGCGCGCTGCCGGGCGACGGCGGGACGCGACCGCTGCGTTGGGCGCCACCGTGCTGATCCTGCTGCTGCCCGAACCGAGCGCCGCGTACGATGTCGGACTGCTGTTGGGAGCCCTCGCGCTGACGGCGATCGCGCTCTACGGAGGGCTCGCGCAGGCGTGGGTCCGCCCCGTGCTGGGCCGGAGCGCGGGCCAGGCGGTGGGGGCGTCGCTCGCGGCGCAGTGCGGGGTCGCGCCGCTCTCGGCGACGCTGTTCGGCGGGGTTGCGCTTCTCGGGCCACTGGTGCTGGTGGCGACGACGCCGCTCGCGGGTGGCGCGGTGGTGGCCGGGATGGCCGGCGCCCTGGTTCTCCCGGCGTGGCCCGCAGCCGGCGACGTGCTCCTCAGGTCCGGTTCGGCGATCGCCGGGGTCACGGCGCGCGTGTGGGCTGCTGCCGCGGTACCGGGCTCGTTCGTTCCGAGCGACGTCGTGTCGTGGCCGGTATGGGTGACGTGGGGGGTCGCGTTGGTGACGCTGTGGCTGGCGTGGCCCCGGCCGCGACGCGCCGTGCGGGTGCGGCTCGGTGTGGCGCTCGCCGCGATCCTGATCGCGGTGGCGACGTGGGGCGCGGCAGCGGGCGGCCCGGCTCGCATCGTGGTACTCGACGTGGGTCAGGGGGACGCGATCCTCGTGCGCGACGGGCCGCACTCGCTGCTCGTGGACACGGGACCCGACCCGACCGTCCTTCGTGGCGCTCTCGCGCGCGCCGGCATACGGAGTCTGGACGGTCTGGTGCTCACCCACGCCCATGATGACCACACAGGCGGACTTCCCGGTCTGGCCGGGGTCGCGCGCCCCGGATGGATCGGCGTTCCCGACGTGCAGGACGCCGCCGTGGACGCGTTGGCCGCGGCGTGTGCGCGTCGCGCGGACGCGGTCGTTCGCCTGCGACGGGACATGGTCTGGACGGTGGGCACCGTGAAGGTGCGCGTGCTGTGGCCTCGCGGCGGAGAACGGCTCCTGGACGCGAACGACACCAGCGTCGTCCTGCTGGTCGAGATGGGAGGAGGGCGCGCGCTGCTGTTGGGCGACGCGGAGGAGCGCGCGCAACAGGGGGTCCTCGAAGCGTGGTCGGGTGAAGTCGAGGTCGTGAAGGTCGCGCACCATGGCAGCCCCAACGGGAACGTACCGGCCGCGCTCGCCGTGTGGTCGCCGGACAGGGCGCTGATCAGTGTGGGAGCGGGCAACCGGTTCGGGCATCCGTCGGCCACCGCGCTCGATACGCTGACGGGGGTCGGGGCGGTGGTCCAGCGCACCGACCTGCAGGGCGATCTGACCTGGGTGGGCGCTCCTTCGCCGCAAGGCGCCTCCGAAGCGGCCGGCGGTCCCGTGGCGCGCGTCGTCCTGTGCGACAATCCGGTGGGGAGCCGGCAGTGCGGCCGGACTCCCGAAGCCCCCTATCGAACGGCCGGACCGTGGCCAGCAGCGACCTCAACGACCTCAAGCCCGTCTACCTCATCTACGGCTCCGAGGAGCTTCTGCTGGAGCGCGCTGTCAAGCGGCTCCGGGACCGGCTCGCCGCCGTGGCCGATCTCGACTTCAACCTTGAGACCTTCGACGGCGGCTCGACCTCCGCCGACGAGGTCACCAACGCGGCCAACACGATGCCGTTCATGAGCGATCGCCGGTTGGTGATCGTCCGGGACGTCGACAAGCTCGATGCGGCCTCGCTCGAGGGCCTGGCGGCGTACGCGCGCGATCCCGCACCGTTCACCTGCCTGGTGCTCGTCGCGACGAAGATAGCCAAGAACTCGAAGCTCTACCGCGCTTCAGCCGCGACCGGTGTCGTGTACGAGTACGCAGCGCCGAAGCGCAGCGAGTATGCGGCCGAGGCGATCCGTCTGCTGAAGGAGCGCGGGAAGAAGATGTCGCACGGCACGGCGCAGGCGCTGGTGGACCTGGTCGGCCGCGACCTCCGCAGGCTCGACTCGGAGGCCGACAAGCTGGCCGCCTACGTGGGCGAGGGCGCCGAGGTCACCTCCGTCGACGTGTCGGAGGCGGTCGCCGCGGGCGCCGCGGCGTCCGTGTTCGAGCTTACCGACGCAGTCGGGGAGCGGGATACCGGCAAGGCATTGCGCATCCTGCACCGCCTCCTGCAGGCCGGGGAGAGCCCGCTGGGGGTCCATGCGATGCTCTCGCGTCACGTGCGCGCGCTCGTGGGCGCGCGTGCGCTCGCCGCGCGCGGGATGAATCCGGATGCGATGGCTCCTGAGATCGGGATGGCCCCGTGGCTCGCGCGCAACGCGGCGCGTCAGGCCTCCGGCTACGAGCCCATCGAACTGGCACGGGCGCTGTCGGGGCTGGCCGACGCCGAAGAGCAAATGAAAACGAGCTCGGCGGATGCCGGGCTCGTTCTCGAACGCTGGATCATCGCGACCGCCGGAGCGGTCAGGCCGTGAAGCGTGGGGGCGGTTAGCCCTGCAGCTTGGCGACGGCGCTCGCGAGCCCGCTCTTGCGGTTCGCGGCCTGGTTCTTGTGGATGACGCCCTTGCTCGCGGCGCGGTCGAG
The DNA here is from genome assembly GCA_036508075.1 of Coriobacteriia bacterium. Classification (GTDB taxonomy): domain Bacteria; phylum Actinomycetota; class Coriobacteriia; order Anaerosomatales; family PALSA-660; genus PALSA-660. The sequence goes on from DATCIA010000101.1 coordinate 12,783, forward strand.
CTCACGGTTCGCTGCCTGCAGGTTCGCGGCGGCGACCGCCTTGTCACCGGCGGCGACGGCCTCGTTGACCTTCTTGACCGCGGTCTTGACGCTCGAGCGGACTGACTTGTTGCGGTCCGCCGCCTTCGCGTTGGTCAGGATGCGCTTCTTCTGGCTCTTGATATTCGCCATTGCTGGATCGGTCCTTCCAAAGAATTCGAATGGTGCCCGTCGCAGTGGGGTGCGGACGAACCCCGAGATGGTAGCACGGGCGGCGGGGCTCCCACAAGCGCAGCCACGCCGCCGGGCGTAGCCGCATGGGTGGCCGCTGCGCGCGCTGTCGCGGCGTGGTGCGACGCTCAACGGGTCGATGAAGGGTGCGCCGGGAACCCGGCGCCGCACCGCACTCGAGGGCTGGTATGATACGCAGCCATGACTGACCCCACACTCATCCGCAACTTCTCGATCATCGCGCACATCGACCATGGGAAGTCCACGCTCGCCGACCGCGTGCTGCAACTGACGCACACGATCGAGGACCGGGACATGGTCGAGCAGGTGCTGGACTCGATGGACATCGAGCGGGAGCGCGGAATCACCATCAAGGCGCAGGCCGTCCGCGTGCTCTACACCGCGGACGACGGAGTCGAGTACACCCTCAACCTGATCGACACGCCGGGCCACGTGGACTTCACCTACGAGGTCTCGCGGTCCCTGCAGGCGTGCGAAGGGGCCGTCCTCGTCGTCGACGCCACCCAGGGTGTGGAGGCCCAGACCGTCGCCAACGCGATCATGGCGATGAACGCGCACCTCGAGATCATCCCGCTCATCAACAAGATCGACCTGCCGTCCGCAGACCCCGAGCGTGTGCGCCACGAGATAGAGGAAGCGCTTGCGATCCCGGCCGACGAGGCCGTCCTGGCCTCGGGCAAGACGGGCGAGGGCGTGCGCGAGGCGCTCGAGTCGGTCGTCCGGCACGTCCCGCATCCGGTGGGCGATCCGCACGCCCCGCTCAAGGCGCTGATCTTCGACTCCTACTTCGACGCGTACCGTGGCGTGGTCGCGCTGATCCGTGTCATCGACGGTCACATCGCGGCAGGCATGAAGGTGCAGCTGATGGCCTCCGGCACCGTCACGGATGTCGAGGAGGTCGGCGTGCGTCGGCCGGTCCACGTTCCCGTGAAGCAGCTCGGGGTCGGCGAGGTCGGCTATCTGGTCACCGGTCTCAAGGACACCTCGCTGGTCAAGGTCGGTGACACCGTCACCCTGGCGAAGCACGGCGCAACGGAGCCGCTCCCCGGCTACCGCGAGGTCAAACCGATGGTGTACACGGGCCTGTTCCCGATCGACGGGGACCAGTATCCGGAGCTGCGCGACGCGCTCGACAAGCTGCGCCTCAACGATCCCTCGGTCATCTACGAACCGGAGAGCAGCCACGCTCTGGGCTTCGGTTTCCGCTGCGGCTTCCTCGGACTCCTGCATATGGAGATCGTGAAGGAGCGTCTCGAGCGCGAGTTCGACCTCGATCTGCTCGCGACGGCGCCCTCGGTCGAATACCACGTGTACAAGACCAACGGGGAGATGCTCTCCATCCACTCGCCGCAGGACATGCCGGAGCCGGGCACGGTCGACAGGATCGAGGAGCCGTACCTCAAGGTCACGGTGCTGGTGCCGCCGGAGTTCGTCGGCGCGATCATGGAGCTCACCGAGCTGCACCGGTCCACCTTCGTGAACATGCAGTACCTCAGTGGCACGACGGTCGAGATGCACTACGAGATGCCGCTCTCCGAGCTGATCATGGACTTCTTCGACCAGCTCAAGAGCCGGACGCGCGGCTACGCCTCGCTCGACTACGAGGTCACCGACTACCGCCCGAGCGCGCTCGTGAAGCTCGATGTCCTGCTCGCCGGCAAGCCCGTCGACGCGCTGTCGTTCATCGTCCACAAGGACAAGGCCTTCGCGCGCGGCAAGATGCTGACCGAGAAGCTGCGCGGCATCATCCCGCGGCAGATGTTCGAGGTGCCCATCCAGGCGGCCATCGGCGGCAAGATCATCGCCCGCGAGACCGTCCGCGCCATGCGCAAGGACGTCATCGCCAAGTGCTACGGCGGCGACATCTCCCGCAAGCGCAAGCTCCTGGAGAAGCAGAAGAAGGGCAAGAAGCGCATGAAGCAGGTCGGTACCATCGAAGTGCCGCAGGAGGCCTTCATGGCCATCCTGAAGGTCGATGACTGACCTCACCACACCCACTCCCGGCGTGGGCACGAGGCCGGAGCCCGTCTCGCTCTACGTCCACGTGCCTTTCTGCGTCTCAAAGTGCGCCTACTGCGACTTCTACTCGCAGGCCGGCGGCGGGGAGCTGCACGCCCCCTTCGTCGACGCCGCGCTGTTCGAGGCCGGGCACTGGTCGCACTATGACCTCCTCGATGACGTTCCCACGCTCTACATCGGTGGGGGGACTCCGACACTGCTGGCCGATGGACTCGTGCGCCTCGTGGAAGGGCTCTTCGAGACCGCGAACGTGCGTCCGGACGCCGAGGTCACCATAGAGACGAACCCTGAGACGACCGACGCCGCATTGGTGGCGAGGCTGATCGAGGCGGGCGTGACCCGCTTCTCGCTCGGCGTGCAGAGCTTCGACGACGACGTGCTGAAGACACTCGGGCGCTGCCACGACGCCGAGAAGGCGCGCGAGGCGACCCGGATCCTCCGCGACTCCGGAGCCGCGTTCTCGATCGACCTGATCTGCGGCGTTCCCGGGCAGACGCCCGGATCCTGGGTCGCCACGCTCGAGGAGGCCGTGCGCTGCGGCGCCCGTCACCTCTCGGTCTATCCGCTGTCCGTCGAGGAGGGCACACCCTTGGCCGCCTCGATCGCCGGGGGACGGCTGCCCGCGCCCGATCCCGACGAGGCGGCTGACATGATGCTGGCCGCCGAGGTGGCGCTTACCGCCGAAGGCATGCTGCGCTACGAGGTCGCGAGCTACGCCCAGCCCGGGCACGAGGCGCGGCACAACCTGGTGTACTGGACGGGCGGTTCGTATCTGGGCGTCGGGCCGCACGCGGCGTCGATGCTCACGATGGCGCAGTATCGTAGCGTCGCGGACGGGGAGGGCTGGGAGTCACCGCCCGACGGCGTCCCCGGCCCCGCTCGCGTGCGCTTCACCCGGGAGGTCTCCCTCACCGACTACCTGCGCAGGCCGCTTCAAGCGCCCGTGCCGCTCGAGTTCCTGAGCGCCGCGGAGGCGGCGCGCGAGGACGCGATGCTCGGGCTGCGGCTGGCGAGCGGGATCACGTCCTCCCAGGCCGCCGACGCCGGAGTCCTCGAGGTGCTCTCGGAGCTGGACGGGCAGGGCCTCGTGCGCGTGCGGGAGGCCGTCGATGGCGAGGCGATCTGGACCACCACGGAGCGGGGTTGGCTGCTGGGCAACCGCGTCTTCGGCGCGATCTGGACGGCGGGACAGCCCTCGCGTCCGTGACGCCGCGCTCTGTCGCATCCCGGGTTGGCACTCGCTATAATCGACTGCCAATGAAGCCGCTCGCGCCCGCACCGTGCAGGCGCGCCGTCAAGAACGGACTGCTACCAACCATGCTCTCCGACCGCAGGCGCTCAGTGCTCGCCGCCTTGGTACAGGAGTACGTCCGCAGCGCTCAACCGGTGGCCTCCAGGCACCTGGTCGAGCGCTACGACCTGCGGGTCAGCCCGGCGACCGTACGCAACGAGCTCTCCGTTCTCGAGGAGAGCGGCTACGTATTCCAGCCGCACGTCTCGGCGGGTCGCGTGCCCACCGACTCCGGGTACCGCGCCTTCGTCGACGCGATGATGGAGGCGGATCCCGGCGGGGGATTGACGCCTGACGAGGTGGAGTCGGTGCACGGTCAGTTCATCGCGCTCGAGCACGAGTTGGCCGAGGCGATGCGCGAGACCTCGACGCTGCTGTCCCGGCTCACGAGCTACGTCGCCATCGTCATCGCGCCTGCCCTGCGTCGTGCGCGCATCAGACGCATCAACCTCGTCTGGATCGCCGAGACGCGGGCGGTGGTCGTCGTGGTCACCGATTCGGGGAGGGTGGCCGACCGCAACGTCGAGCTCCCGGAGATCGTCACGAGCGACCAGCTCGCGGGCGTGGAGCGGCTGTTGAACTCCTCGCTCGAGGGCAAGATCGGTGACGACGTGCGGGGAGTGCGAGGTGGCGTCGAGGCCGTGGCCGGCGTGTCGCCGCGCGTGGCGGTCACGCTGATCGACGAGGTCCTCGACTGCCTGCTCGAGACCGACGGGGACCGCGTGGTCACAGGCGGCATGCCCGCGCTGCTCGCGCAGCCCGAGTTTGCCGATCCCCGTCTGGTCGGTCCGCTGATCCAACTGCTCGAGGATGGCCTCGCCACGCTGCAGGTCCTGACGCAGGTCATGAACCCGGGCGACGTGGCGATCCGCATCGGTTCCGAGAACCCGGTCGGGCTCGATCGCCTTTCCGTGGTCACCGCACACTACGACGCGGGTGGCGCCGGCGGCCTCGTGGGCGTCATAGGCCCGACGCGCATGAACTACCCGCGCGCGGTCAGCGCGGTGCGCGCCGCCGCCGACGGCCTGACCGAGGCGCTCGGCTAGCCCGCCGACGCCGACCTGACGACAACCCCCACGACCTTCCCGGGAGACAGATGCCCTCCACACGCGATTACTACGAAGTGCTCGGAGTCGAGCGCGGAGCCAGCGCCGACGAGATCAAGAAGGCGTATCGCAGCCGCGCGCGCGATGTGCACCCGGACACGAGCGACCATGAGGACGCCGAAGAGCGCTTCAAGGAGCTCAACGAGGCGTACGAGGTGCTTTCGGACACCGGTAAGCGCTCGAACTACGACCAGTTCGGCACCGCCGAACCGCAGCAGGGTTTCGGCGGCGGCTACGGCTACGGGGACCCGTTCGGTGGTGGCGTCGGTGACCTGTTCTCGGTGATCTTCGAGGGTATGGGCGGCGGCGGGCGCCAGCAGGTCCGTACCGAGGGCCGCGACATGTCCGCTCAGGTCGTCATCAGCCTCGACGAGGCCTTCTCCGGAGTCACGGAGCAGGTCACCTACAACCGGCTCGCGCCGTGCGCGACGTGCTCCGCATCGGGCGCCGCCGAAGGCGGGACCGTCAAGACCTGCCCGGTGTGTCAGGGGACCGGCCAGGTGAGCTCGGCGCGCCGCACCTTCCTGGGAACGTTCCAGTCGGTGGCCGCGTGCGAGACGTGCGGAGCAACGGGAACGGTCGTCGACCCGCCCTGCCCGTCGTGCGGGGGGCAGGGCCGTGTACAGGTCCGCGAGACCGTTGAGGTCGAGGTCCCGGCGGGGATCCGCGACGGTCAGAGCATCGGCGTCACCTCCAAGGGTGAGGCCGGTCTGAGGGGTGACCGTACCGGTGATCTGATCGTGACCGTGCGCATCCGGCCCCACGAGTTCCTGCACCGGGAGGGCGACGACCTGCACGCGCGCGCCGGGGTCCCGATGACCGTGGCTGCGCTCGGAGGTGAGGTCCGGGTACCGGTGTTCGGGCGCTCCGTGACCGTGAAGGTCCCCGCGGCGGCGCAGAACGGCGACATCCTGACCGCCCGCGGTGAGGGCATGCCGAGGCATCGGGCCGGGAACGGCGATCTCGTGGTGCACGTGAACATCACCGTCCCGCGCAAGCTCACCAAGGAGCAGCGCAAGCTCCTGGAGCAGCTGGCCGGCACCATGGGCGAAGTGACGGAGCATTCGAAGCTCGACCGCGTCCGCGACTGGCTGGGACTCTAGGGGGACATCGATGACGCTGCACCGGTTCTTTCTCGAGGGCGCGTTGCCGGAGGACGGTTCGTGCGGCGTCGAGTTGCAGACGAGCGAGTCCGACCGCCATCACATGGCGCGCGTGTTGCGACTCGGTCCCGGGGACCGGATCATCGTGGCGGACCCCGATAGCCGGGAGGCCGAGGCGACACTCGTGTCCGCGTCGTCCGAACGCGTGACCGCCGACATCGGCCCGGCGATCGAACGTCCGCGGCAGCCCTGCGTCGTGCTGGCCGCCGGGATCGCTCGCCGGGAGCGCATGGAGTTCACCATCCAGAAGGCCACCGAGCTGGGCGTGACCGAGATCTGGCCGCT
>DATCIA010000102.1:0-2752 GCA_036508075.1 Coriobacteriia bacterium
GTGGTGCCGTCGCCCGCGACGTCGTTGGTCTTGGTGGCGACTTCCTTGACCAGCTGGGCACCCATGTTCTCGATCGGGTCCTCGAGCTCGATCTCACGGGCGATGGTCACGCCGTCGTTGGTGATCGTCGGCGCGCCGAACTTCTTCTCGAGCACGACGTAACGGCCCTTGGGGCCGAGGGTGACCTTGACGGCGTTGGCGAGCTTGTTGACGCCCGCCTCGAGACCCCTGCGGGCCTCCTCGTCGAACCTGATGTCCTTTGCCATGTGGCGATGTCCCTCCTTGTATCCGTATCGGGTGCGCCCGGCTTCAGTACCGGGCGTGACTGACGGTCCTTGTGTGCGCCTAGTTGACGACCGCGTAGATGTCGTCGGCGCGCAGGATCAGGTAGTCCTCGCCGTCGACCTTGACCTCGGTCCCGCCGTACTTGCCGTAGATCACGACGTCGTCGACCTTGACGTCGACCGGGACGCGCGTGCCGTCCTCGCGGTACTTGCCCTCGCCCACGGCGATGACGATGCCCTTCTGGGGCTTCTCCTTGGCCGTGTCGGGGATGAACAGGCCCGACTTGGTCTGTTCCTCGGCCTCGGAGGCCTTGACGACGACGCGGTCGCCCAGCGGCTTGAGATTCATGCTCTACCCTCCATCGTTGTTGCCCGGACTCTTCTCGACGTTCTCCCGCACGGGCCACCAGGACTCGGGCCGCCACGGGATGAGATCCACACGACTTGATACCCAACGGGTCCGACTGCTAGCAGTCGGGTCGGCCGACTGCCAACCGCACTCGGTGATGATACCGAGGGGCCACGGGAGGCGCAAGACCCTCGTGCACGATATGAGCGTACGACACTCAGATACGGGTCGAGACGGCGGGACAGCTAGAGCCGCAAGTCGGGAACAGCCTCCGCACTCAGGCCCATCGTCTCTCCGCGCCACAGGCGCAAGTGCGCCGCCGCGCCGATCATCGCAGCGTTGTCGGTGCACAGCGACAGCGGCGGGACGCTCACCCGCACGCCGCGAGCCTGCATCGCCGCGGTGAGCGCAGCGCGCAGTGCGGGGTTGGCGGCGACGCCTCCGCCGATCAGGAAGGTCGACACGTCGCACCCCTCGACGGCGCGCAGGGCCTTGGCGACCTGGACGTCGATCACGGCCGCCTGGAACGATGCGGCTATATCGGGCAGACGCAGCTCGCGGCCCGCGGCCCGCTCCTTGGCGATGTAGGTCACGACCGAGGTCTTGAGCCCCGAGAGCGAGAAGTCGAGGTCATCGCTGCGCATCATCGCGCGCGGGAACGGGATCGCGGCCGGGTCTCCGTCGGCGGCGAGGCGCGATATCTCGGGACCACCGGGATAGCCGAGCCCCAGCGCCTTGGCGACCTTGTCGAAGGCCTCCCCCGCCGCGTCGTCGATCGTCGATCCGAGCGTGTGGTACTCACCCCACTGCGGAGCGTGGACGAGCGACGTGTGCCCTCCGGACACCAACAGGGCGACGAACGGCGGCTCCAGGTCCGGCTCGGAGAGCACGTTGGCGAATAGGTGGCCCTCGAGGTGGTTGACGCCCACCAGCGGCAGGCCGGTCGCGAGCGCGAGGCCCTTCGCGTACGCGACGCCGACCACCAGCGCTCCAACCAGTCCGGGCCCGTAGGTGACGGCGAGCGCCGTGAGGTCGTGCAGCCCGATCCCCGCCCGCTCGAGTGCCTCGTCGACCACCCCGACGATCGCCTCGGTGTGCTTGCGCGATGCGATCTCGGGGACGACACCGCCGAACCTGCTGTGGAAGTCGATCTGGCTTGCGACGACGCTCGAGACGATCTCGCGCCCTCCCCGCACGACGGCGGCCGCGGTCTCGTCGCACGAGGACTCGATCGCCAGGATCAGGTCGTCATGGGCCTCGTCGGCCTGTCCGTCATCGGTGCGCGTCAAGCGGAACGCATCGAGCGCGTCGGCCGAGCGCACGGCGAGCGCTTCAATGGCCGCGACCATCTCCGGGCTGTCGAGCGGCCCGCTCCACATCACGATCGCATCCTCGCCGGTGTCGCCGTAGTACCCGTGGCGGCGGCCGGCTTCCGTGAAGCCGACGTCGGCATAGAGCGCAAGTGCCGCCTCGTTGCTGGGGCGCACCTCGAGCGTCAGCCGCTCGATCCCGCGGCCGGTCGCCTCTGCGAGCAGGGCTGAGAACAGCGCACCTCCGAGACCGTGTCCACGCGCATCATGGCGCACCGCCAAGTTCATGACGTGGCCCTCGTGCTCGACCTCCATCAGCCCCGTGTATCCCACCAGCCCCCACGGCGAATCGGCCACGAACCAGGCACGACTGTCGCCCTGGGTGAGCTCGTCGAGGAACATCCCGCGGCTCCAGGCGGAGTGGAAGCTCGATCGCTCGACCGCGAGGACGCCGTCGAGGTCCGTGAGTTCCATGCGGCGGATGCGGACAGTCATGGCCGCGCCTCCCCCGCCGGACCGGCCACGCCGCTCGCCGGGTTGATCGGAGTCGAGCCGTTCCTGATGCGTTCGTTGACCTCGGCGTCGGACAGGCGCGTGTAGACCGGCAGCACTGACGCGGCGTCCCCGTCGCCCTGCTCGCCGGCCTGACGCGCACGCCACGCAGCCGCGAGCAGCGCCTGCCCGGTCGGCGCCCACATCGCTTCGTGCGCGAAGGAAGCGGACGCGCCCATCGCGGCTGCGAAGAGGTCCGCGTACTTGAAAAGGCCGTTGCCCGTGAACAGGATCGGCTCGTCGAGAGCGAGCCACTC
>DATCIA010000103.1:0-22720 GCA_036508075.1 Coriobacteriia bacterium
GGGCGCCTCGGCTACGTGCTCTTCTACGGCGCGGGCGTCTACTGGCGCGAGCCGATCCGGATCGTCCAGATGTGGGATGGCGGGATGTCGTTCCACGGAGGGCTGGTGGGCATCCTGCTTGCGGGCTTGTGGATCTCCCGCCGCTACAGCGTGCCCTACCTTCGGATGACCGATGCCGGGTCCGTCGCGGCGCCCATCGGGCTCTTCCTTGGCAGGATCGCCAACTTCATCAACGATGAGCTGTGGGGTCGCGTCACCACCGCCCCGTGGGGCGTGGTCTTCCCGAACGCCGGACCGCTCCCTCGTCATCCTTCCCAGCTCTACGAAGCCGGTCTCGAGGGCGTCGTGCTGTTCGGCGTGATGTTGCTGCTGGCGCGGCGCGACCGGCCCGCGGGCGAGATCACGGGGTGGCTGCTGACGCTCTACGCCGTGTTCCGGATCTTCGTGGAGTTCCTCCGCGAGCCCGATATCCAGATCGGATTCCTGACCGGGGGCATCACGATGGGGCAGGTACTCAGCGTCCCGGTGCTGCTGGCCGGGCTGTGGCTGCTGTGGAGAGCGCGCCGGGCGCGTGCCGGGGCGGCCGCAGGCCCGGCCGGGGGAGCCGGAGCGCGGTAGGCAACGGTATCGGACCGGTCGCTCCCCGGCCCCCGCGCGAGCCCACGGCCCCATGCTATCCTCGTTGACGCACCCCCTTCACCACGAGAGAAGGCGCAGCCGTACCATGAGGCACCGCATCGTTCTGACCGTCCTTGCGCTGGCACTGGTCGCATCCGTCTCGGCCCTCGCGGGCTGCAAGGGCTCGACCACCATCGAGTCGCTGTGGCCCGCCGCCTCGACCGAGCGAGTCGTGCCGAAGCCGGCGGGGACGCCGCGCTGGCCGCTCACAGGGCTCGAGGCGCCGTCCTTCGACGCGACGACCATCCGCGTCGTCTCGGTGAAGATCGAGAACCACTCCGGCGCGCGCCCGCAGAGCGGGCTGGACAAGGCCGACGTCGTCTACGAGGTCATCTCTGAAGGCGGCATCACGCGCTTCCACGCGCTCTTCCAGTCGCAGGTGCCCAAGGTCGTCGGACCGGTGCGCTCGTGCCGCCCGCCCGACCTCTTCCTGATCCAGCAGTATCACTCCCTGCTGGCCCACGTCGGCGGCCCCAAGTCGGTGCGGACCATCCTGGCCTCCGACAAGACGCGCTACAACGACATGGACCAGTTCTTCAACCCGGCCGCCTACTGGCGCGTCTCGACGCGTTCCGCGCCGCACAACATGTACATGGACATCACCAAGCTGCGCGGCTTCGCGACGACCAAGCGCGGCTACCCGGCCTCGGAGACTGTCACGGGATTCGAGTTCGCGCGGGCCTCGTCGGCCGCGACGCCGACCGTGACTCAGCTGACCGTCCCGGTGTCGGCCTCGACCAAGTCCTCGTGGCGCTACGACCCGGCGACGCGCACTTACGCGCGCTCGATCAACGGTACGGCCCACAAGGACGCGGTGACCGGCAAGCAGCTCACGTCCCGCAACGTCATCGTGATGTGGGCGAACATCACGCCGTATCCCGGCGACACGCACGGGGTGGTGCAGATCGCGCTCACCGGGAGCGGCAGGGTGTCGGTGTTCATCGGCGGCCAGCGTGTGGACGGCACCTGGGAGGCGGGGACCGACGCACCGCCTAGGTTCAAGGACGCCAGCGGCGCTCCCATCAAGCTCGATCCGGGCAACACGTGGATCCAGGTGATCGGCACCACGCAGAACATCTCGACCAAGTAGCACGGAGGTCCCGCGAGCCGGGCGATACGACGCATTCCGCACCGCCGCCGTGCTTGTTGGTCTGTTCGCCGAAAGGGTAGACTTACATACCCAATGACAGCAAAGCCCCAAGGAGCGAGCGGACCGTGCGATTCGGCCGCTCGCCTTGGATAGAAGGAGCGCGAGCGATCATGAGCGACATCAACATCACCGGCACCCTGCGGGTCAAGACCGGCCTCGCCGAGATGCTCAAGGGCGGCGTCATCATGGACGTCGTCAACGTCGAGCAGGCGAAGATCGCGGAGGACGCCGGAGCGGTCGCGGTCATGGCGCTCGAGCGCGTCCCGGCCGATATCCGCGCTGCGGGCGGCGTCGCGCGCATGGCCGATCCGACCATCACGGAAGCGATCGTCGCGGCGATGTCGATCCCCGTCATGGCCAAGTGCCGGATCGGCCACTTCGTCGAGGCACAGGTCCTGCAGTCCCTCGGCGTCGACTACATCGACGAGTCCGAGGTGCTCACGCCGGCCGACGAGGAGCATCACGTCAACAAGTGGGACTTCTCGGTCCCGTTCGTGTGTGGCTGCCGCAACCTCGGGGAGGCCCTGCGCCGCATCGGAGAGGGCGCCTCTATGGTCCGCACGAAGGGCGAGCCCGGCACCGGCAACGTCGTCGAGGCCGTCCGCCACATCCGCGCGGTCACCGACGAGATCGCCTGGCTGTCCGGTCTGCGCGGCGAGCAGCTCTTCGCCGCGGCCAAGGACCTCCAGGCACCGTACGAGCTCGTGAAGTGGGTCGCCGACAACGGCAAGCTCCCGGTGGTCAACTTCTCCGCCGGCGGTATCGCGACACCGTCCGATGCGGCGCTGATGATGCAGCTCGGATGCGACGGCGTGTTCGTCGGTTCCGGCATCTTCAAGAGCGGCGACCCGGTCGCCCGCGCAAAGGCGATCGTCGAGGCCACGACGCACTTCGAGGACGCGGACATCATCGCGCGGGTCTCGCGCAACCTGGGCGAGGCAATGGTCGGCATCAACATCTCAGACATCCCCGAGGGCGAACGTATGCAGGAGCGTGGCTGGTAGCGTGAGGATCGGGGTACTCGCGCTCCAAGGCGCGTTCCGCGAACACATCGTCACGCTCGAGGCGCTCGGTGTGGCAACGGTCGCCGTGCGGCTGCCGCACCAGCTCGAGGACTGTGCGGGCCTCGTCATCCCCGGCGGGGAGTCCACGGCCATCGGCAAGCTGATGGCAACCTACGGCTTCTACGAGGCCGTCGCAGAGCGGTGCGCAGGCGGCATGGGCGTGTGGGGCACATGCGCGGGAGCGATCCTGATCGCCCGCGAGGTGCTCGACGCGCTTCCCGACCAGCGCACCCTCGGGCTCATGGACATGTCGGTGCGCCGAAACGCCTACGGGCGTCAGCTCGCCTCATTCGAGTCCGACCTCGACGTCCACGGGCTGCGCGAGCCGTTCCCCGGCGTGTTCATCCGCGCTCCGTGGATCGAGACCGTGGGCGAGGGGGTCGAAGTGCTCGCGCGGCACGGCGATCGCATCGTGGCCGCACGTCAGGGCGACCTCTTGGCGACGACCTTCCATCCCGAGCTCACGGGCGACACCGCTCTGCACCGTCTGTTCGTGGAGCAGGTCGTCGGCGCGCCGCGCGCGTAGCTGCCGGGTCCGTCGAGGCGTCGCCGCCGGAGCGGCGCGGGCGCTTCGGGTCGTGTATCGGGTATCCTTACGAGCGGTCATCCTCCCGCGCGCAGGCATGCGCGCGCATGCGAAAGGCTTGAGCCGATGTCGGGTCACTCCAAGTGGGCAACCACCAAGCACCGCAAGGGCGCCGTGGACGCGAAGCGCTCCAAGCTGTTCAGCAAGCTGTCGAAGGTCATCACCGTTGCTGCGAAGACCGGCGGCGATCCCAAGCCGGAGAACAACGCATCTCTCGCGGCCGCTATCGAGAAGGCGAAGAGCTACTCGCTGCCGAAGGACAAGATCCAGTCGGCGATCGACAAGGCGTTCAGCACGGCGGGCGGCGCGAACTACGAGGAGGTCATCTACGAGGGCTACGGCTCGGGCGGCATCGCCGTCTACGTCGAGGCGCTCACGGACAACCGCAACCGGACCGCCGCCGACGTTCGCGCTGCGTTCACGCGCGCCGGGGGAGCGCTCGGGGCCACGGGTTCCGTGGCGTTCCAGTTCGAGCGGCGCGGCGAGATCGTGATCGTGAAGGACGGCGCCCCCGATGAGGAGGAGCTGCTCATGGCGGTCATGGAAGCCGGCGGCGACGACCTCGAGGACAACGACGACGTGTTCGTCGTCGTCACCAGCCCCAACGACCTCGACGCAGTGAAGAAGGGCCTCGAGGATGCCGGTATCACGGTCGAGGACGCGGAGCTCTCGATGCGCGCCAAGGTCCCCGCGACGGTCAGCGCCGAGACCGCGAAGAAGGTCTTCCGGTTGATCGACAACCTCGAGGACAGCGACGACGTCCAGGACGTGTACCACAACATGGACATCACCGAGGAGATCGCCAAGGCGCTCGACCTCTAGCGTCCCCGCGTTGCCAAGGCAGGGCGTCTCCGCATCCGGGAGGCGTCCTGCCTTCGTTTTGCGCGTGTCGGCGCGGTGCCGTAGACTGAACATATGTTCGATTGGCGACGTCGGGACAAGGGGACGAGCGTGCCGGTGATCATCCTTGGCATCGACCCCGGACTGGCGAACACCGGGTGGGGGATCGTCGAGACCGAAGGCAGTCGGTTTCGCTGCCTCGGCTACGGCTGCATCCGCACGGTGGGCGCCGACGACACCGCTCGTCGCTGCAAGACGGTGCGTGACGGTCTGGCCGAGCTCATCGGGCGCTTCGCACCGGACGAGGCCGCGATCGAGAACATCTACTTCAGCCGGAACGTGGCCACGGCGATGACGACGGGGCACGCGCGCGGCGCGGCGCTCGTGGCCATCGCCGACGCGGGGATGCTGGTAGGCGAGTACGGGCCCGGTGAGATCAAGCTCGCGGTCGTTGGAACGGGTTCGGCGGACAAGGGACAGGTGACGTACATGGTGCGGACGATCCTCGGGTTGGACCACGACCCGACCCCCGACCACGCCGCCGATGCCTTGGCCGCGGCCATCTGTCACGCCAACCAGCGTGTCGCACGGGCACGCGAGCGCGAAGCGACGGGCACCGGCCGATGATCGCCTTCCTGACGGGCCGGGTGGCGACTCGCGCCGCGAATCACGCGCTGATCGAGGTCGGCGGCATCGGATATCGGCTGATCATGTCGACCTCCTCACTTGCGGCCCTGCCCGCGGAGGGCGACGAGGTCACCGTGCACACCTACCTGCACGTGCGCGAAGACGAACTGACGCTCTACGGCTTCGAGAGCGAGACCGAGCGCGAGCTGTTCGAGGCGCTCATCGGCGTGTCAGGCGTGGGGCCCAAGGTCGCCCTGGCCGTGCTGTCGTCGCTTCGGCCCGATGCGTTGCGCACGGCGATCGCGCGCGATGACGTGACGCTCCTATCCAGTGTGCCGGGCGTCGGCAAGAAGACGGCGCAGCGGCTGCTCATCGACCTCAAGGACAAGCTCGGGTCGCCGGATGTCGGATCGTCCGGCGGCGGCGCATCGACGCACGCGGCGATCGAGGCGCGCGATGCGCTGCTGTCGATGGGCTTCACCGCCGCCGAGGCCGCCGCGGCCCTGCGCGATGTCGAGCCGGGGGCGAGCGCCGAGCAGATGCTCCGGGCGGCGCTCAAGGCGCTGGGGGGTGCGCGGTGACCGAGCCCGTCTCATCAGAGTGGACTCCCGACGGCGAGCGGCTCGTCTCGGCTCGCTACACGCCGGACGACCTCGAGATCGACCGCTCCCTTCGACCCAAGCGGCTTGCCGACTATCTGGGACAGCCCAAGCTCAAGGAGTCGCTCGGGGTGCTGATCGAGGCCGCTGCAGCACGCAACGAGCCGCTCGACCACGTGCTGCTCTCGGGGCCTCCGGGCCTGGGCAAGACGACGCTGGCGGGTGTCATCGCCAACGAACTCGGCGTGACGATGAAGACGACCAGCGGGCCGGCGATCGAACGCGCGGGCGACCTCGCCGCGGTGCTCACGAACCTCGAAGAGCGCGACGTCCTGTTCATCGACGAGATCCACCGCCTCAACCGCCAGGTCGAGGAGGTCCTGTACCCCGCGATGGAGGACTTCGTCCTCGACGTCGTCATCGGCAAGGGGCCTGCGGCGCGCAGCCTCCGTCTCGACGTGCCGCCCTTCACGCTGGTCGGCGCCACGACGCGCACGGGGCTGCTCACCGCCCCGCTCCGCGACCGCTTCGGGATGTCGTTCCGCCTGGACTACTACGCGGCCCTGGAGCTCGAGGCCATCGTCAAGCGATCCGCGAAGATCCTCGGGGTCGATATCGACGGTGAGGGCGCGGCCGAGATCGCGCGCCGCAGCCGCGGGACGCCTCGCCTGGCCAACCGGCTCCTGAAGCGCGTGCGTGATTACGCCCAGGTGCGTCACGACGGGCGGGTCAGCGAGGACGTGGCGGCGGAGGCGCTCGCGTTCTTCGAAGTCGACCACCTTGGGCTCGACAAGATGGATGTGAGGATCCTCGAGACGCTGATCGTGAAGTTCTCGGGACGCCCCGTCGGCCTCAACACCCTGGCCACGTCGGTGGGCGAGGAGACCGAGACGCTGGAGGACGTGTACGAGCCGTTCCTGCTCCAGCTCGGGTTCCTCATGCGGACCCCGAAGGGGCGGCAGGCCACTCCTCGCGCCTACGAGCACCTCGGTCTGCGACCGCCCGATCCGGACGCGCCGCAGGGCGGGCTCTTCTAGCCCCACCGGAGCGATATGACGACAGCCGAGGGACGCCCGCACGGTGCGGGCGTCCCTCGGCTGTCGCAAGCGCGTCCGACTAGATGGTCACGTCGTAGGCCCACAGCCCGTGCAGATTGCAGTGCTCGATGGCCCGGACGACCGTGTCGGCCGGGAGCGAAACGGGCACGCAGAACTTGGGGTGCGTGACCGCGGGCGACAAGTCGAGACGGGCGATCGGGGCTCCGTCAGCGTACAACTCGATGAAGGTGATGTAGTGGTCGGTCCCGTTGGGGTGCGGGACCTCGTGGCCGACCTCGACGTTGACGATGAGGCGGTCCAGCTGGGCCTCAAGCGTGATGAAGGGCGTGTGCTTCTTCTCGAAGTCGCTCGCCGCTGCGAAGTCGGCGACAGCGGTGACGGTCGGTGCCTCGGCCATGGGTCCTCCTGATGGGTCGAATGCGCTGATGGCGAGCCGGGTGCTCGACGAGTATCTACCCGAACGCGGACGATTCCCGATGCGCCTTGTCGCGGGAGCATTGCAGCGGGTCCTCGGGGCACGCCACGGGTAGAATCGGAGTGAAGCACCCGCGATCGCCTCCGGAGGCTCGATGTCAGCCCACCCCGATCTCATCGACCGCGACGACCTGGTCCTGTTGGTGGTCGACGTTCAGGACCGGCTGGCCGCGGCCATGGATGCCCGCGATGCGACCGTGGCCGCGATCGCGCGGCTCGTCCGGGTAGCCGCCATCGTCGGCGCGCCGATCGTCGTCACGCGTCAGTACCCCCAAGGGCTCGGCGGCACGGTCCCCGAGATCGAGGCGGCGCTGGAGCAGGCGAGCGAGGCGGTGGCAGTCAGCATCGTGGACAAGACCGCCTTCTGCGCGTGTGAGGAGCCCGGCTTCTCCGCCGTCCTCGGGCTGAGCGGGCGCAGGCAGGTGGCCATCGTGGGGATGGAGACGCACATCTGCGTCACGCAGACCGCTCTCGCCCTCGCAGCATCGGGCTACCGCGTCCATGTCGTCGAGGACGCCTGCTGCTCGCGACGCGCCCGGGACCACGGCACGGCGCTTGCTCGTCTACGGGCGCACGGTGTCACCGTGACCTGCGCCGAGTCCCTCATGTATGAGGCCGTCGGGCGCGCCGCCACGCCCGAGTTCAAACGCCTGCTCGCGGTCGTCAAGGAGGGGTAGACTCCCTCGGGACGTCCATGGCGTCCGCGACCCGCCCGAGAGGACCCGCATGCTGTCAGACGTCGAGATCGCCCAGAGCGCGAAGATCCGCCCGATCTCTTGGGTCGCGGAGGCCGCCGGCATCGAGCCGCGGTTCATGGAACCGTACGGCGTCTACAAGGCGAAGGTGCGCCTCTCGATCAGCGAGAGCCTCGCCGACCGTCCCAATGGCAAGTATGTCGTGGTGACCGCCATGACGCCGACGCCGCTCGGGGAGGGCAAGACGCTGACGACCGTCGGTCTCGGACAGGCGCTCGCCCACACGGGCCGCAGCGCCTTCACCTGTATCCGGCAGCCCTCGCTGGGCCCCGTCTTCGGCATCAAGGGCGGTGCGGCGGGCGGCGGTTACTCGCAGGTCCTGCCGATGACCGACTTCAACCTGCACCTGACGGGTGACGCCCACGCCGTGACGACCGCGCACGACCTGTGCTCGGCTTTCATCGACAACGCGTTGCACCACCGCGACGCGATCGATCTCGATCCCTACGCCGTCACGTGGCGCCGCGTGCTCGACATCTCGGACCGCGCGCTGCGTGACGTCGTCATCGGCCTCGGCGGCCGGTTCGGCGGCGTGCCGCGCGAGACCGGCTACGACATCACGTCCGCAAGCGAGCTGATGGCGGTGCTCGCGCTCTCCGACGACCTGCAGGACCTGCGCAAGCGCATCGGGCGCATCGTCGTGGGCAGTGCGCGCGACGGACACCCGATCACCACCGAGAGCCTCAAGGTCGCCGGCGCGATGACCGTGCTCATGCGTGACGCGGTCATGCCGAACCTGCTCCAGAACATGGAGGGCGGCCCGGTGTTCGTGCATGCCGGACCCTTCGGCAACATCGCGCACGGCAACTCGTCGATCATCGCCGACCGCATCGCGCTCAGGCTCGCCGACTACGTGGTGACAGAGGCCGGCTTCGGCGCCGACCTGGGATTCGAGAAGTTCTGCAACATCAAGTGCCGCACGAGCGGTCTGTCGCCCGACTGCGCGGTGCTGGTGTGTACCGTGCGCGCGCTCAAGGCCCACTCCGGGCGCTACGAGATACGTCCGGGCAAGCCGCTGGATCCGCGTCTGCTCGCCGAGGACCTCGACGCGGTTCGCGCGGGGATGCCCAACCTCATCAAGCACATCGAGAACGTCATCGCCTTCGGGATCCCGGTCGTCGTCGCGGTCAACCACTTCCCGACCGACACCGATGCCGAGCACCAGCTGATCCGCGAGGCGGCACTGGCTGCGGGCGCGCACGCGGCGGTCTCTCAGACCACGCACGCCGATGGTGGCGCCGGCGGCGTCGAGCTCGCGGACGCCGTGGCGAAGGCGTGCGAGGAGAAGTCCCAGCTCATCTTCTCCTATTCGGACGACGACTCCGCCGAGGTCAAGATGGAGGCGCTCGCGCGCGGCGTCTACGGCGCCGAGGGTATCGACCTCTCCAAGGAGGCGCGCCGCTCGCTCGCGCGCTTCACCGCCATCGGCTACGGGTCGCTGCCCGTCTGCATGGCAAAGAGCCATCTCTCGCTCAGCCACGACCCGGATCTCAAGGGGGCGCCGACGGGGTGGACCCTGCCCATTCGCGACGTGCGTCTCTCCGCCGGCGCGGGGTTCCTCTACGCGCTGTGCGGTGACATCATGACGATGCCGGGCTTGCCGAGCCGTCCAGCCGGCGAGAAGGTCGACATCGACGCTGACGGCAACATCGTCGGGCTCTTCTAGGCGATCCCGCAGCCACGCTCTTCGAGAGAAGGAACCTGCATGCCTCCGACCATCATCGACGGCAAGGTCGTCTCGGCCGCGGTCGAGCTCGAGACCAAGAGGCGCGTGGCGGCGCTGCTGGAGCGCGGCGTGACTCCCGGACTCGCGGTCGTGCTCGTCGGGGACGACCCGGCGTCGCAGTCCTACGTGAGCATGAAGGAGCGTGACTGCGAGCGCGTCGGTATCCGCGGCTTCGACACGCGTCTGCCCGCCGACACCACGCAGGAGGAGCTCGACGCGGTGATCGCCGCCTACAACGCGGACCTCCAGGTGCACGGCATCCTCGTGCAGCAGCCGTTCCCGCGCCATCTGGACGTCGAGCGCGTCGTGGCAGACATCGCGCCGATCAAGGACGTCGACGGCTTCCATCCCGAGAACCTCGGCCGGCTGATGCGCGGCCTTCCCGGCCACCGGGCATGCACGCCGTGGGGCGTCATCCGCATGCTCGATCACTACGGGATCGAGTTGCGGGGCAAGCACGCCGTGATCGTCGGCAGGTCACTCCTGGTCGGCAAGCCGATGGGCCTGATGCTGCTGGAGCGCGACTGTACCGTCACGACGTGCCATTCGCGCACCGTCGACCTTGCGGCAGTGTGCCGCGGGGCGGACATCTTGGTCGCCGCGATCGGGCGCCCGAAGATGATCGGCGCCGAGTACGTGCGCGAGGGCGCTGTGGTCATCGACGTCGGCATCAACCGGACCGACTCGGGCATGGTCGGCGACGTCGACTTCGACGCCGTGGCGCCGATGTGCTCCGCGATCACTCCGGTCCCCGGCGGTGTGGGCCCCATGACGCGCGCGATGCTCATGTCCAACACGGCTGACGCCGCCGAACAGCAGACCGTCTGACCGCGTTCCCGATCGCGCCCGTTCGCTCGTCCATTCGGGGGTCTCGTGCTCTACGCCTTCTTCGTCGCCACCGTCCTCATCACGCTCGCCGAACTGGGTGACAAGACCCAGCTGCTCGCGCTGTGCCTGGCCGCCCGCTACCGCTGGTGGCAGGTGCTCATCGGCATCTTCGCGGCCACGCTGTTCATCCACTTCTTCTCGACGCTGGTGGGGCAGGCGGTCGGGAGCCTCATCCCCGAACTGTGGCTCGGGATCATCACGGGCGTGTTGTTCGTCGGGTTCGGCATCTGGACGCTGCGCGGCGATTCCGATGACGGCGACGACGGTTCGAAGGCCGGTCGCTTCGGCCCGATCGTGACGGTCGCGATCGCGTTCTTTCTCGCGGAACTGGGCGACAAGACGCAGATCATGACGATGACGATCGCGGCCGATCCCGCGGCCGTGCTGCGCACGTTCGGCGCTGCCGGCCCCGCCATCACGAACGCGCTCGCCGGCATGGGCCTGAGCGCGAACGGACTGACCGCGACCCAGTCGTTCTGGGGAGTATGGATGGGCTCCACCGTGGGCATGATGATCGCCGACGGCGTCGCCATCGTGGTCGGGTCGATCCTAGGCAAGAAGCTCCCGGAGCGCATCATCACGCGGATCTCGGGCGCGCTCTTCATCATCTTCGGGCTGGCGACCGCCGGCGCCGCGATCGCGAAGGCGATCTGACGCAGGAGCGGGAAGGGAGTGGATCCGTGAAGGTGATGCTGCACGCGTGCTGCGGCCCCTGCCTGCTCGAGCCCTTCGATGCTCTCGCCTCTGAGCATGAGGTGCGCGTCGCGTACGCGAATCCCAACATCCACCCCCGCTCGGAGTACGAACACCGTCGCGACACCCTGCTCGCATGGACGGAGTCGCAGGCAGTCGAGGTCGACGAACTCGCGTACGAGCCCGAGGTGTGGGACCGGGCGGTCGCCGGTCTCGAGGAGGCGACGGGGGAGCGGTGCCGCGCCTGCTACCGTCTGCGTCTCGGCCTGGTCGCGAAGCACGCCGCCGAGTCCGGCTTCGACGCGGTCGCGACCACGCTCACGGTCAGCCCGTGGCAGGATCCCGACGGTATCCGCGAGGCCGGCGTCGAGGCGTGCGCCGAGTACGGCGTCGCATTCCTGGTGACGGACTTCCGCGGCCGGTACGGCGAGGCGACGCGACGCAGCCGCGAACTCGGGATGTACCGCCAGAACTACTGCGGGTGCCGATACTCGGACGCCGAGGCCGCCGAGCAGCGGGAGCAGCGACGCGCGGATCGCGCGGCGCGCCGGGGCTAGCGGCCCTTGCGTCCCTCGGACTTCGGTTCGCGGATCCCCAGGTCGACCTCGCGCGCCTTGCGCTCGCGATCGCTGCGCATGATCCCCGGGACGTGCCGCGCGTAGCGCAGGTTCCGCCGCGGGCTGAAGCCGGGACGCGACACGGTGGTGATGCGCTCGTCGAGCGCGATGCGGAGGTCCGCGGCCGTCTCGCCCGGGAAGTAGGTCCGGCTCGTGCCGATCACGTGGAGGATGTGCGCGTCGCTGCCTCCCGTGCACGCGAATCGGTCGCCGTGCGACAGCTGGTAGAAGCGCGCGACCCAGTTGGCGATGAACAGCAGGGGCGTCGAGTTCGCGATCTCGATGCCGTCGTAGTCGACGTTGTTGTAGATGCCCCGGTTGCCGCGGCTGAGCCCCGCCTTCGACCAGAGTCGCGGTGCGAACGGGTGCGCGGCGACGGCGAACCCTCCCTGGGCGTGGATGGCGGCGACGGTCTCGGCCGCGCTCAGGCCCGGGGGCACGATGTCGGGGGTCCACAGGCCGACGATGTGACCGTCGGAGCTCTCGACCTCCTGCGCGACAATGACTTCGACGGGCAGATCGCGTTCGACGGCCAACGCCGCGGCCTCGATCGCGCCCAGGTTGGTATTGTGATCCGCGATCGCGATGACCTTGAGGTCGGTCTTCTCGCAGACCCAGTCGAGCACCTCGGAAGGGGTCGCGACCCCATCGGACGCAGTGGTATGGATGTGGAGGTCCGCGGCGGACCAGAAGTCACTTTGCATGGGCTGCATGGTACCCGATGCGGAGCACGCGCGACAGCGGGCGGCGATGGGTGGCCGGACGCCGCGCGCTACACTGGCGGCACGCTGGAGACGCCCACACGAAAGGCCGCGCGTGCGCACCGACGACTTCGACTACGACCTGCCCACGGGGCGCATCGCCCAGTCCCCTGCGGAGCCGCGCGACAGCTGCCGGCTGCTCGTTCTGAACCGCTACACCGGCGCCATCGAGCACCGGGTGTTCACGGATATCGAGCGGTACGTCAGGCGCGGGGACCTGCTCGTCGTCAACGAGACGCGCGTGCTGCCGGCGCGCCTGCACGGCGTGAAGGAGGACGGCGGCGCGAAGGTCGAGCTCCTGCTCCTGCGCGAACGTGGCGCGGACACGTGGGAGTGTCTCGTCCGCCCCGGTCGCAGGCTCCAGCCGGGCGCCACCGTGAACCTGGGGGACGGCGAGGCGAGTGCGGCGATCGTCGGGGTCCTGGACGAGTCCGGGACCCGGCTGGTGCAGTTCCGCGCTCGGGAGGGCCGCTTCATCGACGTGCTTCACCGGCTCGGAGAGGTGCCGCTGCCGCCCTACATCACACGGCCGCTTGCCGACCCCGAGCTGTACCAGACCGTCTACGCCACCGACGAGCGCTCGGCCGCCGCGCCCACCGCCGGGCTGCACTTCACCACCGAGCTGCTCGACCGGCTCGTCGGCAGGGGAGCGCACGTAGCCCGCGTCGAGCTCGACGTCGGCCTCGACACCTTCCGCCCGGTGAGCGAGGACGATCCCGAGCTGCACCACATCCACACCGAGCACTACCGCGTGAGCGAGCAGGTCGCGTCAGCGGTGGCGGAGTGCCGCGAGCGCGGCGGCCGCGTGATCGCCGTCGGCACGACGAGCGTCCGTGCTCTGGAGAGCGCGTGGAGCGAGGAGGCCGGCGCGGTGTGCGCCACGGAGGGCAGCACGAAGCTGTTCATCCTCCCGGGCTACGCCTTCCGGGCGGTCGACGCGATGATCACGAACTTCCACGTGCCCCGTTCGACACTGCTCATGATGATCAGCGCGTTCGCCGGGCGGGACAACGTCCTGCACGCGTACGAGACGGCGCTGGCCTGCGGGTACCGCTTCCTGAGCTTCGGCGACGCGATGCTGATCATCTGATCCTCCGGGCGATAAGCCCTTCGGCATCAGGGGATGAGCATCGGCTCCCACCACGTCCAGTTCGGGTTGGAGCCGGCCGGGTCGGTCGCGGGAGTCCCCGGGGCGATCGCGAAGCCCTGCATCTGAGGTACGCCGGCTGCGGTGTACGTCGGGATCCCTAGTGCGTCTCCGCCGGAGACGATGAACGTGGGCGCGCCGTCGGGCGAGGTCGGCGCCGGGAAGCGGCCGGGCAACTGCGGCCACTGCCCGAACCGGTCCACGGTGTTGCCCGCGACCATCTGGTACTTCAGGCTGTTGAACACACGGATGACCGGCGCGTAGAGGCGAGTGCCGTCGGGACCCGTCACGACGATCGAGCCGTCGGTCAGCGGCGACCGGTACGCCCGTGCCTGGGTCGGGGCGCCCGCGCTGCCGAACGCGGTCGTGACCGTGCCGATCGCGTCGGTAGCCGTCTTCGCGTCCGACAGCAACGAGCCGGGCGCATAGACGCGGTTGCGGAACGTCAGGTAGTCGGGGGCACGCGCCGGAGCCGGGGTGGCCGCGGGCGCGGCAGGGGCGGCGGACCTGGTGGCCGCCTCGTTGGAGAAGGTGAGATCCAGCGCGCCGGTCTGGGCCCCGGACGGCAGGTGCGTCGACGCGGTCTGCGGAGTCGGGGTGCGGGTCACCAGGATCGCGATCACCGCGACGGCCGCGGCCGCCGCTCCGAGCGCGCCGAACGTCTTCCATCGTCCGGCGCCCGAGAGCCACTCGAACCGCGGCGTCGAGCCCGGCGCGTCGGTCGGCGCGACGGGCTGCTCCAAGGGAAGGGCGGCCGCGATCGCGTCTTCGGCGCGCTCGGCGACGATGGCGGCCACTGCGACCATCACACGGTCGACGAGGCCGGGCGGAGCCTGCGGCGCGGGAAGCGCCTCCAGCTTCCTGAGGTCGGCCTCGAACGCGCGACACGCTCCGCAGTCATCACAGTGCATGCGGGCGGCTTCGGCGCTCTCCTCGGTCACGTGCTCGCCGTCATGGAGTGCGGAGAGCGTGGCCTGGGTGCGGATGCAATCCATCTCCATCGCCTAGGCACCTCCCTTCGCGTCGAGGCAGAGCAGCGTGGTGAGCGCGCGGCGCGCGCGGAACACGCGCGACTTGACCGTGCCGGCCGGTACGCCCAGGACCGAACCCGCCTCGGCGTAGGGGAGCCCGAACAGTGCGACCGCGTTGAATGCCTCGCGGTCCTCGGGGGACAGGGCACGCATCGCCATCTCGAGATCGACCGAACCGGCGGCCTCGCCGGCGGTGTCGTTGTTGGCGATCCTGTGAAGCTCCACGGGATCGACGGGAGTCGCGGCGCGGCGTCCCGAACGCAGCATGTCGAGACATACGTTGCGGGTGACGCGGAACAGCCACGTGGTGAAGGCGGCGCGGCTGCCGAAGCCCTCGAGCGAGCGGAACACCTTGATCCAGACCTCCTGCGTCGCGTCCTGAGCGGCAGAGGCATCTCCGAAGAAGCGGTACGCGTGCGCATAGACGGCGTCGGTGTGCGCTCGAACGAGCGACTCGAACGCTCCTATGTCGCCTGCTGCGGCCCGGCTGACCAGGTCCGCATCATCGCGCACGTGCTCGGTCATGCCCTACCTTCTTCGACGCCGTGGGGACGGGTCCGGTTCTCCCAGCTTTCCCAGTCTCCCTGAAGGGTGGCCTCGCGTCGAGGACGATGCGACGGCTGGAGTAGAATCACCGCCATGCGAATCGGAGAGTTCGAACTCATCACCACCGACCCGGACACCGCGGCACGTCGCGGTGTGCTGCACACCGCACACGGCGAGATCCACACCCCGTTGTTCATGCCCGTCGGGACGCGTGCCACGGTCAAGGGGATGTTGCCCTCCCGGCTGCGCGAGCTCGGGGCGCAGACCATCCTCTCCAACACCTACCACCTGTTCCTTCGCCCGGGCACCGACATCATCGAGGAGGCAGGCGGGCTCCGCTCCTTCATGGGCTGGGACGGGACGGTGCTCACCGACTCCGGCGGGTTCCAGGTGTTCAGCCTCGCCGACACGGTGAAGGTCACCGACGACGGGGTGGCGTTCAACTCGATCCTGGACGGCGCCAAGCATTTCTGGACGCCGGAGGACAACGTCGCTATCCAGGAGCAGCTCGGCGCCGATATCTTCATGCAGCTCGACCAGTGTCCGCCCTACCCCGCGGAGAAGGAGACGGTCGCGACCGCCGTCCGCCGCTCCGCGCAGTGGGCGCGGCGCTGCGCGGATGCCCGGAAGCGGGAGGACCAGTTGCTCTTCGGGATCGTGCAGGGTGGCGTGTTCGCCGACCTGCGTGCGGAGAGCATCGAGCGCCTTGTCGAGGTCGGGTTCCCGGGCTACGGGATCGGCGGCTACTCCGTTGGCGAGCCCCACGAGATGATGCTCGAGTCGCTCGAACCGGTGTGCGGGCTGCTGCCGTCGGACCAGCCCCGCTACCTCATGGGCGTCGGCAACCCGACGACCATCCTTCGAGCCGTGGCACTGGGCGTCGACATGTTCGACTGCGTGCTGCCGACGCGCACCGCGCGTCTGGGGACCGCGTTCTCGAGCGAGGGGCGGCTCAACCTCCGCAACGCCCGTTTCGCGCGCGACACCGGGCCGCTCGACCCCGAGTGCGCGTGCCCGACCTGCGCGACCTACCCGCGTTCGTATCTGCGCCACCTCGTCACGACGAAGGAGATGCTCGGAGCCATCCTTCTGACCGAGCACAACCTCTTCTACCTGCTCGATCTGACGCGGCGCGCTCGCGAGGCGATCGAGGAACACCGCTACGCCGACTTCCTGGCGCGCTGGCTCAACAGCCCGGCTGCCGCCGACTACTAGCCCCAACGGTCGCGCCCGCTCGTGCGCGCCTGAGCGCCGGCGGGCGGTGCTATTCTTACTTCCGGCGCCGGCAGACGGCGCGACCCATCCCGAGGAGCGCGCCATGGCTGCCACCGGTTCGGACCCCATTCTCACGATCGCCTATGTGGTGGTCATCATCGGGATCTTCTACTTCCTGTGGTACCGGCCCCAGCAGGCGCAGCGCAAGAAGCTCCGCGAGATGATGGCGGCCCTGCAGCCGGGCGACGAGGTCATGACGGCCGGCGGGCTCATCGGCGTTCTGCGTTCGATCGACGCCGACACCATGACGGTCGAGATCGCAGACGGCGTCATCGTCCGATTCACGAAGCGGGCCATCATCGATCGGCTCAGGCCCGGTACGGGACCCGGCGATGAGTGACGGCGCGCCCGCGGTTCCCGATTCCCTCGCCTCCGGGGTGAGCGGCGTACCGTGGATCACGCTGGAGACCGTGAGCGCCTCGCCCGACGTCACCGCCATGATCGAGGTCGCGGACGAGTACCTCGGGGCGATCGGCTACACGGAGCACGGGTTCCGCCACGCCAACCTGGTGGCGCACATCTCGGGCAACATCATGCGGCGGCTGGGCTACGACGAGCGTCTGGCGCAGCTCGCTGAGATCGCCGGGTATCTCCATGACGTCGGGAACTGCATCGGTCGCGACCATCACGGGGTGTCCTCAGCGCTGCTCGCGCGCGACATGCTCCGGTCGCTCGGCATGGACCCGTGGGAGACCGCCCACGTCATGAACGCCGTCGGCAACCACGAGGAGGAGTTCGGCGCTCCTGCGAACCCGATCGGGGCCGCGACGATCATCGCGGACAAGGCCGACGTGCACCACACCCGCGTGCGCAACCCCGACCCCGCGGCATTCGACATCCACGACCGCGTGAACTTCTCGGCGCGCCGTTCGTTCCTGCGCGTCGACGGTCAGGCGCGGACGCTGACGCTCGAGATCGATATCGACACCGAGACCAGTCAGGTCATGGAGTATTTCGAGATCTTCCTCAGCCGGATGCAGATGTGCCGCACCGCCGCGGAGGTACTCGAATCGACCTTCCACCTGGTCATCAACGGGACCAAGCTGCTCTAGGGCGTTACAAAGTCCTCGGCGGGGTCCGCATGGTGTAGAGTTTCGGAGGATTTGGCGCGGCCCTCGAAGCGGCGCCTGACGAAGCACACGATCGGAAGGTAGGGGATGGACTCCAGGCAGAAGAACTACCTCGCGATCGCGGGCCTGGTCGTCCTGCTAGTCGGTGCGCTGCTGTTCTTGCTGCCCTTCAAGAAGGCAGACAGCGTATCGTGGCAGGCGGGCACCGCGAGCGGGTCCTCGACTCTCAAGGAGTCGAAGGCCGTCATCGGACTCACGGCGGACGGCATCGGGGTACAGGCGGCCGCCGATTCCAGCATGAAGCCGATCGCCTTGCTCGAGCGCATCACCGATTCCACAGCCACGGTGTCCGCATCGTGGCGCGTCTCGGCGACCACCGAGTCGACCCTGCCGATCACGGTCCGCGGCGCGGTCGTGAAGAGCGCCGAGCTCTCGTATGGGACGACCTTCACTGTCGGCTCCTCGTCTTTCAGCCTGCAGGAGGGCGGCTCCTCGATCACGCAGGGGCTCGATCTGCGTGGCGGATTGTCGGTCATCCTCACGCCGAAGAAGGCGGCCGACGCCGTCGCGATGCAGCGGGCTCTGGTCATCATGAACACCCGCGTGAACGGTCTGGGTGTCTCGGAGGCCACGGTGCAGCTCGAGAACGACAATCAGGCCATCCTGGTCCAGCTTCCCGGCGTGCGTGACGCGCGCGGGGCGCTCGACGTCATCGGCCAGGCCGGTCAGCTCGCGTTCGTCGAGGTCGCCAGCTTGCCCACCACGCTCCAGGCGCAGGTCGTCGACGGCTTCAAGATGCCCGCCGGCTCGTACAAGCCGTTCATGACCGGCGACGTCATCACGACCGCCAACGCCAAGGCATCGTCCAACGTGGCCCGACCGGGCTACGAGGTGTCGGTGTCCATGAACGCCTCGGGCACCGCGACGTGGGCCGAGGTCACCACGCGCAGCTTCCCCACGGGCGCGCGGATTGCGATCCTGCTCGACGGGACCGTGGTCTCCGCGCCGTCGGTCAACGAGGCCATCACCGGCGGTGACACCTCCATCACCGGCAACTTCACGGCAGAGGAGGCGCGCAAGCTGGCCATGATCCTTCAGTCCGGCGCGCTCCCCGTCGACCTGCAGTTCTCCCAGACCGAGGTCGTCGGACCCACGCTCGGCCAGGACTCGCTCTACCAGGGCATCACGGCCGCGCTCATCGGGTTCGCGATCGTCGCCCTCTACCTCGCCCTCTACTACCGCGGCTTCGGGCTGCTGTCGTGGATCTCACTCGGCTCGTTCGCCGTGGTCTACCTGGGCGTGCTGTCGGTGCTCTCCGGCGCCGGCCAGTACGCACTGTCGTTGCCGGGCATCGCGGGCATCACGCTCTCGATCGGATTGGCGGCAGACACCTCCATCCTCATCTTCGAGAGATACAAGGAAGAGATCGCGATGGGTCGCACGCCGCGCGCGGCTGCGAAGTCGGGTACTAAGCACGCCATCCTGACTTCGCTCGACGCCGACGCGGTCACGTTCGCGAGCGCCATCCCGCTGTTCATCTTCGCGATCGGCCCGGTCAAGGGCTTCGCGCTCACGCTCATGATCGGTATCGTCTGCGACCTCACGATCGCGATGCTGTTCACGAGGCCCGCGGTGATCCTGCTGGCAGAGAAGACCATCGGCAAGATCCCCGGGTTCTTCGGCGTGAAGGGAAGTGCCGTCGATGCGTAGGCCGTACATAGACTTCATGGGCAAGCGCATGTGGCTCTTCTCCTTCTCCGGAGTGGTTCTCCTCATCGCGCTCGGATCGCTGGTGTTCCGGCCGCTGAACCTCGGCATCGAGTTCAAGGGCGGCACGGTCATCACGCTGACCAACGTTTCCGGCGCCACGATCGAGCAGGTGCGTTCCGCCGCGAGCGCCGCGGGCATCCCCGGCGCGGCGGTCCAGACGACCGAGCGCGGCTTCATCGTCCGCTCGACCGAGACCAAGACCGTCAGCGCCGAGGCGCAGGCGGCGGCCATGGCCGCGACGCTGAAGGTGGCGTCGACGGACCGTCAGGTCTCGACCATCGGCCCCGAGTGGGGCAGCAACATCACCAACGCGTCCCTGCTCGCACTCGCGGTGTCGATCATCGCGATCCTCGCCTACATCTCCATCCGGTTCGAGTACAAGATGGCCGTGACCGGCGTCATCGCGCTGCTGCACGACGCGGCGATCACGCTCGGCCTCTACGCGCTGCTCGGCCGTGAGGTCACCCCGAACACGGTGGCAGCGCTGCTGACCATCCTCGGCTACTCGCTCTACGACACGATCGTCGTGTTCCATCGCATCCGTGAGAACACGCAGAACCTGAGCAAGAAGACCTTCATGGACATGGCGAACGACTCGCTGAACCAGGTGCTCGCACGCTGGATCAACACGGGTCTGTCGTCGCTGATCCCGGTCATCTGTCTGCTGCTGTTCGGCGGCGAGACGCTGCGCGACTTCGCGTTCGCTCTGACCGTCGGGCTGCTGTCGGGCGCGTACTCCTCGGTGGCGGTGGCGAGCCCGCTGTATGCCATGTGGAAGGAGCGCGAGCCGCGCTACCTGGCGCTGCGCAAGAAGTTCGCGGCGGCCAAGTAGGGCGCCGCTCCAAGCGCTCGATCCACGGGCCCGGCACGCTGCCAAGCGTGCCGGGCCCGTCTGCTAGCATTCACCCGTGCCCACCTCCGCCCCGTCACCCGCGCGCTGGACCCTGACTCCCGCTGACGAGTCGGCGGTCGCGGCGTTGGCGGCCTCCACGGGACTCTCAGGCACGGTCGCGCGCGTCCTTCTGGCGCGCGGTATCGACACCGCCGAGGCGACGCGCCTCTTCCTCACGCCCGACCTCGCTCGCGACTGGCGCGACCCCGAGGGGTTGCCCGGGATGACCGCGTGCGCCGATGCCGTGGCCGCCGCGGTCCGCTCGAAGACGCGCATCGTGGTGTTCGGCGACTTCGACGTCGACGGGCTGACCGCGGCCGCGCTGGCCGCGCGCGGGCTGGCCGCTCTCGGCGCCGACGTGGAGGCCACCGTCCCTCATCGCTTCCGCGAGGGCTACGGGCTGTCCGACCGTGCGGTCGAGCGGCTCATCTCGATGGCCCCGGGGTTGGTCATCACGGTCGACTGCGGCATCTCCAGCGGACCCGAGATCGGTCGCCTGCGTGCGGCGGGGATCGATGTGGTGGTCACCGACCACCACGAGCCCGGTGAGGGTGTCCCGACCGGCGTCCCCGTGTGCGACCCGAAGTCGGGTGAGTGCGGCTTCGCCGAGTTGGCGGGTGCCGGGGTCGCGCTGAAGCTGATCGCGGCCGTGGGCGTGCGCCTCGGAGAGCCCGAGGCGTGGCGCGACCTCACCGACCTCGCCGCTATCGGGACCGTCGGCGACATCGTGCCGCTGCTGGACGAGAACCGCGCGCTGGTCGCCGACGGCCTCGCGCGCATCCGCGCCCGCGCCCGCACGGGAATCGCTGCGCTGTGCGAGGTGGCCGGCGTCGATCCGCGGACGATGACCTCGGAGCGCATCGCGTTCGGGCTCTCGCCGCGGCTCAACGCCGCCGGTCGGATCGCCGATCCCGCCGAAGCGCTCGCGCTGCTGCTGTCGGACGTCCCGGCCGAGGCGGCCTCGCTGGCCAAGGCGCTCGACACCTACAACGGTGCCCGGCAGACGGCCGAGGCCGACCTGTCGCGCGAGGCGACGGGCGCCGCAAAGGCCGCGTGGCACGACGGTGCCCGCTCGCTCGTGGTGGCGGGCGCGGGCTGGCACGAGGGCGTCCGCGGCATCGTCGCATCCCGGCTCGCCGGCGTGTACGGCGTACCGGTCATCGTGTTCTGCATCGAGGACGGCGAGGCGCGCGGGTCGGGACGCAGCGTCGGGGACGTGGACCTGCACGCGGCGGTCTCGCACTGCTCCGAGCTGCTCACGCGCTTTGGCGGGCATGCCGCCGCCGTGGGCGCGACCCTGCCGGCGGATCGGCTCCCCGACTTCGCGCGCTGCCTCGACGAGGCGCTCGCGGACGTTCCCGAGGAGGCGTTCTCCCGTACGGTCAAGGCGGACGCCGAGGTGCACCTGTGGCAGGCGACCCGCGAGCTGGCGACGGGGCTGTCCGCCCTCGAGCCGTTCGGATGCGCCAACCCGAAGCCGACGCTGGTGAGCCGCGGTGTGTTCATGAACAGCCGCTCGCTGGTGGGGAAGGAGCAGGCGCACTTCAAGTTCGAGGCCTACGACGGCGTCGCGTCGGTGCCGGCGATCGCGTTCCGCTGCCCGGATGCTGCCGCGCTCGCCGCGAACGACGCGGCGGTCGACGTTCTCTACGCGCTCGACACCGACACATGGCAGGGCCGCGAACGCATCCAACTCATGGTCCGCCGCATCGTGCCGCACCTGGCGCCTGCCGACGCACCGGCTGCGGAGCTGGTGGAGGAGCTGTTCGCCGACGCCGCTCGCATCCTGGCGCGTGGCGACTACGAGGGGATCGCGGATGCCGAGGCGTTCCACACGAAGCTGGCCGGAGTGAGCTTCGAGGGACGTCAGGACGTGGTCGCCCGCCTCGAGCCCGGGGCCGTGCTGCGCGTCGTGCGCCAGCCGGACAACCCCTTCGACGCGAACGCGATCGCGCTGCTCGACCCGACCGGTGAGCAGGTCGGGTTCTTCAACCGCCGGTTGGCCGCGGTCCTGGCGCCGGTGATCGACGCCGGCACCGCGTTCGAGGTGACCGTCACCGACCTCACCGGCGGGGGAGAGGACGCCAGCCGCGGAGTCAACGTGCTCGTGTCGCGCGAAGGCGCGGCGCTGGACGCGGAGCGTGACGCGGAGGCGCGCGCCACCCGGAGGGCGGAACTCACAGTCCTCGACGACGACGCCCTCGACGCCGAGCTCGTTCGCGCGCTCATCGGCGACGGCACCCTGCACGCCGCGCAGACCGAGGCCCTTGCGCACCTCGCTCACGGGCGCTCATGCCTCGCCGTG
Organism: Coriobacteriia bacterium; assembly: GCA_036508075.1. Taxonomy (GTDB): domain Bacteria; phylum Actinomycetota; class Coriobacteriia; order Anaerosomatales; family PALSA-660; genus PALSA-660. Next base: position 22,553 of record DATCIA010000103.1, read on the forward strand.
ATGGCGACCGGCCGTGGCAAGTCGCTCATCTTCCAGCTGCACGCGGCGCGGATCGCGCTCAAGCGCGGACAGGCGAGCGTGTTCGTCTACCCGTTGCGCGCGCTCGTGGCCGATCAGGCGTTCCACCTCGAGGACGTGTTCGACGCGATCGGCCTGAGCGTACGGCTG
>DATCIA010000104.1:0-2042 GCA_036508075.1 Coriobacteriia bacterium
GCGCCCGCCGGTATGTCACTCGACCCGCTCGTGGAACCCTCCGAGTTCGCCCTGGTGCGCAAGCTCGCGGAGTTCCCGGAGGTCGTGGAGTCGGCGGCCGATCTGCTTGCTCCCCACAAGCTCCCGTACTACGCCGAGGACCTCGCCGGGGCGTTCCACCAGTTCTACACCGTGTGCCGTGTCGTCACCGACGACGTGGCGCTCACGGCGGCGCGCATCGCGCTCGTCGACGCCACGCGCCTGACGCTGGAGCGCGTCCTCGCGCTCGTCGGCGTCTCCGCCCCCGAAAGGATGTAGGGGAGCTTCAGAGCCCCCGATAGACGTCGCGACGGTGCCCGAGCGTGAGCACGAGGATCACGAGTCTGTCGTCCTCGATCGTGTAGACGACCCGGTATGAGCCGACCCGGATGCGCCAGTACTCGGTTCTCCCGACGAGCCGCTTCGCGCTTGCGGGGCGCGGGTCGTCCACGAGCGCCGCTATCGCTGTTTCGATGCGCCCTCGGGGCTCCGGGTGGATCCTCTCGAGGCGGCGTCGCGCGGACGAGGTGAACTCGATGTGCCACCCGCTCACTTCGTGGGTATCCCGAACTCGCGCTTGATGTGGTCCCACGGAACGGCGTCCTCGCGGGCCTCGAGGAGTGCGGCGTTCGCGTCAGCGATGTCCTCCTCGTCCTCCCACTTCTCGATCAGCGCGTCGAGCACGCGCAGTTCGTCGATCGAGATGATGGCAGCGACATCGGCGTCGTGGCGCGTGATCACCGTGCGTTCGTGCGCGAACGAGGCACGGTTCACGATGGCGGCGAAGTCCTTGCGAGCGTCCGCGATACTGATCCGGGTCATAGTGTACCTCCTGTACTTTGTGTACATAGTGTACACAGAGCATTCGGTGACGACCAGTGCGCCGCACGTCGCGATGCGCGCCCTCGGATACAATGGGCGCTCCACGGTGATCGCAAGGAGTCCACCAACATGGCCAACCCCGCACTCGAAGAGCCCATCCCGGTCGAACCGGTCGACCCCAACGCCGACCTCTCCTCCGTGCTGCCGATGACCGCCGAGATCCGCGACGGTCATCTGTGGGTCGGGGGCGTGGACATGGTCGAGTTGGCGCGGAGCCAGGGAACGGCGCTCTACGTCATGGACGAGGCCCAGATCCGCAGCCAACTGCGCGAGTTCCGGAAGTGGACGAGCTACCACTGGCACGACGTCGAGACCGTGTACGCGGGCAAGGCGTTCATGTGCAAGGCGATGTGCCGGATCGTCCACGAGGAGGGCTGCATGATCCTGTGCGCCTCGGGCGGCGAGCTGGCGATCGCGCTGGCGGCCGGCGTCCCCGCCGCGCGGATCCAGGTCCACGGCAACAACAAGACGATCGGCGAGATCACCGAGGCGGTGGATGCCGGCGTCGACCGCATCATCGCCGACTCCCTGCTCGAGCTGCAGCGCATCAGCGAGATCGCGAGCGCGCGCGGCGCTGAGCAGGCGGTGCTCCTGCGCGTCACCCCGGGCGTCAAGCCCGACACGCACGGCTACATCCAGACCGGCCAGGAGGACTCGAAGTTCGGGTTCGGGCTCAACCACGGGCTTGCGATGGAGGGCGTTCGCGCTGCCGCCGCGCTGCCGGGCCTTCGCTTCGCCGGACTGCACATGCACATCGGTTCGCAGATCTTCGCTCTCCAGAGCTACAGCAAGGCCATCGAGGTCATGGTCGACTTCATGCGCCGGGTGCTCGAGGAGACCGGCCAGACGGTGATCGACCTCGATGTCGGCGGCGGCATCGGCATCAAGTACGGATTGGCAGACGAGCCCTCCACCATCGAGCAGTTCGGCAAGGTCGTCGTCGACGGCATCAAGGAGGAGTGCGAGCGCAACGGCCTTCCCGTCCCGCGCATCCTCATCGAGCCGGGCCGGGCCGTGGTCGCGGGCGCGGGAATCACGCTCTACACCGTCGGGACCATCAAGGAGCTCCCCGGCATCCGGACCTACGTGGCGATCGACGGCGGCATGACTGACAACATCAGACCCGCGCTCTACGGCGCGCG
>DATCIA010000105.1:0-33994 GCA_036508075.1 Coriobacteriia bacterium
CGATCGCCAGCTCACCGCCGGAGGCGCACAGCACCATGCAGCCCTCTTCGTGCACGACGCGGCACATCGCCTTGCACATGAACGCCTTGGCCGCGTACACCGTCTCGACGTCCTTCCAGTGGAAGGCCGTCCACTTCCGGAACTCGCGCAACTGGTTGCGGATCTGGGCCTCGTCCATCACGTAGAGCGCGGTGCCCTGCGTGCGCGCGAGCTCCACCATGTCCACGCCGCCGACCCACAGGTGGCCGTCGCGGATCTCCGCGGTCATCGGCAGCACGGACGACAGGTCGGCGTTCGGATCGACCGGTTCGGCCGGAACGGGCTCCTCGAGCGCGATGGATCCCATGACTACATCCTCTCCGGGGCGGAGACGCCGACGAGCGCGAGCACTCGCTCCAGCGTCAGGCGCGTCGCGTCGACGAGCGCGATGCGGGCGGCGGTGAGCGCCACGTCGTCGGTCACGACGCGGCACAGCGTGTAGAACTGGTGGAACGCGCCGGCGAGGTCCTCGGCGTAGTACGGCAGTTTGTGGGGCGCGAGCAGGTCGGCGGCGAATTCCACCATCTCCGGGAACTCGGCGAGCTTCCGGATGAGGGCGAACTCCGCGGGGTCCTGCAGCGCGTCGAGCGACGTGTCCGCGGGAGCCAGGCGTGCGGCCGCCGCTGCGGCGTCGATGTCGGCCTCGGCGGCGAGCCCCGCCGCCTTGCGCAGGATCGAGCAGATGCGCGCGTGCGCGTACTGCACGTAGAAGACGGGGTTGTCGGAGCTCTGCTCCTTGGCCAGCCCGATGTCGAAGTCGAGCGGCTGGTCGGTGCTCCTGCGCAGGAAGAAGTAGCGCGCCGCATCGGCTCCCACCTCGTCGAGCAGCTCCTCGAAGGTGACCATCTCGCCGGTGCGCTTCGACATACGGACGACCTCGCCGTTGCGCAGCAACGTGACGAGCTGGCCGATGACCACGTCGAGTTGCCCGGGATAGCCGAGGGCGGCGACGGCGGCCTTCATCCGTGCCACGTAGCCGTGATGGTCGGCGCCCCAGATGTTGATAACGCGGTCGAAGCCGCGCTCGAACTTATCCTTGTGGTAGGCGATGTCGGCCGCGAAGTAGGTGTACTCGCCGTCCGCCTTGAGAAGCACGCGGTCCTTGTCGTCGCCGAAGTCCGTGGAGCGGAACCAGACGGCGCCGTCCTGCCAGTAGATGTAGCCGGCTTCCGTCAGCTGCCCGATGCCGCGCTGCACCTCGGTCAGACCATCGGCGCCCGCGACGTGGAGCGTGCGCTCGGAGAACCACACGTCGAAGTCGACGCCCATGCCGTGCAGGACCGAGCGCAGGTGCGCGAGCACCTGTACGTACGCCTTCTCGCGGAAGTGGTCCTCTCGTTCGGACGCCTCGCGATCGGCCCACACGTCACCGTCCGACTCGAGGATCTCGCGGGCGATCTCGGTGATGTAGGCGCCCTGATACCACTCGGGCGCGAAGAGGACTTCCCGACCGCACAGCTCGAGGTAACGGGCCGCGACGGACTTCGCGAAGATGTCCATCTGGACGCCCGCGTCGTTGATGTAGAACTCGCGCTCGACCCGCCATCCGGCGTGGGCCAGGATGGCCGCCATGCTGTCGCCGAGCGCGGCCCATCGGCCGTGGCCGACGTGCAGCGGACCGACGGGGTTTGCGGAGACGAACTCGACCTGGACCCGGCGGCCGTGCCCGAGATCGACGCGTCCCCAGTCATCGCCCGCTTCGCGGACGAGCGCGACCTGGCAGCGCAGGGCGGCGGCGGACAGCCGCAGGTTGATGAAGCCCGGACCCGCGACCTCGACTCCGGCGACGTCGGGGTGCCCGGCGACGCGCGCGGCGATGACGTCCGCGATCGCGCGGGGGCTGGTGCCCGCATCCTTGGCGCTCCTCAGCGCCACATTGGTGGCCCAATCGCCGTGCGAGGGATCGCGCGGACGCTCGAGCTCGACCTCGGGTACCGCATCGAGCCGCAGCTCGCCTGCATCGATCGCGCCCGCGATGGCGTCGGCGACGAGCGTGCGCAGCGTGTCTCTCATACGGCTCTCTTTAGGATCGTGGCGGCGTCAGGATTTCGGGCAGTAAGGATAGCACTCGCGTGCAGGCATGAGCCTGCGCGGAAGGGTGCGGCAGACCGCGCGACCTTCGGCGCTTCTAGGCGTCGGGCTCAGTGATCGAGTCGAGGTAGCACGACGGCACGCTCCGCGCCTTGTACAGGAGGTAGAGGGCGTGGATGCCACGGTCGCCGCCGCCGCGCCGCGACAGCTCCTCGAACATCTCGAGCGCGAGGTCCAATCCCGGCAGGATCGTGTTGCGCAGCTCCGCTTCGGCCTTCGCGATCCGCATGTCCTTGATGAAGTGCTTCACGTAGAAGCCCGGCGCGAAGTCCCCTTCGAGCATGCGGGGCGCATAGTTGGTGAGCTGCCAGGAACCCGCGGAGCCCGCCTCTATCGACTTGAGCATGAGCCGCGGATCCAGCCCGGCCGCCTCGGCGTATACGAGTGACTCGCACACGCCGACGATGGTGTTGGCGATGGCGATCTGGTTGGCCATCTTCGTGTGCTGACCCGCACCGGGGCCGCCCTGGAACACGACGTTGGGGCCCAGCACGTTCAGCATCGGCTCGACCGCGTCGAACGCCTCGCGGTCGCCACCGACCATGATGGTCAGCTCCGCGTTACGCGCCCCCACGTCTCCGCCGGATACCGGAGCGTCGAGCGCTGTCAGGCCGTGCTCGAGAGCCTCGCGCGCGATGCGCATGGCGAGCGAGGGGGTCGACGTGGTCATGTCGATGACGATGCAGTCGGGGCCGGCGCTGTCGAGGATCCCGCCGTGGGCCAGGTAGACCTCTTCGACGTCCGCGGGATACCCGACGATGGTTATCACCGCTTCGGCGCCCACCGCGACCTGTCCGGCGGTCGGGCACCATACGGCGCCCCGCTTCACCAGGCCCTCGGCCTTCGACGCGGTACGGTTGTGCAGGCGCAGGGAGTAGCCGGCGTCGAGCAGGTGCCCCGCCATCGCCGAACCCATCGTGCCCGTGCCGACGAACCCGATCACCGATCCGGGACCGACCACGGTTGCCCCACCCTTCGTCGCACGTCCGATATGCACGGTTGAGTCTACCATCGGCGCGACACGGGCTGCGCGCGCTATCATTGAAGAGACCCTCCTCCCCGCCCGCTCCCCGTCCGCCCGCCAGGAAGCGATCACCATGCGACAGACCACCCCGCGTACCAGCCCGGCCGACGGGGAGAACGCCGCCCCGAACCCCGCGGCACGCCGCGTGCGGATCGGCTTCGGCATCCTCATGGTCGTGGTGTTCCTGCTCGTCGCGGCGGTCGCCGTGCTGCTCCCCGCAAAGCCCTCCTCTGTCGTGACCGCGCCGTCGAAGGTACCGACGGCATCCGTCGAACCCACCGCTCCCCCGCTCGACCCCGCCCAGGCCGCGGTAGAAGCCGCGATCCGCGGCTTCTACGCCACCGTCGACGCGAGCAAGCCCGTCACCACCAGCGCCTACGTCGACCGCAAGGGCCGCGGCGGTCCCGCGCCCGCGGTGGTCGCCACGAGCGGCGTCACGACGTTCCGGGTCGCCCGCGCGGTGGTCGGCAGCGAGACCGCCGACGTCTACGGGCGCGAGAGCCGCTCGGTGATCTCGACGGGTGGGGCCGAGATCGAGTTCCGGCTGCGCTTGGTGGAGAAGGTGTGGCTGATCTCAAGTTGGCAGATCGCCCGGCAGGTGCCCGTGCAGTCGCAGTCGCTCGCGCTCACCGACGTCACGGCGCGCGACATAGTCAGCACGCTCCTGCGCTCACGCCAGGTCGGCGACACCACCACGATGATGATGCTCACGACCGCGAACTTCAGGGCGGCTCACGCCTCGTGGTTCGACGGTACCGACCGCACGGCACTGCTCTCCTCGTGGAAGATCACAGCGGCCGAGTCGAAGGGGACCGCCTACAACGTGACGGTCCGGGAGGAGTGGCTGCCCGAACCGCTCACGTCGACCTACACGGTCGTCATCACCCGCTCGGACATCCTCGTGGACGCGTGGACGTGGAAGTAGGGCACTGCGAGCGGGTCACAGGTGGTAGGGCTCGTTGCGCATGATCCGGAACGAACGGTAGAGCTGCTCGAGCACGACCACGCGCGCCAGTTGGTGGGGCAGCGTCATCCGCGAGAGCGAGAGCCGCTCGTCCGCCCGCCGCAGGACGGCCGGAGCCAGGCCCGCGCTCCCTCCGATGACGAAGGTCACGTCGCTGCGGCCGCCGACCATCAGATCGGCGAGACGGGCCGACAGCCCCTCGCTCGTGACCTGGTCGCCTCCGAGGTCGAGCGCGACCACGTACGAGGCCTCCGGGATCGTCTTCAGCAGGTCGGCACCCTCGGTGGCCATCGCGCGCGGCGCATCGTAGGTGATGTCGCGGTCGGCGACCTCCGCGACCTCGACGGTCGCGTACGGTCGCAGCCGCTTGAGGTACTCGTCGCAAGCGGCGCGCCAGTGCGGTTCCTTGAGACGGCCGACCGCGGCGATCCGTAGCTTCACCGGGCGCTCGCGTCGGAGCCGAGCGTGACGTCCATGGTCATCGTCCTGCTTCCGCGGGCGACCTCGACGCTGATCTTCTGGCCGATCGCCGCGGCCCTCACCGCGGTGAACACGTCCTCCGAGCTTCCGATCGCGGTGCCGCCCATCCGGACGATGATGTCGCCCACCTTCAGGCCGGCCGCCTCGGCCGGCGAGCCGGTGCTCACCTGCTGGATGAGCGCCCCGCTGGAGACCGGCAGGTCGTAGTACTGCGCGATCGCCTGGTCCACGGAGGCCGTCGACACCCCGAGATACGGATGCGTGATCTTCTTCCCGGCGACGAGCTGATCGGCGATGCCCTTGGCGAAGTCGATCGGGATGGCGAAGCCTATACCCGCCGACTGCGACTGCCCGAGCTGACCCGAGGGCGAGAGGATGAGCGTGTTGATGCCGACGACCGCCCCGCTCAGGTCGGCGAGCGCTCCGCCCGAGTTGCCCGGGTTGATCGACGCGTCGGTCTGGATGAGGTTGGTGTAGGAAGTCAGCCCCGACTGGCCCTGCGTCAGGTTCGCGCGGTGCAGCGCGGACACGATGCCCGACGTCACCGTCTTGTCGAGCCCGAACGGGCTGCCCACGGCGATGACCTCCTCGCCCACCTGAAGGTCGGCGGAGCTCCCGAGCGTGGCGGCCGGCAGTCCGGTCTTGGCGATCTTGATGACGGCGAGGTCCGAGGTGGGATCCGTGCCCACGACGGTGGCGGTCATGTCGATCGTCCCCAGACGCACGACGATCTTCGTCGCGCCCTCGACGACGTGGTTGTTGGTGAGGATGTAGCCGTCGGCGCGGATGATGACGCCGCTCCCGACTGCGCTGGACGTGCCGAACACGTCGCGCGACTCGACCGCGATGTTGACCACGGACGGGACGACCTTGGCCGCTACCGCCTCGAGCGGCTGCGTCGGGATGGTGAGCCGGGCGGGCACGGGCGCCTGCGCCACGACGGGAGCCACCGGAGCCGGAGCCGCGCGATCGAGGCTCCACAGCGTTCCACCGACCGCCGCGGCTCCGATGAGCCCGCCGATCAGGGCGGCGGCAAGAAGCGCTCCGAAGCTCGCGCGCCCACGGGGGGGGCGCACGTGCGCGGGCGCGGGTACAGGCTGGGCGGTGAGAACGGGCGCCGCGGGCGCCGGTGGCTGGACGAGGGGCTCAAGATCGGGATCGGGTCCCGCGTTCGGGGGGAAGGCGGGCGGCTCGGAGGGCGGGAACCCGGCCGCGGGCTCGAAGTCAGATCGATCATCCATCGTGCACACCTCTCACTCGGTCGTCAGAGGGACGCTGTGAACCACAGAGTAGCTGGTCGCCGAACGGCGAGACCCCCTTCTCACCGTATCTCCATCCTGTCTCCCGAGCAGCGCCATCGCTCGGCACGCGACGTCACCTGCCGAACGCGAGAGCCCCCATCAGCGGGGAGGACGCGACCCCGATGACGATGACCGCGATCGCGCAGGATGCGACCACGGCCGACGCCACGCGCGAACCCCGGGCGGCGGGCCCGGCGTTACCGCCGGCCGCGAAGAACATCGCGCGGATCACGCGCAGGTAGAAGCCCGCCGACACCGCGCTCATGAGCACGGCCAGGACCGACAGCCACACCAGCCCCGAGCGCATCGCGGCCGTGAACAGATACAGCTTGCCCACGAAGCCGGCGAGCGGCGGGACCCCGACCAGCGACACGAGCATGAGCCCGGTCGCCCACGCGACCCAAGGCCTGCGCGTGGCCAACCCCCGGAGATCGTCGAGCGTCTCGCCGTACTGCGCCGCCACGAGCATGACGCCCATCGACGGCACCGCGTATGCGATGGCGTAGAAGACCGCGGCCTGGGCGCCCGCGACTGTGCCGGCCGCGAGGCCCACGAGCAGGTAGCCCGCGTGCGCGACGCCCGAGTACGCCATCAGGCGGCGGACGTCGGTCTGCGGGTAGGCGGCGAGGTTGCCGACCAGCATCGACGCCACCGCCGCCGCGACCAGCAGCGGACCGGCCGCGGCGGTCTGCGGAGCGAGTACGGCAGCGACACGGGCGAACGCGAACAGCCCGGCGATCTTGGGCACGGAGGAGACGAACGCCACCGCGGGAGAAGGCGCGCCTGCGTACGCGTCGGGCGACCACCACTGGAACGGCGCGGCCGACAGCTTCGCGAGCAGGCCCGCGAAGACGAAGGCCGCCGCGACGACGCCGATCGCGCCGGGCTGCAGCCGGCTGGCGGCAAGCAGGGTCGAGCCGGACATCCCGATGACGAACGACGCCCCGTAGAGGAACAGCAGGCTCGCGACCATCGAGAGCAGGAAGTACTTGAGCGCGCCCTCGAGGCTGCGGTCGTCGCCCCGGTCGAAGCCCATGAGCACGTAAGCGGGCATGGTCGCGGTCTCCAGTGCGAGGAGGAGCACGATCCAGTCGCGCGCCGCCGCCATCAGGAGCGAGCCGAGCGCGGCGAACAGCACCAGCGCCGCGAACTCCCGGACGCGGCCGCGCTTCAAGCCTGCGCCTGCGAGCCATGCCAGGAAGACCGCGGTGAGCACCAGCGTCGCTGCGCGCGCCACCTGGGTGGCGCCGTCGATGGCGAACTGCCCGCCGAACAGCGTGCCGCCACCGGCCGCAACCGAGACCGCCGCCGCGATCGCGGCGAAGCCCGCGCCCACCCACGCGCCCGCGCGCTCACGCGCGGGCAACAGCACGTCGGCGAAGAGCGCGACCAGCGCGCCTGCCAGCAGCAGCCCTTCGGGGGCGATCAGCGTCCAGGTCCCCATCTCAGGCGGCCCCGCCCAGCGCGGCGACGAGCGCCTTGACGGCCGGATCGACGAAGGAGAGCAGCGACGACCACGACAGGCCGACGACCAGGGTCAGCGCGATGAGCGGAGCCAGCGCCGTCAGCTCGCGCGGAGAGGCGTCGGGCAGCCCTCGCACGACGTCGGACGGGGTGCCCAGCACCACGCGCAGCACCATCCACAGCGTGTAGGCGGCGGCCAGCAGCACGCCGACCGCGGCGATCACCGTCATCCAGTGCGGGATGACGGTGCTCTGCCAGGACCCGATCAGCGAGAGGAACTCGCCGACGAACCCGGACAGCCCCGGCAGCCCGAGCGAGGCGAACGACGCGAAGGCGAGCAGACCGCCCATCACCGGCATCGCCGACGACAGCCCCGAGATGTCGGCGATCTGCCGGGTGTGCGTGCGCTCGTAGACCATGCCGACGATGAGGAACAGCATGCCGGTCACGACGCCGTGGCTGAACATCACCGCGATCGCGCCGTTGAGGCCCGCCGCGGTGAGCGAGAAGATCCCGAGCATCACGAAGCCCATGTGCGACACCGACGAGTAGGCGACCAGCTTCTTCAGGTCGGTCTGCGCGAAGGCGACGGCCGCGCCATACACGATCGAGATGACTGCAAGCACCGCGATCCACGGCGCCCACACACGCGCGGCGTCGGGCAGCATCGGAAGCGACACGCGGATGAACCCGTAGGTCCCCATCTTCAGCAGGATGCCGGCGAGCAGCACGGATGCCGCCGTCGGGGCCTCGACGTGCGCGTCGGGCAGCCACGTGTGCAGCGGGAAGACCGGCACCTTCACGGCAAAACCGAGGAAGAACGCGAGGAACACCCAGTTCTGGAAGCCGAGGCCGAGCGTTCCGCCCGCCCCCAGCCTGGCGAGTTCCACCATGTCGAACGTGCCGGTCTGCAGGTACAGCGCGATCATCCCGACGAGCATGAACACCGAGCCGGCCAGCGTGTAGATGAAGAACTTGATCGAGGCGTACTCGCGCCGCGCGCCGCCCCACATCCCGATCAGGAAGAACATCGGGACCAGCACGAGCTCCCAGAACACGTAGAACAGCACGAAGTCGAGCGCGACGAACACGCCGTTCATACCGACCTGGAGCAGCAGCAGCATCGCGAAGTAGGTCGGGGCGCGGTCGGTGATCTTCCACGACGCGATGACCGCGATCAGCCCGAGCAGGGACGACAGCCCGAGCATGGCGATCGAGATGCCGTCGAGGCCGAGGTGGTAGTGGATCCCCGCCTGCTGCACCCACACGACGTCGGTGACGAACTGCATCCCCGACGCGGTTCGGTCGAAGGCGGCCGCGAGCCACACGGTGAGCGCGAGTCCCAGCCCGCTCGTGAGCGCGGCGACCCACTTGGCTGCGCCGGGACTGCCCTTCGGCACGAGCGCGGAGATCACCGCGCCCAGGAGCGGAAGGAACACGACGACTGACAGCAGGTTCGACATACCCACTTACGCCCCTCTCACTATGACGGCGCCGATCACGACAAGTCCGGCGAGCGCGCAGCCGGCGGCCGCGAGCACTCCGATGTAGGGCGCGAGCACGGCCAGTCCCAGCCCCGCGAGCAGACCGGCGTAGCCCAGGCGCTGGTAGCTCTGGACGCGCCCGGCCTGCAGGGTCCGCACCCGCTCACCCGCCCGCCTCACGAGCGCGGCAAGGCCGTTGACGGCGCCATCGACCACCCTGGCGTCGAAGGTCCACGACGAGGACGAGACGGCCGACCATCCGCGGCCGGCGGCGTTGACCATCCCGTCGACGACGCGCGCATCGAAGGCGGAGAGGCGATCGGCCAGCCACACGAACGCCTCGACGAGCCCGCGGTTGTAGGTGAGGTCGAAGTAGAACCCGCGGTCGAGAACGACGGCGACGCGGGGGAACCGCAGACGCAGCGCCTGCGTGTCGACCCCGGCGAAGGCGTAGACCCACACGCCGAGCCCGATGCCCGCGGTGGCGGCGAGCGAGCCGACCACGGCCATGGTGAGGTCCGGCCAGCCCTTCACCTCGCCGAGGAAGGCGGCGAAGGCAGGCGACGAGAACCCGATCACCGCGGTGATACCCGCCAGGACCGCCATCGGCGCGACCATCTCGAGGTGGCTCTCGCGCGCCAGCGAGCACACGGGGCCCCCGAACACCCGCACGCACACGCGGGTCATATAGAAGGCGGTCATCGCGGCGACCAGCAGCGCCACCACGAGCGTGGCGAGCGAGTACCACGTCCCCTGTGTCCACAGCGTCATGAGGATGTCGTCCTTGCTCCAGAAGCCGGAGAACGGGAAGACGCCGGAAAGCGCGAGCGCTCCGAACAGGAAAGTGCCGGTCGTCCACGGCATCACCTTGCGCAGTCCGCCCATCTCGCGGATGTCCTGGGTGTGGGTCGCGTGGATGATCACGCCGGCTCCCAGGAAGAGCAGCGACTTGAAGAACGCGTGCGTGGTGAGGTGGAAGAGCGCCGCGACCTCGCCGCCGGCCCCGAGCGCGATGAACATGTAGCCGAGCTGGCTGATCGTCGAGTACGCAAGCACCTTCTTGATGTCGTACTGCACCATCGCCAGGATCCCGCCCAGCACCGCGGTCGACGCGCCGACGAACATCACGAACACGAGGACCCACGGCGCGGCTGCGTGGAACAGCGGGAGTGCGCGGGCGACGAGGTAGACACCGGCCGCGACCATCGTCGCGGCATGGATGAGAGCGGACGCCGGGGTGGGGCCCGCCATCGCGTCGGGAAGCCACACGTGCAGCGGCACTTGGGCGGACTTGCCCATGGCGCCCGCGAGCAGGCCCAGCGACACCAGGGTCGCGGCGCCGACGGCCCACGTGGTGCCGTGCAGCACGACGGCGAAGTCGAACGAGTGCGCGTAGGACCACATCGCCGCCAGCCCGATCGCGAAGCCGACGTCACCGACGCGCGTCGTGAGGAACGCCTTGATCGAGGCTCGCCGCGGCGCGTCCTGCTCGTGCCAGAAGCCGATGAGCAGGTAGCTGCACAGGCCCATCACCTCCCACGACATGTAGAGCAGGAGGAAGTCACCGGCCAGTACGAGCAGAAGCATCGCCGCCGAGAACAGCGCCAGCACCGCGAAGTACCAACCCTGGCGCTCCTCGCGGTGCATGTAGCCCAGCGAGTAGACCTGGACGCAGACGCCGACGATCGTCACGACGAGCAGCATGACGGCCGTCACGGGGTCGAGCCGCATGCTGACCGCCACCGGCGCTCCGCCAAGCGTCGCCAGGACCGTGGAGACGCCCCACACGGGCTCCTCGCCGCCGCCGGGCCACACCTGCAGGAAGGCGGCCACCGAGAGCGCCAGAGAGCCGCTCATGGCGGCCAGCGGCAACCAGCGGGCCGCGGTCCGGATGCGGCGCGACATCGGCAGCATCGCGGCGAACGCGAGCGCGGGCAGCAGCGGGATGAGCGCGATCCACATCATCGCGTCATCCCCTCAGCCGATCGATGCGGTCGAGCTCGACCGTTCGGCGAAGCTTGTAGAGCGCGAGCACCAGCGCGAGCCCGAGGCCGATCTCGGCGGCGGCCACGACGATGACGAACGAGGCCGCGAACTGCCCCGCCATCGAGGCCGGCGTGACGAAACGCGAGATGGCGACGAGGTTGAGGTTGACGGCGTTGGTCATGAGCTCGAGCGACATGAGCACCAGGACAGCGCTCTTCTTCGTGAGCGCGCCGAACAGCCCGATGCAGAAGAGCAGCGCGGCGAGCGCCATGAACGCCACGGGTCCGACGGTCACCGGTCGTCACCCCCCGCCCACCACACCGCGCCGACGAGCGCGATGAGCAGCACCACCGAGGCGATCTCGAAGGGAAGGGCCCGTTGCGTGAACAGCAGGGCCCCGAACTCGGCCACGCCGGGCGTGGTCGCAGGCGCGGAGACGACCGGGGGGACGAAGGAGGCGACCGCCGCGGCCACGGCGCCGAACACGCCGAGCGCGATGATGCCCGCCGACCACGACAGGTCGAGCGGGCGCTGCGCGTCCTCGCGGCGACGCAGCGTCAGCATCACGGTGAACAGCACCAGCACGGATACCGCACCCGCGTAGACCATGACCTGGATCAGCGCGAGGAACCCCGCGGACAGCAGCATGAACAGGCCCGCGACGGCCATCATGACCTCGAGCAGCCAGAACGCCGCGTGCACCACGTTGCGCACGAGCACCATCATCACTGCTCCGCCGACAGCCGCGACGGCCAGCACGACGAAGGGCACGACGGCCACGGACTCAGGCATCGTCGCCTCCCTTCACCCGGCGCGGGGACGCGGCGTCGACGTCGTGCAGCAGCACGCGCACCAGGTCGTGGGGGTCTCGCGTCGCCAGCTCGTACTCGTGGCTCATCTCGATCGCGTCGTACGGGCATGCCTCGACGCACAGGCCGCACATCATGCAGGCGCCGACCTCGTAGACGTAGTCGTCGATGTGCTTCCCGCCGCCCTCGATCGGTGACACCACGACGCTGAGGACGTGATCGGGGCACTCGTTCTCGCAGATGCGGCACGCGGTGCACTTCGGGTTGCCGTCGGCGTCGTAGAGCTGCGCCACGGCCCAGCGCGCCCGCTCGGGGATCACGAGCTTCTGCTCGGGATACATGACCGTGATCGGGCCGCGGAGCATGTTGCGCATGGTGATGCGCATGCCGTTGAGGATGCCGGAGCCCCACATCAGCGGCTCACCGCCACGGCGATGACGGGCCACAGGCGCTGGATGCACGCCCACAGCACGACCCACGCGAGCGAGACCGGGATGAGCACCTTCCAGCAGAACGACAGCATCTGGTCGACGCGGAAGCGGGGCAGCGAGCCGCGCGCCCACATCATCACGAAGATGCCGGTGTAGGTCTTGGCCATGAACACGAGCGGGGCGAGCCACGCCGGTGTGGCGAGCCAGGGCAGCTGCCAGCCGCCGAAGAACAGCATCGTGCCGATCGCCGAGACGACGAACATGTTCGAGAACTCGGCGAGGTACATGAAGGAGAACCGCATGCCCCCATACTCGTTGGCGAAGCCCGTGATCAGCTCCGACTCGGCCTCGGACATGTCGAACGGCGTCTGCTGCGTCTCGGCCTGCGAAGAGATCGCGTACACGACGAACGCGATCAACTGCGGCAGGACGAACCAGCGCGGGATGAAGCCGAGCCACACGCCCGACTGCGCCGCGACGATCTTCACCGGATCGAGCGAGCCGGCCATCATCACGGGGCCGAGCGCGGACAGCAGCAGCGGCACCTCGTACGCGATCTGCAGGCCGGCCGCGCGCATTCCGCCCAAAAGCGACCACTTCGAGTTCGAGGACCAACCGGCCATGAGCACGCCGAGCGGCACGAGTGAGGTGAGCGCGAACGCGAGCAGCAGGCCGGTGTCGAGGCTGGTCACGGCAAGCGTGGGTCCGAACACCAGCGGGATGTAGGCCATGAACGACGGCACGAAGATCAGGAACGGCGCGATGTTGAACAGCCATGCGTCCGCGGAGTCGGGGCGCAGGTCCTCTTTGGTGAGCAGTTTGATGACGTCGTTGATCGTCTGCAGGATGCCCCACGGGCCGACGCGGTTCGGGCCGATGCGCAGGTGCAGGCGGCCGAGCACCTTCCGCAGCATGTAGATGAGCACGACGCCGTTGACGAGCAGCAGCCCGATCATGGCGCCGAACCGCGCGAGGACGCCCAAGGCGGTACTCATCGGTCGATCTCCCCGAGCACGATGTCGAGGCTGCCGAGCGTGACGATGGCGTCGGCGATCAGCCCGCCCGCGAGCGCCTCGTCGACGACCGCGAGGTTGAAGTAGGCCGGGGAGCGCAGACGCATCCGGTAGGGAGTCAGCCCGCCATCGGAGACGAGGTGGATGCCGAGCTCGCCGCGGGGCGACTCCACGGCGGCGTAGCTCTCCCCCGCCGGCACCTTCAGCGCGCGCGAACGCTTCGAGGAGAACTCACCCTCGGGCATCCCGTCGAGCAGCTGGCGGATCAATCTCAGGCACTGGCGCATCTCGCCGACGCGCACGACATAGCGGTCCCAGTTGTCGCCGCGCTGCCCCGTCGGCACCTCGAACTCGAGCTCGGGGTACGCGCAGTAGGGCACGTCGCGGCGCAGGTCGTAGTCGACGCCCGAGGCGCGCAGGCAGCCGCCGGTCATCCCGAACGCGAGCGCGGTCGTGCGGTCGATGACCCCGGTGCCGTTCATGCGCAGCCGGAAGATCTCGTTGCCCCCGAGAAGCGCGTCGTTCTCGTCGAGCCACCCCGAGGCGTGCGATAGCCACTCGCGGATCTTCGCGTCGATGCCCGCCGGGATGTCGGCGACCACGCCGCCGGGACGGACGTAGTTGAACATCATCCGCGAGCCGGTGATCGCCTCGAGCACGTCGAGGATCATCTCGCGGTCGCGCATGATGTAGAGGAACGGAGCCATGGCACCCGCGTCGAGGCCGAAGGTGCCGATCCACACGAGGTGGCTCGCGTAGCGGTTCAGCTCCATCAGCAGCGAGCGTAGCCACGACGCCTTGCGCGGCACCTCGATGCCCGCCAGCTTCTCGACCGTCAGCGCCCATGCGGTCTCCGTGTGCAGACCCGAGAGGTAGTCGGCGCGATCCAGCAGCGTCGGGACCTGGTGGTAGCGGCGCGACTCGGCGAGCTTCTCGATGCCTCGGTGCAGGTAGCCCAGCGACGCCTCGGCTGCGATGACCTCCTCGCCGTCGAGTTCGACGAGCACGTGGAGCACGCCGTGCGTGGACGGATGCTGCGGCCCCATGTTGAGCACGAGGTGCTCGGTCGCCAGTTCGTCGACCCCACGCGGGATGCGGCGCAGGCCACGCGGCAGCGGCCCGGGACGCTGGGTGCCCTCCGAGGTGATCTGCCAGCCCATGTGCTCTTCGTCGGTCACGAGGGTCGCCGCACCTCCTCGGCCGTGCGGATCAGCACGGACTTGCGCAGCAGCGGTTCGGTGCCGTCGGTGGTAAGCAGGCGCTTGGGGTTGGGGTGCCCCGTGAAGGTCATCCCGAGCAGCTCGGCCGCCTCGCGCTCGGGGTACAGCGCCGCGGGGTAGGTCTCCCACACGCTCGGCGCCGAGCCGTCGTAGTCGACGAGCGCCTTGAGGTAGAGGTCGGAGCGCTGCGCGAACGCGCGCAGGTGCCACGTGACCTCGAGCCGCTCGCCCGTGTCGGTGGCGAACAGGTCGACGAGGAAGTCGAACCCGGATTCCTCGAGCGCGGCGAGCGCGTCCGCGATCAGGGAGACGTCGAGGCGCACGACCTCGCCGAGCACCTCGGTCGAGGCCTCGAAGGGGATGCCGCACGCATGGAGGACGTCAGCGGGTCGCGTCGCGGGCATCGAGCCGCTCCTGTGTCTTCGCGCGGATCTTGTCCTGCAACTGCGTGAAGGCGTACTGCATCGACTCCGGGCGCGGAGGACAGCCCGGCACCCAGATGTCGACGGGGACGATCGTGTCGACGCCCAGGACCACGTTGGGATACTCGCGGAACGGACCTCCGGTGGACGCGCATGCGCCCATGGCGATGACCCACTTGGGCTCGGGCATCTGGTCGTAGAGACGGCGCAGCACGGGCGCCATCTTCTTGTTGACCGTGCCCGCGACGATCATCACGTCGGTCTGGCGCGGGCTACCCCGGTGGAAGATGCCGAAGCGGTCGTAGTCGAACCGCGGTCCGCCGGCGCTCATCAGGCCCTCGATGGCGCAGCAGGCGATGCCGAAGCTCAGGTAGAAGAGCGAGTTGGCGCGCGCCAGGTCGAACAGCTGCTCGCTGCGGATGAAGACGACGGAGTGCTCCCCGGCGATGCGGTCTAGCGCCACTGGAGCGCCCCCTCCTTCCACGCATAGGCCAGCCCGAGCGCGAGGATGCCGATGAAGACGACCATCTCGCCCAACACGAACAGCGGGAGCGCGTCGAGCGTGACGGCCCACGGGTAGAGGAACGCGGTCTCGACGTCGAAGAGCACGAAGAGCAGCGCGTAGAGGTAGTAGCCGATCTTGAGCTGCACCCAGGGAGGCCCGACCGGCTCGACACCGCACTCGTAGATCTCGGACTTCACACGCTCGGGCTTGCGGTGCTGGAGCAGTCGCGACATGCCCAAGGTGACGCCGACGAAAGCGACGCCGCCGATGAGGAACCACGCTATGACGTTGTAGTCGAACGCGTACGACGGCTCCATGCGACCCGTTCCGCTGTCCCGGCTTCTACTTCCGAGGATATGCCCGAGCGTCCCCCGAGATACACGAATGCCCTTCGGCGTGGCGGCGCCAGTGCCGCCACGCGAGGGCAGGAGGTCGAGGGAGCGTATCACTCGGCAGGAAGTCGGGGCAAGAGGGAAAGCGCACATACCCCGCGAGGTATGCCGCGAAGGCGGCGCAGCGCGTCAGGGGGCGGGCGCTCCCCCGTCGGCGTCGTCGGGTGCAGGCCCCGACTTCAGGATCTCCCAGTACTGGGCGACCCGTCCGATCACCAGCGCCTGCAGCGGCTCGACGAGGAACGTGTAGGCCTTCCGCCGCGCGATGAGCTCCTGAATATGATCCGCGAGTTCAAGGTCGCCGATCGTCTCCCGGGTCCACTTGACCAGCAGATCGGGGTCGATGAAGTTCACACCGACGTCGGAGTCGGTCCCGTCCTGAGGCTCGAACGGCACGAGGAACTCGGCGACCTCCAGCAGACTGCGCAGGCGTCGGGCCGGACGCGCGGTGGACAGGAGCTCCGCGGCCTCGAGCGCCTCGAAGATCCCCACATCGCGCATCCAGAGGGCGGCGTCCTCGCGGGACGGGGTACTCAGTGGTTCCATCAGGCCTCCTTGGCCGCTCGCCCCGGCATCTCGCATACGACCATACCCCTCGCCGGCGGACGCCGCGACCCGTCTAGAGGTAGCCCCTGAACACCCGCGCGCAGTAGGAGCGATACGCGCGCATGTGTGCGCGGTCGCTCGCGCTGATGCGCGAGGCGCCCGCCTTGAGCGCGTCGGAGATGAGCACGGTGCGCCACGTGGACGTGCCCTGCCCGTAGGAGACGTCGCGGTAGACGGGCAGCACCTTGAGGCGCGCAACCTTCGCGACCCCACTGCGGCGCGTGACCGTGGCCGAGACCATGATCCCGAGGTCGGTGTAGGGCTTGGTCATGGTGCTGATGAAGTTGCCCATCGAGTAGACGATGTAGTGGCCCCGGTACTTCTCGACCGGACGCACGACGTGCGGATGCGATCCCAGGACGAGGTCGGCCCCCGCGTCGATCCACGCCCGCGCCTTCGCCTTGGTCGCGCTCTCCGGGGTACGCGAGTACTCCGCGCCGAAGTGCGGGACGACGATCACGAGGTCGGCCTGAGCGCGCCCGTGGGCGATCCAGTGCTTCATCGTGATCATGTCGATGCGGTTCACGGCTCCCGGGAACGGGCTGCGGATCCCGTTGGTGCCGTAGGTGAACGCGATGAAGGCGATCTTCACGCCGTCGTGCGTGACGACCGTCATGCCGGACTTGTTGCTGCCCGTGTGCGCGAGGCCGAGGCGGTCGAGGTAGGAGGCCGTGTAGCGGACCCCGGTCGCACCACCGTCAAGCGTGTGGTTGTTGGCGGTGGTGAGCACGTCGAACCCGGCGCCCTTCAGGGCGCGGGCGTAGGCGGTCGGCGAGCGGAAGCACGGGTAGCCGGTGAAGCCGCTCGAGCGCAGAGTCGTCTCGAGGTTGCCGGCCGCGATGTCGGCCGCCTTGATCCACGGCGCGATCGCGCGGAACGAGGGGGCGAAGTCGTAGACGCCGTGGCTGTACGCGGCAGAGAGCTGCCCGCGGTGCACCATGAGGTCGCCGACGGCGATGACAGTGACGGTCGCGTCGGGCGTCGCGGTGGGCTCGGGAGTGGGAGTGGTCTCGGCGATGGCGATCGCCGGAGCGGCCAGCGCGATCAGCAGCGCCGCCGCGGCTACTGTCGTGACCCACCTGCGAATGCTCATGTGCCCCCCGGCCCCCGAGTGACGCGCCCCCATTACGACGAGTATCGCAGGTCGCGGACTGCGCGTCAGGTTCCGAGGATCTTCATCACGCGTCCCTGCCGGCCAGAAGCCCCCGGAACGTCTCGTAGGTGAGCAGATCGGCCTCGTCGGGACGCTCGAGAAAGCGGTTCACATCGGCCCGGGCCGCCGGCCAATCCACGTCGGCGAGTCGCGACAGCACCGCGACGGGCCACTCCCCGACCTCGAAGGTATTCGCGGCGCCGGATGTCTGGCGCAGTGCGTTGCGGAGCATCTCGATGTTGGGTTCGGGGCGTCGTGGGTCCTGCAGATACCACCACAGGTCATAGAGGTCCCGCCCCTTGGTGTAGCGCCGCGTCATCACCGCGGCGAGCTTCCCCGCGAACAGCGACGGCAGGTCGTGGTGCTGCACCCGGAGCCCATACTCGAAGCTCCGCAGACCGCCTACCTCGAGCACCGCGCCCGCAGGTGGCCTGGTGTCCACCTCGATCTTGACGCGGAAGACCTTGTCCGCGTGCGGCGAGATCCCCGCCTCGTACTCGGCGCCCACGAATCCGATGAAGGCCTTGTTGACCACGCTCTTGTCGTTGACGCTCGCGCGTACGACGTAGCCCTGCGCGGTCAGGTCCCGCTCGACGCGCGCGACCATGTGCGCGAAGGCGAATCCGCCCTCGGGCCGCTCCAGCGCGAAATCCAGATCCTCAGAGAAGCGTGCGATCCCGTAGACGAAGCGCAGGCACGTGCCGCCGTGGAACGCGAGGGGCCGGAACGCCTTGGCGCTCTGCATCGACGCGAGCACGGTGGCCTGAAGGTACTCGCGCATCAGGTTCACGCCATCGACCGCCGGGGGGCGGTTCGAGACGAGCGCGATCATCCGATCCTTCACTGATGCTCACCTTCTTCCAGCTCACGGTACTCATCACGTTGGAGCGAAGCGATCTGCTTCACGATCGACGCGGCTCTGATCAGTCTGGGGCTGCCCGATCTCCGGGCCATGTCCGAAAGCCTGCCCGAATCCAAACGTCCCGCGGTCTCGAGGCGCAGCTCGTCGAGCAGCGCGCGATCGTCCGCGTGCGTGCGGAAGTACAGCACGTCGAGCAGTGCCTTCTCGGGACTCGCAACGAACGCGGAGGCCTGCAGGGCGGGAGGTCCCGAGAAGAGCGGCACAAGGTCGTAGCCCCACAGGTAGGTCGGCCGGATATGCCGGTACGCGAATCGGCCGTACGGGGTGTCGTAGGCACCGGCCCTTCCGGTCGTCACGCTGGTGACGGTGAAGACCGACTCCGGAGTGATCCCGTACCAGCCGAGCGCGTACTCCATCGATACGTACGAGGGCCGGACCAGGGCATTGGCGATCTCGAAGGGGTGCGGACGCCGGGAAGCGTACGGGTCGGCGACGACGTACAGGCCCCTCCGCAGTCTGACGAGACGGCCCGTCGACACCCAGCGGGAGAGCTGGCTGGCCAGGTCGACCGGGTCCACGTCGCCCGCGAGCAGAAGCGACGGCTCGAAGAGCGGTCGCTCACCAACGATCTCAAGTAGCTCGGCAAACTTCATAGCGTCAATATGACACATCCGTCATATTGCCGCTATGCATCTCGCACTCAGCGGCCACCATGGTGACGCGAGGCGCTACCGCGACCGTGGGCGATACGGGCCGCGGGACTCGCGAGCCACCGAGCCCATGGGCTCGGTGACGAACTCCGGATGCGCGAACAGAAGTCGCATGAAGTTGTCCGCTATGCGGGTCTGCAGTTCCTGGCCGCGCTCCCAGCGGCCCACCGTCCCGGCCGAAACCCCGAGCTGGCCCTCCAGAACCGTCTGGGTGATCCCGACGGCGAGTCGCATCTCCCGGATGCCCGAGGACGACAGCCGGCCGAGCCCGGCGCGCGCGGCCTCCACGCCGGCCTGCTGGATCGCGTCCATCTGTGCCGCGTCGATGAAGCCCTCACCGCACGCGTCGCAGCGCTCGTACTCGAAGCCCTCGACGGCGAACGTGCCTTCCCGGAACTCCCTTTGGAGTGGCGCCGAACTCAACCGGACAGCACGTGCGCCGCAAACGTCGCATAGCGACGGGTAGTGCCGGCTGACCATCTCAACCACCTCCACGTCAGTGCTCCTCGCCGTCGCCGCAGAACGACAGCACGCGATACCGAATCCCGTCGTCTTGCAGCGTGAACTTCACGTACAGCCGCTCTCCACCGAACACCGGCTTGTAGATGTCGAGCCACGCCCCGGGCCGCGTCAGATGCCGCTGCGACTTGTGGAAGTCCGCCCGCGACAGCGATGCCACACACGACTCGATGGTGCTCCTGCTCCAGCTCCGGCGATCCAGGTGCGTCGACACGCGCGCGGTGACCTGGAAGCGGCCATCCGAGAACGCGCGCCACACGCCGGCGAGATCGTACGCCGGTCGGTTCGACTCCTCGGGTCCGTCGCGCACGAGTCACCCCTCCAGAGAGGACGTGCGAGAGGGGCTCGCGTTTAGAATATAGCACCGTGCGCTGTTTCATGCAGACCGACATGCGAGGAACCGACCGAGCCTCCCTACCGCCCCCAGCCGCGCTGCTCGATCACGGCCAAGACGGCATCGCGCTCGAGCATCCACGCATCGGCGGGCCGCTCCAGGAATCTCTCGACATCCGGCAACACGTCGTCCCACGGTGCCGACTCGAGCCGTCGGACCAGGGCACGCTTCCACGCCCCCGGCTACGACGCGAGGCCCGTCATCCCCGCTTGCCGCAGGGCACCCGCCAGCAGGACCTCGTTGGGCTCCGGCCAGCCCGGGTCGCTCAGGTACCACACGAGGTCGTAGATGTCGCGGCCTTTGAGCCATTCCCGACACAGCACCGCGGCCGTCTTGCCCGCGATCAGCGACGGCTTGTCGTGATGCGCCAGGCGCAGCGTCACGAAACGGCGCACGGTGGTCACCTCGAGGCCGGCCCCCGCCGGAGGCCGCGTGGATGGACCCGCTGCTGCGAGAGACCCAGAACGTCCCCCGCGCCCCGGACGCTCAGCGAGAGCTCCCCGACCAAGGTCTCGATGGCTCTGTCCGTTGCGGAATGGGCGGCCCTCTGATCCCGCTCCAGCAGGGCCCGACCCTTGCGCTCGACCGCTCTTGCCAGGCGCCGACCGCTCACCGACCTCAAATCGCGACGTCGACGACCTTGTCATGCTCGCCGACCGAGAGGCTCTCGACATCGACCGACAGGCACCCCGCGATGGCCTCGCGGAGGTTGTCGAGAAGTTCCTCCATCGTCTCGCCCTGACTCGCGCAACCGGGGAGGCTGGGAACCTCGCCCCAGTACCCGCCCTCGTCCGCAACGTGAACAATGGCCTTGAGCTGCACGGGGCCCACCTCCGGCGACGTCGAACCGAACGCATGCATTGTATCCCCTCCTCTCGGGTCGTCAGGGACAATCGTGCGCGCTGCAACCAACCCGGACCTGACCGCACCCCGAATCGGTTTCACCGCCGCTACCGGGCGCGATCGCCGTGACGCCGAAACGCTCGGAGCCGGCGAAGTCCCGGACGAGTCACACACGAGGTGCGTGGGGCGTCTACGCCGGCGTCCCGTACCCCTCGGGGTGCGCGCTGTGCCACAGCCAGGCGTCGCCGACGATGGCGCGCAGGTCGCCGAGTTCCGGCTCCCATCCGAGCTCCGCCGCCGCGCGGGCGTTGGAAGCGATCAACATCGCGGGGTCGCCCGCGCGCCGCGGACCGATCACGACCTCCACCTCGCGGCCCGTGACCTCCGCACACGTGTTCACGAGCTCGAGGTTCGAGAACCCGCGCCCGCTTCCCAGGTTCCACACTCCCCCGCGGCCGCCCCCGCCCAGGCGCTCGAGCGCCATGCGGTGTGCGCGGGCGAGGTCCCACACGTGGATGTAGTCGCGTACGCAGGTGCCGTCAGGCGTGGGATAGTCGCCTCCGAAGACCTCGAAGGTCGACTTGCCGGATGCCATCGCGCGCAACACACGCGGCACGATATGCGTCTCGGGGTGGTGTGCCTCGCCGAGCAGGCCGCCCGGCCATGCGCCGGCCACGTTGAAGTAGCGCAGACGCACCGAGCGCAGCCGGCGCACCTCACCGAACTCCTCGAGCGCCTCCTCGAAGGCCAGTTTGCTCGCGCCATAGGCGTTGACCGGGACGGTCGGTGCGTCCTCCTCGATCGGAACGCGCTTCGGCTCGCCGTACACCGCGGCGGTGGATGAGAACACGATCGATCTGACGTCGTTGTCCGCCATCGCACGCAGCAGCTCGAGGGGCTTGGTGACGTTCGCCTCGAAGTAGCGGGCGGGGTCGGCCTGCGACTCGGCGACCTCGATCAGCCCCGCGAGGTGCATCACGGCATCGCATCCGGGAAGCGCCTCATCGAGCGCCGCGCGATCGCCGACGTCGGCGACCACCAGCGTCGCGCGCGGGTCGACCGCCTCGCGGTGGCCCTTCTCCAGGGAATCGAGGACGGTGACCTCGTGACCCGCGTCCAGCAGAAGCCGCGTCGTCACCGAACCGATGTAGCCGGCGCCGCCGGTCACCAGGATGCGCATCGCACCTACTCCCCCAACCGCCCGCACTCGCGCGGCCCGTCTCGGACCGCCAGCGTCTCAAGAGTAGCGCACGCACCTACGCCGTGGCCCGCTCGGCGTCGGCGATTCGTATACGATGGGTCCGGGTCGGGGGACCCGCGCGTGGCGGCCCGGGATCGCCGGGAGGCCGGGGAATCATGGTTCCTCTCACCGCAAGGACCGCGACGTGACCACCAAAAAGATCAACATGCTGCGCAACTTCGTGACCGGCAACACCCGGTTCGCGGAGTTCGCCGTCACCAACGCCTGTGTCGCGCGATGCTCGTTCTGCGACATCTGGAAGCAACGGCCCAAGGTGTTCACCGACGCGGAGCAGTCGCTTCAGGTGATCGACAACCTCGCCGACATGGGCGTGTCCCACATCACCCTCACCGGCGGGGAACCGCTCCTCCATCCCCACATCGTGGACTTCGTGCGGAAGTGCACGTCGCGCGGCGTCCACAGCGCGGTGCTCGACGCGGCGCCCTCACTCATCACCAAGGAGAAGCTGCGATTGCTCGATGAGGCCGGTTGCGACCTGATCTCGATCTCGTTCGATTCGGACGACCCCGCCGTGCTCGAGGCGTCGAGGCGCATCCCCGGCATCATGCGCGACATGGAGGTCGCGGTCGGGAGGATCCGCGACACCCGCATCAAGTCGATGGCCTCGATCCTCATCTGGAACAACAATCACGACCAGATGGAGAAGCTGTTCGCGAAGGCGACCGACATGGGCTATGACCTCATCTCGATCAACTACCCGACCTTCTCCGAGTCCGTCGTGTACCCGCTGGGAGGCGAGGGCATCAGCCTGTCGCGCGACCTCGTGGTCGAGTCGCTCGAGAGCGTGATCGAGCTCAAGAGATCGTCGAAGTACAGGATCATGAACTCGATCACCTCGATGGAGAACATCATCAGCTACCTTCGCGACCCCTCGACCGTCCGCTACGAGTGCTACGGCGGCTATAGGGTCATGTTCGTCGACTGGTTCTTCGACGTCAGGCCGTGCATGCAACTCCCGAACGTCCTGGGCAACATGCTCACCATGACGAAGGCGGACCTCGAGAAGGTCCCGTGCAACGCCTGCAACATGAGTTGGTACCGCGACTTCAGCGCCTTCTTTTGCGGCACCCGATCGCTTCCGGCCTACCGGGAGGCGCTCCGGTCGAGCCGCGACGTCCTCTAGCCGAATCCGCGGCGCGTCTCCCGCACGCAAAGACGCCCCCCGGGTATCGGCGGGAGGCGTCTTCTGGTGCTTCTGGAGCCGACGCGGGGATTCGAACCCCGGACCCCCGCATTACGAGTGCGGTGCTCTGGCCAGCTGAGCTACGTCGGCACGCAAGGAAGCAGTATACCGATGGGGTCGCCGCCGTCACAAGCCCTCGTGTGGAACACGCCATCACGCACCGTTCAGCGCCCAGCCTCCTCGGCCCTCTCGAGCGCCAACGAGCCGATCGGCGCGGTCGCGTACTGTGAACGGTCGGTGCCAGCCACGACCAAAGCGACGACGTCGCCGGCGTCGCGCAGGTCGCGGAGACCGTCGGTCAACTGCCGGTCCTCACAGCTCACAGCGGTACCGACTCTCTCAGAACGTTGCCCCGCAGACGGGGCTTCACGATGGCGGCGTTGAGAAGGTCCACCCGCCGTCCGAAGGCGACTGACAGGTCCTCGATCGCGTCTGCGACAAGCTCGAACGTGTAGCCCTCGGGGAAGTCGGCCACAAGGTCCAGATCACTTGCCGGTGTGTCGTCTCCTCGCGCCACCGAACCGAACACGCGCACGTTCTGCAGACCGTAGCCTGCAGCGATCCTCGCGAGAGTCTCGCGGTGCCGCGCAAGGAGCGCCGAGGGGCGCTCCGGCGCAAGCGCGACGGCGGGTTCGCGGCCGAGCGCGGCCGCCGCACGGGAGAGCGTGGCGACGGTAACGGACTCGTCGGCGGGGTCCAGCACACGCCCGACAGTGGAGCGGTCGGAATGCATGCGACGCGCAAGCTCTGCGCGGCTCACGCCGTCACGCTGCATCACCGCGGTGAGTTCGGCGGCATAGGCCGCCTTGGTCGCGCTCATCGGGCTGTTCCCTTCGGGCCAAGGTGTCTTATATATCATACACCCTCGGCACGACGCCGGGCGGGCGTTCTCCCCGACCGAGCGGACGCCGCTACTCGCCCGTGCTCGCGGGAGCGGCGCCGTCGGACGCTCCCCCTCCGCCGCCGCGACGGCGACGCCGGCGCTTCGGAGCGGAGGACGTTGCCGCGCCCGAGGGAGCCGACTGCGGCTTCGGCGTATTCGTCGGTGCGCCCTTGGGCTGCTTGTTCCCGGAGCGCGAGCGCCTCGGCTTCTGAGCTGCGGGAGTCGCCGCGGCCGGAGCCGCGCTTTCGGCACCGCCGCCTCCGCCACCCCGACGCCTGCGGCGGCGGCTGGAGCCGGTCCGCTCGGGCTCGAGGTCGGACGCGGCCGGGGCCGCGGGCGCGTCGGTGGAGCTCGGCGCGACGACGGTCGACCGACGGTTGCTCGATTCGGTGAGCTTGCGCTCGCGCGGCTGGATGACCGACGAGTTGGAGAAGTCGATCCCCATCGAGGCGATCGAGCGTTCGAGCGCCTCGGCCTTGACCGCGCACGGGCATCCGGCCCCGTGTCCGCCCTTGCCGCCGCAACCGCACTCCATCTCGTCCAGCCCGAAGGTGACGCGGGTGCCGTCCTCCTTGCGCATGGTGATGCGCTCGCGCGGCGTGTCCATGTCGACCACCTTGGCGAGCTGGTCGCCCACGCTCACGATCGCGCCCTTCTTGGGGGCCCGGCTGTGGAAATCCTTGTAGGCGTCGTACTCGTAGCGAAGACAGCACATCAGCCGGCCGCACAGCCCCGAGATCTTCAGCGGGTTGAGCGGAAGGTCCTGCTCTTTGGCCATGCGGATCGAGACGGGCTGGAACTCGCCGCCGAAGCGCACGCAGCACAGCTGCTCGCCGCAGTGCCCGAGCCCTCCGACCATGCGGGCCTCGTCACGCACGCCGATCTGGCGCATGTCGACCCGCAGCCTGAACTTGGACGCGAGGTCGCGGACCAGTTCTCGGAAGTCGATCCGCTCCTCGGCCACGAAGTAGAAGATCGCACGCTCGTCGTCGAAGAGGAACTCGACGTCGGTGGGCTTCATCTCGAGCTTGTGCTGGGCCACCAACGCACGGTAGACCGGCATGGCCGCACGCTCGCTCGCGTGCAGCTCCGCCGCCTTCGCGATGTCGGCGGGCGTCGCGACGCGCACGAGACGGTTGGAGACTTCGGGCAGCTCGTGCGGCCCGCGCTCATGTGCGGCGCGGCTGACGCGTCCGAGTTCCGTTCCACGCTCGGTGCTGACAACGACGACGTCGTCCACATGAAGATCGAAATCCGCGGGATCAAACGGCACCGCGGACGCTGCGTTCCTTAGGGTGATTCCCACGATCGTGGGCATACACGTGCCTCCTGTATCTCGAACAGCATGGCCTCGACGGCCAGCTGGGGGCTCACATTATACGAGACGCGGCGCCGGGCGCGGCGGACCGCTTCCAGAGCCTCTTCGACGGCCGCCGGACTCATGCAGTCCCCGGCCACCGCTATGTCGTCCGCGGCGTCGCGATTCGCGATGTGCGCGCCCGCTCCGACCGACGACGCGAGCGCGTCGCGCAGCCAGCTCTCCGCTATCGCGAACAGCTCTGCGACCGACTCCCGCTCGCGCGCCGTCAACTCGCGCTTGTTGCGCGCTTCTACGTCCTTGACCTGCGCCTGGCGTCCCATGAACTCGACGCGCTCGCGCATCTCGCTCTCCTGGCGCGCCTTGACGTCCTCGAGCGGCGCGCGCACCGCTTTGAGCAGTTCCCGTGCCGAGACCAACACATCGCGCCCGTCCATGACCGGCAGGTCGCGCATCACGGAGAGCATCGCGGCCCTCCCCTCCTTGCGCTGCGGGCTGCGCAGGAACTCCAGAGCGCGGGGTGCGATGCCCGAGGATGCGGCGAGCGCGGCACGGGCCTCGTCCACGCCGGCGCCCGTCCGCTCCGCCAACAGAGCGACGGCGTGCGACGGTGAGAGCAACGCGAAGCGGACGACCTGGCAGCGCGAGACTATCGTCGGCAGCACGGAATCGTAGTCGTCGGTGAGCAGCACGATGCGCACGGACGGGGGCGGTTCCTCGAGCGCCTTGAGGAACGCATTGGCCGACGAGTCACCGAGCGCCTCGGCGTGCTTGATGATGTAGACCTTCGCGTGCCCGTCGGCCGGAGCGAGCCACATGTCGGGCACCAGCTCGTCACGGACCTGCTCGACGAGGTAGGTCGCCGCTCCCAGCGGCTCCACCACGCGGACGTCCGGGTGCGCGCCCCTGCGCACGCGCGCGCACGCGGGACACGTGCCGCAGCCCAGGTCGTCGCAGATGAACGCGCAGGCGAGCGCCGTCGCGGCCGTGAGCTTGCCCGACCCCATGGGGCCGACGAACAGGTAGGCGTGAGAGGTCGAGCCGTTGGTCACGGCGGCACGCAGATAGCCCGCCACCCGGTCCTGGCCGACGAGCTCGTCGAAGACGGAGGCGGTCACGACCGCGTCCGGCCGGAGGTCGCGCGCTCACCCGCCGGGTGCGCGCTGACGGCGGCCCACACGCGCTCGGCGACGTCTTCGACCGTGCCCGAGGCGTCCACGGTCACGAAGCGCTGCGGCTCGGCGGCGGCGATCTCGGTGAACCCGGCGATCACGGCGCGGTGGAACTCGATCGACTCGGCCTCGATGCGGTCGGCGCCGCCCGTGGTGGCGCGCCGCAGGGCCTCGCCCGTCTCCAGGGACAGCAGGACGGTGAGGTCGGGACGAACACCCCCGGTGGCGGCGAGGTTCAGGGTTCGGACCATCTCCGCACCGAGTCCGCGGCCATAGCCCTGGTATGCGGTGGAGGAGTCGAAGAAGCGGTCGCACACGACGACCTCGCCGCGCCCGAGCGCCGGGACGATCACGGTAGCGGTGAGCTCGGCGCGCGCGGCCTCGTAGAGCAGCAGCTCGGCGCGCGGCGAGATGGTGAAACCGGGGTGGTCGAGCACGATGGCGCGCACGCGGTCGCCCACAGGCGTGCCGCCGGGCTCGCGGAGCTCGAGCACGGTGGCCCCGGCCGCGCGCAGACGCTCGGCCAGCAACCCGGCCTGCGTCGACTTGCCGACGCCCTCGCCGCCCTCGATGGTGATGAACTGTCCGCTCACGATGTCCTCCACGCCGCCGGGGCCTCAGCGTAGAGGTCGGCGCCGAGGGTGTCGATGGCGACGAACACGGGGAAGCGCTCGAAGGTGATGCGCCGCAGCGCCTCGGTGCCCAGTTCGGGCCAGGCGACGACCTCGGAAGCGGTGACGTGCCGGGCCAGCAGCGCGGCGGCCCCGCCGACGGCGGCGAAGTAGACGGACCCGGTGGCGACGCAGGCGGCGACGACCTCCGCCGAGCGCGCGCCCTTGCCGATCGTGGCGACGATGCCGGCGCGCAGCAGCGCCGGCGTCCAGAGGTCCATGCGCTTGGCGGTGGTGGGTCCGATGGCTCCCGCGGGACGGCCCGCGGCCGGAGGTGTGGGGCCGGCGTAGAACAGCGTCGCGCCGGCGAGCCCGAACGGCAGCTCATCGTCGCGTTCGAGCGCGATGGTGAGCAGTGCGTGCCCGGCGTCGCGCGCGGTGTAGACAGCGCCCGTGAGCGCGACCTCGTCGCCCGCGCGCAGGCTCGCCACGTCCTCACGCGTCAGCGGGAGCGTCAGCTCACGCATCGGAGGCCTCCGTGCCCGGGCGCTTGGCGCGCCAGTCGATCGCGCGCGATGCGTAGACCGCGGCCCCGAGCACGATGGCGGAAGCGAACAGCAGGGTGATGCGAGGGCCCGTGAGCACGAGACGCGCAGGATCGCCGCCCGACGCGGTGACGACGCTGCGGACGATGCCGCCCACGATGTCCCCCACCGGGGCGGTCAGCACCATCGAGCCCAGCAACGCGACCCGGATGATCGACTCGAGCGCCGCGAAGATCCTGCCGCGCACCTCGTCGACGACGGTCTCGGAGACGTAGGTGTTGCCGGCCACCGTCACCCCTGCGAGGAAGAAGCCCGCTCCGGTGCCGAACACGGCCGCTATCCAGTAGATCCCGACCGACGAGAAGCCGAGCATCGACAGCCCGAAGCCGGCGATACCGGCCACGAACAGCAGCTCGAGCGAGAGGCGCTGGGCGATGCGCGGGACGGTGACCGCCCCGATGAACATCCCCAGGCCCAGGAACACGAGCATGAAGGTCTGGGGCGCCTGGGTGGCCACGCGCTGGATCGGCGGTACCAGGTCGAGGAACGGGATGCCGCCGACCAGGTTCGACTGCACGTAGACCAGCCCGACGGACACGATAGCGCCGCCGCCGAGGATCGCGAAGCCCACCGAGAGCAGGAACGCGCGCAGCTCCTTGTGGTCGCGCAGGATCTCCCACGACTCGATGACGTCCTTGCCCATGAGCCGCAGGTCGAGTGCGCGCTCGCGGCGTTCCATCCGCTTGACCCGGATGGTCGCGATCATCGCGGCCGAGAGCATGAACGAGAAGAAGTCGAGCACGATGCCGCCCTGCGGGCCCGCGAGGTCGGGATAGCTCGCCACGAATCCCGAGAAGAACGGCACCTGCGCCGCGATGATCAGCTTCAGCAGCGCCGCGAACACCGCGATGAAGGCGCCCGAGGCGAGCAGGCCGACGAGCATGCTCGCCTGCTGGGTGGTGTAGGACATGCCGTTGGCGGCGGCGAGGTCGCGGTCCTCGACGATCATCGGGATGATCGCGTTCTTCGCCGGCACGAACAGCAGGTTGCAGATCTCCATCATGAACGTGATCGAGTAGATGAGTGCGAGTGCGACGCCGGCGGGCACCAGGCCCGGGATGCTCGCCCCGAGCAGACCGAGGCACAGCACGCCGTTGATGATGTCGCACGCGATCATCAGCCTGCGCCGGTCGAAGCGGTCGACCAGCACACCGAGCACGGAGCCGATCAGCAGCGACGGGATGATCTTGGCGATCATGATGCCCGCCACGGCCATCGACGAGCCCGGGGCCAGCTTGGTGACCAGCGGGATCAGGAGGCCGATGACCAGCCAGTCGCCCACGCCCGAGATGGTCTGGCCGATCCAGAGGTTGCGGAAGCTGCGGTTGGACAGCAGCCGCCGGTACCCGCCGTTGGCGGTGAGGGCCGACTCGGAGCCCGCGGGCGCCTCGCCGATCCCGGTTGTCATGTGGTCCTCGAGCGTCATGCGATCTCCCGATGGGCGGAGCGCACGGCGCAGCAGCCCAGGTTGACGGCCACGGGCAACGCTGCGATGTGGCACGGGGCGGTCACGACGTGGACGGCCAGGGCCGTCGCTCGCCCGCCGAGACCGGCGGGGCCGATCCCGGTGGCGTTGATCTCACGGAGCAGCGCCGACTCGAGGCCCTCGGCCCAGGTGCTCTCGGCCGGCGATCCGACCTCGCGCAGCAGCGCCTTCTTGGCGAGAGCGGCGACGGTGTCGAAGGTACCGCCGACGGCGACGCCCACGAGAAGCGGCGGACAGGCGCCGGTTGCCTTGGCCTGCACCGTCTCGAGGACGAAGCGGCGCACGCCGTCGATGCCGGCGGACGGGGGCAGCATCGCGAGCGCGCTCGCGTTGTCGCTTCCGCCGCCCTTGAGCATGACGTCGACCTCGGCGCCCGTTCCCGGACGCAGCGCGACGGTCAGGATCGCGGGCGTGTTGTCGGAGGTGTTCGTGCGATCGAACAGCGCGTCGCGCACCATGGACATCCGCAGGCCGTTGGCGAGATAGGCGCCCGAGACTGCCTCGTCCGCGACTGCCTGCAGATCGCCCGGCAGCGGCTGATCCACGCCGAGCGTCAGGCGCACCCACGCGCTGCCGGTGTCCTGGCACAGCGGCACCCGGTCGGCGCACGCGATGTCGGAGTTCTCGAGCAGCTGATCGAGCACGGCACGGCCGCGCTCGGAGGGCTCGGTGTCGAGTGCGGCAAGCAGGGCGGCGCGAACGTCGGCGCGCAGGGTGACGGCGGCCTCACCGACCGCGGACGAGATCGCCTCAACGAGCGCCGCGCGGGTCACCATCACTTGCCCGCCGACTCCAGCGCGGCGATCTGCTCGGCGATCGAGGCGGCCGACGCTTGAACGGCGGCGAGTTCCGCGGGCTCCAGCGTCAGCTCGGGGACCGAGAGCACGCCGGAGCGGCCGAGCAGCGCCGGGACGGTCATGTGGACACCGCTGACGCCGTAGGCGCCGTCGAGCCGCACGCATGCGGGCAACACCGAGGACTCCTCGGCGAGCAGGGCCTCGACCATCGCGGCGACGGAGACGCCGGGCGCGTAGAAGGCGCTCCCGGTCTTGAGCAGCGAGACGACCTCGGCGCCCCCGAAGACCGTGCGACGCACGACCTCGGCGACCTCCTCGGCCGGCAGCAGTTCGGTGAGCGGCCGCCCGGCGACCGTGGACAGACGCGGCAGCGGCACCATCGCGTCGCCGTGCGCCCCGACGACAAGCGCCTCGACCTCGCCGATCGACGCCCCGGTCGCCTCGGCGATGAAGTACGCGAAACGCGCGGAGTCCAGAACACCGCCCATCCCCATCACCTTGGACGACGGCAGGCCGGAGCGCTTCCAGGTCAGGTCGGTCATCACGTCGAGCGGGTTGGTCACGCACACGAGGATGGCATCGGGAGAGGCAGCGACCGCCCGGTCTACCACCTCGCCGACGATGCGCGAGTTCACCGCGAGCAGCTCGTCGCGGGTCATGCCGGGCTTGCGCGGGATGCCCGCGGTGATCACGACGATGTCGGAGCCCACGGTGCCGGCGTAGTCGTTGGTGCCCGCGACCCGCGGCGCGAAGCGCAGCACGGAGCGGGAGTGCATCATGTCGAGCGCCTTGCCCTGCGGCAGGCCCTCGGCGACATCGATGAGCATGACGTCGGTCACGTTGCGGACGGCCAACGTGAAGGCCGCCGTCGCACCGACCTGACCGGCGCCGACGATGGTTACCTTGGGGTGCGACACGGATCGGCTCCTCGCGCAGCGGACGAGCAGGACTCCCTCTAAAAGCGGCTCCGCGCCTCGCGCGGGTGCGCACGCTGAGGCGCGCGACTCGAAGGATTGTAGCATTCGGCCTCCGCGACTCCGCTTCTGCGGGCGGTCGGGGCGACCTGCTAGTAGGGGGCTTCCTCGGACGCGGCCGCGCGCAGCCGGGCGTGCAGAGCCAGACGCTGCTGCAGGATCGGGGCGGGTTCGGGAATCGAGCGCGGGCGCTCGGGGAAGCCCGCAGGAGCGGGGACGCGCGCAACGAAGAGGTCGTCGCCCGGTCCGCCCTCGGACACGATCTCGCCCAGATACGCGATGCCGCTCACGCCGTGGACGGAGAAGCCGCGGGCGTGCCCGTGCGCTGCCGCGACGATCACGAGCGGCGCGAGGTGGAGGCTGGCGTCGAGCGCGAGCTCGAGCGCGGCCTCGGCCTGCAGCGCGTCATCGGCGTCGAAGAGCCACACGAGCGCGTCGCACTCCAGCGCCTGGATCTCCTCGAAGCGCGCGGGGGCGATGCAGTCGTCGCCCGATAGCATGAGCGTCCGGCCGAGCCCCGTCAGGTGGGGAACGAGCGGGCCGAGCCCCTCGTGCCGCATCGCCGGGGCGACCACGGACATGCCGGGGGCACGTTCCGCGACGTTGCGCAGGAAGGCGTCGAGCAGACCGCTCCCCCTCAGGCCCGGAACGCGCGGGTAGACCAGGACCTGGACGCCGCCCTCCGACGCCCGCTCGGACACGGCGAGCATCGCCGCGAGATCCATTCTCTCGTGGGTGCGCAGCCGGTGCTGTATGACTCCGATCCTCATGCCCGATCCCCTGTCATCGGCATGCGGTCCGCTCCCGCCACCGGGGTCAGTCCTTCGTCGTCTTCTTGCGCGGAGCGGCCGGCTTCTTCGCAGCGGCCTTGGGCTTGGCCTTGGGCTTCGC
The DNA here is from genome assembly GCA_036508075.1 of Coriobacteriia bacterium. Taxonomy (GTDB): domain Bacteria; phylum Actinomycetota; class Coriobacteriia; order Anaerosomatales; family PALSA-660; genus PALSA-660. The sequence goes on from DATCIA010000105.1 coordinate 31,894, forward strand.
CTTGGCCTTCGCGCCGTACTTCGGCCTCGACGACAGCGACGTCCCCGCGGCGACCTTCTCCGGGCACTCGGGGTCGATGCAGATCGTCCACGGGCCCTTCCTGGTCGTGATCGTGACCTTCGGAGCGCCGCACGCGTCGCACTTCAGGCCCGGTACCACGATATCGCCTGACTGCGGCAGCGGATAGGCTATCGGGTGTTCCTTGGGGTCCCAGTGCTCGCAGCGCACGTAGCGCTTGCCGAACTGCGAGTACACGACCTTGAGCTCGCCGCCGCACTTGGGGCACTCACCGATCAGGAGCTCGGGGCCCTGCTTGGTCGGGCAGACCGGGGAAAGGCACATGATCGCGGGCCGCTTCTTGAACTGGATCACCTTGATGCGCGGCGAGCCGCACGCCTCGCACAGGCCCTCGGTGGCCTCGAACTTGGAGAGCTTGGGCAGCGGATAGGTCTGGCTGCAGTCGGGATAGCCCGAGCATCCGACGAACGAGCTCTTGTTCTTCGGCGAGAACTTGATCATCAGGTCGTTGCCGCATACCTGGCAGATGCCGACCTTCGCGTCCTCGTCGATCGCGGTCGACAGCTCGTCGGACACCTCGCTGACCTGGTCGAGGACGACGTCGATGACGGCGCCGAGCAGGTTGCGCGAGTGCTCGACGACGCGCTCGCGCGTGTCGCGGCCCTCGGCGATGGCGTCCATCTCGGCGTCGAGCACCGTGGTCATGTCGGGCGTGGTGATGCGCGCGGCGTGCGCGCTGAGCGCGGTGATGACGCTGACGCCCTTGTTGGTGGGTTCGATCGGCTCGCCCTTGACGTACTTGCGGTCGGCGAGCGTCTGGATGATGTCGTGGCGCGTCGCCTTCGTGCCGAGGCCGAGGCGCTCCATCTCCTGGATGAGCTTGCCCGAGCTGTAGCGCGCGGGCGGCTGCGTCTCCTTGGCCTCCATGGTCGCGCCGAGGAAGGCGAGTTCGTCGCCCTGCGCCATCGCGGGCAGGTGCTCGTCCTTCTTCAGGCCGTAGCCGTAGACCGCGCGGAAGCCCGGGACCACGACGACGTCGCCCTTTGCCACGAAGCGCTCGCCCGCGACGTCGATGTCGACACGCGTGGCCTCCACGAACGACGGGCCGGACAGCGTCGCCATGAACCGGCGCGCGACGAGGTTGTAGATCTTCCACGCCTGGCCGTCGAGCTTCTCGGGATTGCCGGCGCCCGTGGGGTGGATCGGCGGGTGGTCGGTCGTCTCCTTGGGGCCGCGGGTGGGCGTGAGCTTGCCGCCCAGGATCCGCCCGGCGTGCTCGTGGTAGGTCGGCACCTCGGACAGCGTGTGCAGGATCGCCTTGAGGTCGAGGCTCGGCGGGTAGACGGTGTTGTCCACGCGCGGGTAGGAGATGTAGCCGCTCATGTAGAGGGATTCGGCCACCTGCATGGTGCGCGCGGGGGTCAGGCCCTCGTTGGCGGCGACCGCCATCAGCGAGGTGGTGTTGAACGGCACCGGCGGATCGACCTTGCGGCGGGTGTTCTTGGTCTCGACGACGGTGCCGGTCTTCGCGCCGGCGACGGCCTCCATCGCGGCGAGCGCCGCCACTTCGGACTTGAAGCGGTCCGTGGCGTGCGTGGCGGTGACCGGGGTGCCGTCGGCGTCGAAGGCGCCCTTCACGGTCCAGTAGGCCTCGGGGACGAACGCGGTGCGCTCGGCCTCGCGGTCGACGATGAGCTTCAGCGTCGGCGTCTGGACGCGCCCGGCGGAGAGCACGTCACCATAGGAGCGGCGCGTCTTCATCTGCAGCGCGAGCGTCAGGAAGCGCGTGAGCGCGGCGCCCCAGGCGAGGTCGATGTCCTGGCGCGAGGCGCCGGCCTGGGCCAGCTCCTCCGAGATCGTGCCCGGCTCGGCGAAGGCGCGCTGGATCTCGTCCTTGGTGATGGCTGAGAAGCGCACGCGGGAGACCGGGACCGTCTTGTTCACCGAGCGTACGATGTCGCGCGCGTCGGCGCCGATCAGCTCGCCCTCGCGGTCGAAGTCGGTCGCGATGATGACGTCGTCGGCCTTCTTCGCGAGCGCCTTCAGGGACTGGATGATGCCCTTCTCGGCCGGGAACTTGAGG
>DATCIA010000106.1:0-3624 GCA_036508075.1 Coriobacteriia bacterium
AGAGGCGCCACGCAGGGAGCACGGATGCGACCGCGGCGGCGATCGTGAGCGCGTGATAGATGACGTACGCCCATGAGTACGTGCGGGGGCTGTCGAACTCCTGGAGCTCGGCGGTCAGCCCGTGGGCCTCGAACGCTTCGCGGATGTAGCCGGCCGCGCGCTGTTCGGCGTCGGTCGTCGCGGGCCTCGGCCCGATCGTCTCCGAGAGATGCTCGACGTGCGAGATCAGCGCGCCCATGAGGGGTCCCTTCCGGCTGCTCACGACCGGCTCCGGCAGCCGGATCGTCGCGTCACCTCGCAGGATATACCACCGGAAGCGTCACGGGGCTGCGGGGCGGCGGCTCGCGTGCCGCCGGGTGACGCGAACGGGGCCGGCACCCGAAGGGCGCCGGCCCCGTTCGACCGATCGGTGTCAGCGAGCGCCGTGACAACCACGGCATTCGCTCAGGCGACGTACCGAGTGCCTCACCTGCGTCGTCGGGTCGTCCGAGTGGCACACGCACCCCGGGATGGGGATGACGAACCGCGCGCTCAGCGGCGGCTGATCACCGGCAGCAACGTCCTTCGCGTAGGTGGCGCGCGCCTCCGCCGAGGGCGGCTGCATCCCTCCGAAGAGGTAGAGCAGACCGGCCACAGACAGGAGGACCAGGAGCGTCACACCGGTCCACAGCAGGACCTTCTCGCGGGTCCGCATGGCTACGCCACACCGAGGATCGCGTCGAGATCGGCCTGCGCGCTCTGGCCGATCGGCTTGATCGCGAAGTTGTCGACCAGCACCTGCAGGACGTTGGGGGTGATGAACGCCGGGAGGGTGGGGCCAAGCCGGATATCGCTGATGCCCAGGTGCAGCAGCGTCAGCAGGATCGCGACGGCCTTCTGCTCGTACCAGGACAGGATCATCGAAAGCGGCAGGTCGTTGACACCGATCCCGAAGGCGTCCGCCAGCGCGACCGCGATCTTGATGGCGGAGTACGCGTCGTTGCACTGGCCGACGTCGAGCAGGCGCGGGATCCCGCCGATGTCGCCGAGCTTGTGGTCGAAGAAGCGGTACTTGCCGCAGGCCAGCGTCAGGATGACCGTGTCACCCGGAGACCGGTCGACGAAGTCGGTGTAGTAGGAGCGTCCGGGCTTGGCGCCGTCGCACCCTCCCACGAGGAAGAAGTGGCGGATCGCGCCGCTCTTCACCGCGTCGATGATCGCAGGGGCCACCGCCAACACCGCGTCGCGCGCGAATCCGACCGCGACGCTTCCGGCGTCGAGCGTGTCCGTGAATCCGGGCAGCTCCAGCGCGCGGGCGATCACCGCGGAGAAGTCGCCGTTCGGCACGTGGACCGCGCCCGGCCACTGCACGTTGCCGGTGGTGAAGATGTTCTCCATGTACTCGGTCTTCGGCGCCTGGATGCAGTTCGTGGTCATCAGGATCGCGCCGGGGAACGCGGCGAACTCGCGGCGCTGATTCTGCCACGCAGTGCCGTAGTTGCCGTAGAAGTGCGCGTGCTTCTTGAGCTCCGGGTAGCCGTGTGTGGCCAGCATCTCGCCGTGGGTGTAGACGTCGATGCCGAGTCCCTCGGTCGCCTCGAGCAGATCGGAGAGGTCCTTCAGGTCGTGCCCGGACACCACGATCGCCTTGCTCGGCCGGTGGCCGAGCGGGACCTCGGTGGGCACGGGGCTGCCGTACATGCCCGTATTGCCCGCGTCGAGCAGCTCCATCACGCGCAGGTTGACCTTGCCCGCCTCGAGGGCGAGGTTGACCCAGTCGCCGACGGCCAACGAGCGGTCGGCCAGCGAGGCGAACGCCTTGTAGGTGAACGCCGAGACCTCGGGATCGCTCTGTCCGAGGACGCGAGCGTGATCGGCGTAGGACGCGAGGCCCTTCACGCCGTAGACCGTGACCTCCATCAGCGAGCGCACATCGGCATCTTCGGCGCGATCGGCGAAGTGGCCGACAGCGATCGCCTGCGCGGTCAGCGCATCGAGACCCTCAGCCGGCTCGAAGGTGAGCGAGGCGTCATCGTGCGCGGGGGCGCCGCCGGCCGCAGCGACCCTCGCCGCCAGAGCGACCCGAGCGGCGTGCAGCTCCCGCACGACGCGGCCCAGTGACTCGTCGTCGAAATCGACGTTGGTGACGGTGTGGAAGATCGCGCGATCGACGAGTTCGTCGAGCGCAGGCTCGACGACGCCGAGGCCGCCGCCCGCGACGGCCCACAACGAGACCGCGACGACCTCGTGCAGGACGAGCTCCTGGAGGGCGGCGACGGTCGGCTTCTTGCCGCAGACGCCGATGGTGGTGCAGGCGACTCCGTTGAGCGCCTGTTCACACTGGTTGCAGAACATGGGGGCGGTTCCTCTCGTCGTGCGGTCGGTGACGGTTATCCGTGGATGAGCGCAGGGAGGCAGTGCGTGCAGACCCAGGTGGACGTGCCCTTGGTACGTACCGGGAGGAGCGGCACATCGTCCTCGCCGGCCCCGCAGTTGAAGCAGGTCTGGGCGATGTAGACGCGGGGCTCCGCGGCGACGTGCTCCTCGACCGCGGCGTGGTCGAACGGGACCGCGTCGCGCTCCTCGATGGTGAGCGCGCCGGTCGGACAGACGCCGAGGCAGAAGCCTGCCCCGTCGCACAACTCCTCGCGAACGACCTTCGCCTTGCCGTCGACGATGACGATCGCGCCCTCGGCGCACGGGCTCACGCAAACGCCGCAGCCGGTGCACAACTCCTCGTCGATCCGGACGATCTGTCTGGTGATGGTGGCGGTCATCGTGTGTCCTATCCCTCGGTGTCGGAGGCGCCGGTGGCGCCTGCCGCCTTGCGTGCTGCCCGGCTCTCGAGCAGGTGCCTGACGCCCTGGATCGCGTAGCCGTGGAACATCGATCGGGGTCCCGCGTAGCGCATCACGTCGCGCATGTGCTCGCGCATCGCGGGCTTGTAGCAGTGCGTGTCGCAGTTGCTGCAGAACGGCTTCGGGTGCTTCGGGCAGAACGCGCGCCGCTGCTCCGCGTAGCGCAACAGCTCCGCGCACTCGTCGCAGACGATCGGAGTCTTGCGTCCGTACGCGCCGGCTGAGACCCCATCGGATGAGAGCGGGGCACGACTTGCGCCCCGGTGGTTGCCACGGCAGTAGATGCCCGTGAAGTCGCCGAGCAGCCGCGTGTCGGCGGCTGCCTTGGGTTCGGAGATCCTCTCGACGAAACGGTCCTGCATCTGTGGGGTCCTCCCAAGCGCTCGCGACTTCAGCCCCACCCTTGTACCCCGGCCGCAGCGGGTGCGCTTTGACATGTGTCAAACTCGGATCGGCGCAAGGCACCACAGTGCACGCGGCGTAGGAGGAGGCTGACGTGACCGACGAACGGACCGAAGTCCTCTCCGCCCTGCGGGCGTGTCGGCTGTGGCACGCGGCCGACGACGACGCCGTCGCGGCGCTCGCCGTCCAGGCGCGCATCGAGCACGCCGAGCGGGGTCGCATCCTCGCGAGCGAAGGCGAGAAGCCCGACCGATTCGGCGTCATCGTCAAGGGACGCGTGCGCGTCTACCACCTCGGCGCGGACGGCCGGGCGCTCACGTTCCAGACGACCGGCAGGGGCGGCACCATCGGGGCCGTCGCGGCGCTGGCGGGAACGCGCTATCCA
>DATCIA010000107.1:0-6499 GCA_036508075.1 Coriobacteriia bacterium
GCTGCTCACCGCTGCGGCTCCGTGCCCGCAATCCAGGGCGACCCTCATGCCGTCGAGGCGCTCAGGGACGGTCGACACCGCGTGAGCGATGTAGCGCTCGACCGCATTGTCGATCCGATGCGACACGCCGACTTGCGCGCCGGTCGGACGCTTCGGGCGCTCGTCCGACGCACCGTGCGACTCGATCCGGTCCTCGAGCTCATCGGGCAGCTTGAAGCCCTCGAGGCTGAAGAACTTGATCCCGTTGTACTCCGCCGCGTTGTGCGACGCGGAGATCACGACGCCGCCGTCGGCGCCGAGCTCCCGCGTGAGGAACGCGACAGCCGGCGTGGGCACGATCCCGGCGAGCAGCGCATCGCAACCCGCGGAGCAGATCCCCGCGACGAGCGCCGCTTCGAGCATGTCCCCGCTGATGCGCGTGTCCTTGCCCACCACGAGGCGGCCGCGGCCTCCCTCGCTCAGGAAGAAGGCGGCCGCCTCGCCGAGGCGGAAGGCCAGTTCCGGGGTCAGTTCGGCGTTCGCGATCCCGCGGACACCGTCGGTTCCAAAGAGACGGGGCATCGCACGTCCTTGTCGCATAGGGGGCAGGCCGCTCGTGTGCGACCGCCCGTGTCGTCCCCCGCCTCGGATGATACCGCCTGCGCGCGAAAGACCCGCCGCTCTCATGGTGCGAAGGCGGCGGGTCTTTGAAGTGCGGGGTCGTTCGACCGGCTAGCGCTTGCTGAACTGCGGGCGCTTGCGGGCCTTCTTCAGGCCGTACTTCTTGCGCTCGACCATACGCGGGTCGCGGCGCAGCAGGCCTTCCTTCTTGAGCTCGGCGCGGTAGTCGTCGCCGGCCTCCAGAAGCGCACGGGCGATGCCGTGGCGCAGAGCGCCGGCCTGGCCCGAGAGGCCACCGCCATGGAGCTTGGCGATGACGTCGAACTTGCCGACGGTTTCGGTCGCCTTGAAGGGGGCGTCGACGAGCGTCATGAGCACGGCGCGGCCGAAGTACGCGGCGGCGTCGCGTCCGTTGACGGTGACGATCCCAGTGCCGGGCATGAGGCGCACGCGCGCGACCGAGGTCTTGCGGCGGCCGGTACCCTGATAGACAGCCTTATCAGTCATAGAGCTAACCCTCCAGTGTGATCTGACGGGGCTTCTGGGCCTGGTTCTTGTGCTCCGGGCCGGCGTAGACCTTGAGCTTCATGCCCATGGCCCGACCGAGCGTGTTCTTCGGCAGCATGCCCTTGACGGCGTGCTCGATCACGCGCTCCGGATGCTTCGCCAGCTGGTCGCCCAGGGAGATCTCCTTGAGGCCTCCGGGGAACCCGGTGTGGCGGAAGTACTTCTTGTCGTCGAGCTTCTTGCCGGTGACGCGGATCTTCGAAGCGTTCACGACGATCACGAAGTCACCGACATCCACGTGCGGGGTGTACTGCGGCTTGCGCTTGCCCTTCAGGATCTGGGCGACCTCGCTCGCGAGCCGGCCGAGCGTCACATCGGTGGCGTCGACCAGCAACCATTCGCGCTCGACTTCACCGACCTTGGCGTGGTACGTCTTCACTCGTTCTCCTCAACACTGCGCGTGATTCGCGATAGGTGCGTTCCATGAGTTTACGGGGCTCGGCGGAACGAACCCTCACAGTCTGCCACGCGAGAGTGCGCTCGTCAACGAAACAAACGCTTCCGGGCGTGTCCATCGCTTGGGGGGCGCCGGCTACAGCCAGCAGTCCTCCGGATAGGTCACGTGCCACAACGTCAGCCCGTGCGGCGGCGCCGTGATCCCGGCGGCGCCGCGGTGTTGCGCCGCCAGCGCCGCGGCGATCCACTCCGTGTCGCGCTTGCCCGCGCCGACCTCCACCAGCGAACCGACGATTATCCGCACCATGGAGTGGAGGAAGCTGCGGCCCGTGATCCGGACGACCACGCAGTGCTCACCGAGCTCGAGCCCCGGCCGGATGTCGATCGTCCCCAGAGTGCGTACGGTCTTGCGGCCCTCCGCGCTCGGCCCCACGCAGAACGAGCGGAAGTCGTGCTCCCCAACCAAGTGGGCGGCGGCCTCACGCATCGCGTGCAGGTCGAGGGTCTTCTTCGTCCACCAGGCCCGGTCGCGCAGGGCGAGCGGAGGCGTGGGGCCGGGAACGAGCAGGTATCGGTACTCACGCTCGACCGCGTCGTGCCGCGCCGAGAATCCCCGAGGGGCGCAGGTGACGCTGGTCACTACGATCTCGGGACCGGCGAGCGCGCTCACCGCCCGCTTGAGGTACGCGGGAGCGGGGTCGCCGGGAGCTGACGGGAAGCTCACAACCTGTCCAAGACCGTGGACACCCGCGTCGGTACGGCCCGCGCCCACGATCTCGATCGGGCGACCGGTCACGATACTCAGCGCCGACTCCAGCGAACCCTGCACCGTGGCCAGCCCCGGCTGCCGCGCGAAGCCATGGAAAGCGGCGCCGTCGTAGGAGACCATCAGGGCGAAGGCGCCGGGGACCGTCACAACAGCCACCCGGTCGCGATCAGGAGTGTGCTAGCGACGAGCATCGTCACCCAGTCAACGGGCCGCATGCGCGAATCGACCAGACGCGTCCGCCCCTCGCTGCCCCGGTAGCAGCGCGCCTCCATCGCCGTCGCCAGCGCGTCAGCCCGGCGGAAGAGCTGGAAGAACAGCGGCACGAGGACCGGGGCGTAGGCGCGCGCCCGTGCGATCGGACCGCCCGCGTCGAACGAGGCGCCGCGCGCCTGCTGGGCGGTCATGATCCGCTCGGCCTCCTCGGCAGTGGTCGGTATGAATCTCAGGGCGATCGTCAGCGTCATCGCAAGGTCCCCCACCGGCACCCGCACGAGCTTCAGCGGAGCCAGGACCCGCTCGATGCCTCCCGCCAGCTGCACGGGACTCGTGGTGAGGGTCAGCAGTGAGGTACCCGTCACCAGCAGCATGATACGCATCGCGAAGAAGACGCCGGTGCGCAGCCCCGCGCCGTCGACCGCGAGGGGCCCGAGACGCGCGAGCGCGTCGGCCGGCTGCCACCGCAGCGCGTTCGCGACGATCGTGAGCGCCATGATGACGGCGACCGCCTTCAGACCGCGGACGACCGCGCGCACCGGCACGCGCGAGATCGCCGTCGCGGTGACGACGGCGGCGGCGAGCAGCGCCAGCCCGACGAACCCTGACAGCTGACTCCCGTCCAGCATGAACAGCGAGACGGTGAAGGCCGCGACGACACCGATCTTCGCGGCAGCGTCCAGGCGGTGGACGGGTGAGTCCGCGGGCACGTACTGCCCGATCCCCGTGATGCGCTTCACCGCGCACCCCCCGCCGCGGCGCGCCGGGCGGCGACGAGAGTGTCCGCGGCCGCTTCGACATCGAGCGTGAGCGCCCCCCCGGGTGCGAAGCCCCGGCGGCGCGCGAGCATCAGCGCACGCGGGATCTCGGGCGGGTCCACATCCCCCGCCTCCGCGAGGGCGGGCAGCGCATCGAGCAACGCGGGCACGTCGCCGGAGAACGCGGTGCGCCCGTCCCGCAGGACCAGCACGCGGTCGGCGCCGCCAAGGAACACGTCGGCGTCGTGAGTGACCACCAGCACGCCGGCGTCCGCGCGGGCGCGTTCGACGGCCGCGCACACAGCATCGCGCCCGGCGGCGTCCAGACCCGCGGTCGGCTCGTCGAGCAGCAGGTAGCGCGGGCGCATCGCGAGCACCCCGGCGAGTGCGGCGCGGCGTGCCTCGCCGCCGGACAGCGACCATGGCTCTCGGGGACCGAAGACATCCGGATCGAGCCCGACGGCCGCGAGTGCGCCGCGGGCGTCATCGAGCGCGTCGGCCGGCCGCCGACCGAGGTTGCGCGGACCGAACGCGCAGTCCTCCTCGACAGTCAGCGAGAAGAACTGCGCCTCGGGGCGCTGGAAGACGAGACCCACCGCCCCCCGGCGCGCCCTCGCCCCGGATGCGGGGCGCCCGTCGACGTCGACCGTTCCGCGCGACAGCGCGAGGAGGCCCGCGGCGGCACGCAGGAGGGTGGTCTTACCGGCGCCGGTCGAGCCGAGCACGACGACGAGCTGCCCCACCTCGAGGGTGAGCGAGACGTCGCTGAGCGCGACGGAAGCGAGCGACGTGCCTGCGGCGTATTCGCAGGCGACCTGTGTCAGCGTCAGCGCCACAGCGCGGTCACCACGCTCTCGGCATCGGCCGCGGCCACGGGTACGTCGATGCCGCGGTCGCGCAGCGCCGCGGCGAGCCTCGCCGCCGGCGGGAGCGAGAGGCCGACGCGCGCCAGCAGCGCGGGGTCGCCGAGCAGCCCCTCCGGCGGCCCGTCGAACACGATCCGGCCCGCCACGATCCCGACCACCCGGTCGGCGCGCGACACCCCCGCCGTGTCGTGGGAGACGACGAGCACGCCGTGCCCCTCGGCGTGGGCAAGTCGCTCGGTGATCTCGAGCACGGAACGTCGGCCCGCGGGATCGAGCATCGCGGTCGGCTCGTCGAACACAAGGTAGCGCGGGCGCATCGCCAGCGCCCCGGCCACGGCGAGCCGTTGCTTCTGGCCCTCAGAAAGCAGGTGCGGTTCCCTGCGCTGCAGACCGTCGAGGCCGACCGCCCCCAGGGCCTGATCGACCCGCTGGCGGATCTCGGCTCCCGGCAGCCCGAGGTTCTCGGGCCCGAAGGCGCAGTCCTCCTCGACCACGGTGCCGACGATCTGGTCGTCGGGGTCCTGGAACACCATGCCGACCGTCGACCGCACGTCCCACAGGGAGGCGGGGTCCGCGGTGTCGAGCCCGTCGACGACCACCCGTCCGTCGGTCGGCACGAGCAGTCCGTCGCACAGCCGCGCGAGCGTCGACTTGCCGCTGCCGTTGGCGCCGACGACGGCGACGAGCTCGCCCTGCCGGAGCGTCAGGGAGACGCCCTCGAGCGCGAGCGGCGCATCGCCGCGGTAGCGGAAGCTGACTGACTCGAAGCTGATCACGGGCGGGGCGGGTCCTCTCATGCAGCGGGAGGGCCGGCGCAGTGAGCGCGGCCCTCCCGAGATAGTACCGAACCGACAGCGGATCGGGTGACCCGCCGCTCGCAAGGCGTCCTAGTCCACGAGCTCCATGATGACCATCGACGCGTTGTCGCCCTTGCGGGGCCCGAGCTTGAGGATGCGGGTGTAGCCGCCCTCACGCTCGGCGAAACGCGGTGCGATGTCGTGGATCACGCGGTAGGAGACCTCAAGGTCCTGCTTGCCCGTTGCGGGGTTGATGAGCTTCTTCTCGCCGCCGAGCGCCGCGATGATCAGCCTGCGGGAGTGCACGTCGCCGCGCTTGCCCCACGTGATGATCCGGTCCACGAGGCCGCGGACCTCCTTGGCGCGCATCTCGGTGGTCTTGATGCGCTCGTGCGTGAGCAGCGCGAGAGCGAGGCTACGCAGGATCGCCTTGCCGTGAGCGGCATTGGCGCCGATCTGGCGGCCCTTCTTCAGGTGTCGCATGTGCTTTGAGTCTCCCTCTAGCCCTTGAGCCCCAGGCCCATCTGCTGAAGCTTGTCTTTCACTTCTTCGATGGACTTGGCGCCAAAGTTACGGATGTTGAGAAGATCGGCCTCGGTGCACTCCGCCAGCTGGCCAATGGTGTTGACACCCTGGCGCTTCAGGCAGTTGAACGAGCGGACCGTGAGGTCGAGGTCCTCGATGGGCGTGTCGAGCGGGCCGGTGCCGAGGTCGGGCTTGTCGACGAAGGTGACGTCGAGTTCCGCATCGGACTGGTCCTCGAAGAGCATCATATGATCGTTGATGATCTTGGCTGAGCGGGCGACGGCGTCGGCCGGATCGACCGCTCCGTTCGTCTCGAGCTCGACGGTGAGCTTGTCGTAGTCGGTGCGCTGCCCCACGCGGGTGTTCTCGACCAGGTACGTGCAACGCACGACCGGGCTGAACAGCGAATCGACCGTGATAACGCCCAGCGGGTCGTCGCTGCGCTTGTTGCGGTCGGCGGACACGTAGCCGCGGCCCACTTCGATGCGCATCGACATCTCGAGCTTGGCACCCTTGTCGAGCGTCGCGATGACGGCCTCGGGGTTGACCAGCTCGAACTCCGACGGGATGGCGAGATCGGCGCCCGTCACGGTCTTGGGACCCGTGACCGAAAGCGTCGCGACGGCGTCATCGCCGGTTCCATTGGCGCGGAACACCAGCTGCTTCACGTTCAGCACGACGTCGGTAACGTCCTCGCGGACGCCCTTGATCGCGGTGAACTCGTGATGGACGCCCTCGATACGGATCGACGTCGCAGCCGCACCCTGGAGCGATGAGAGCAGCACCCGGCGCATGCAGTTGCCGAGGGTGTAGCCGAAACCGCGCTCGAGCGGCTCCACGACATAGCGAGCGGTACGCGTGTCGATGGGCACGACCGAGACAGACGGCCTCATGAACTCTGTCATCTACCTAGCCTCCTTGGCGGGATACCTACGAACACCGGTTACTTGGAGTAGAGCTCGACGATGAGCTGCTCGCGAACCGGCAGGTCGATCTGGTCGCGGGTCG
>DATCIA010000108.1:0-17214 GCA_036508075.1 Coriobacteriia bacterium
GGCACGCTCGTGGCGGACCTCGGCCTTCTCAAGATGGACTTCCTGGGATTGCGCACGCTCACGGTGCTCGCCAAGGCCCTCGCGGCCATCAAGGAGAACCACGGCGTGGAGATCGACCTCGACACGCTGCCGACCAACGACGCGAAAGCCTTCAAGCTCTACCAGAGGGCTGATGTCGACGGCGTGTTCCAGGTGGAGTCGCCGGGGATGCGCGGCGTGCTCAAGGCGCTCAAGCCCACGGTCTTCGCCGACATCGTCGCCGTGGTCGCTCTCTACCGTCCGGGTCCGATGGACTCGATCCCGGACTTCGTGGCGAGAAAGCACGGCCGCACCAAGATCACCTACTACGACGACCGCCTGAGGCCGATCCTCGAGGAGACCTACGGCGCGATCGTGTACCAGGAGCAGGTCATGCGCATCGCGATGGTGATGTCGGGCTTCCCGGCCGCCAAGGCGGAGAAGCTGCGCAAGGCGATGGGCAAGAAGATGCTCGACGTGATGGCCCCGCTGAAGCGGGACTTCATCGACGGCGCAGTCGCCAACGAGTACGACAAGCGCATGGTCGAGGGCCTGTGGGACGACATCGAGAAGTTCGCCCAGTACGCCTTTAACAAGTCGCACGCCGCTGCCTACGCGCTCATCTCGTACCAGACCGCGTACCTCAAGGCGCACTATCCCAAGGAGTTCATGGCGGCGGTGCTGTCGAGCTTCTCCGGCAAGACCGAGAACGTCGTGAAGTACGTCGCCGCGGCCAAGCGCAGCGGGATCGCCGTGCTGCCGCCGGACGTGAACTCCTCGGGAGCCGACTTCACCGCCGTGCCCGAGGGCATCCGCTTCGGGCTCGCGGGCGTACGCAACGTGGGCGCGGGAGTCGTCGGCGCGATCATGGAGGAGCGACACGCGAACGGGCCGTTCACCTCGCTGCAGGACTTCTGCCTTCGCGTCGACCCAAAGGTCCTCAACAAGCGCACCATCGAGGCGCTCATCAAGGCCGGAGCGTTCGATTCGACCGGCTACACGCGCAAGCACCTGATGCGCATGATGGACGACGCGATCGACCTTGCCACCAAGCGCGCGAAGGACCGCGACAGCGGTCAGATCAACCTCTTCGACCTCGACGGGGCGGCCGAGCACGGGTTCGAGCACGCGGTCCCGGCGCCCGACGGCGACGAGTGGGAGAAGGCGATGAAGCTCGCCTTCGAGAAGGACATGCTCGGCATCTACGTCTCCGACCACCCGTTGCGCGAGATCGCCCACATCATCGAGGAGGCGCGGACGATTTCGCTCGGTGACGATGAGGGCATGGTCGACGGCCGCTCGGGATGGTTCGCCGGGATCCTCACGAAGGTGGACCGGGTGCTCACCCGCAACGGCAAGCAGATGATCGACTTCATCCTCGAGGACCTCGACGGCTTCCGCGAGGGCCGGCTGTTCGGCAACGTGTACACGCGGTTCGAGCCGCTGTTCGTGGAGGACGCCGTGCTGCGGATCCGCGCGAAGGTCGAGGTCACCGATCGCGGAACGAAGCTTCAGGTCATCGACGTGATGCCGCTGGCGGCCACCGGCGACTTCTCCCGGCCGCCTGGGATGCTGGTGATCCGCGACCCGGGAGGGCGCTTCAACGACCCTGCGGTGCTCGATTGGTTCAAGGAGCTCGTTCCCCGCTATCCCGGCCCCGACAGCGTGCAGGTCGAGGTCACGGGTCCGGGCGGGACGAAGACCTATGCGTTGCCGACCGGGACCTACAGCGTGGACAAGACGTCGCACCGTCTGCACGCGGAGCTGCGCGAGGTGTTCGGGACCGACGCGGTGCACGAACGCTAGGGGATTGTCGGCGCACGTCGGGCATGGTACTTTAGCAATACAGTACGCTACTGTGCTAAAGTACCGACCAAGGAACCGGCCGCCCGTTCCGGGCACCGAGAAGGAGACTCCGCCACGATGAGGCCCGTCACACCACGAGGGTTTCGAGATGTCCTGTTCGAGGAGGCGGCGGAGCGACGCGCCGTGACGGCCGCCGTGTCCTCGGTCTTCGCCGGCTACGGCTTCCGCTTCGTCGAGACCCCGGCGGTGGAGGAGTACCTGACGCTGGAGGCCGCGGCGGGCGCTTCGCTCGAGGGCACCGCGTTCCGGATGGTCGACCTCGACGGCTCGCTGCTCGCGCTGCGGCCCGAGATGACGCTGCCGATCGCCCGGCTCGCCGCGTCCCGGTTGAGCGGCGAACCCGCACCGCACCGCGTGTGCTATGTCGCGGACGTCTACCGCGAGCAGGCGTCGCTGCGTGGCGAGGCCCGCCAGTTCACCCAGGTCGGCGTCGAGTTGCTCGGCGCCAACGGCCCCGCCTCCGACGCGGAGGTGGTCTGCGTGCTCTGTGACGTGCTCGCCGCGGTCGGGCTGCGCGATTTCACGGTCGGCATCGGCACGGTGGCCGTTCTGCGCGCTGTGATCGAGACTGCGGCGGCGGGGGAGGCGTGGTCGACCGAGCTGCTCGCCGCCGCGCACGCACGCAACCTGGTCGCGTTCGACCGTCTGGCGTCGGCGGAGGACGTCGATCCGGCGGTCGGAGAAGCGCTGCAGCGCGTCGTGCGCATCGGCGGAGGGCGCGAGGCGATCGGCGAGTGCCGGCGCGTCGCGGACGCCGTGGGCTGCGCGGGCTCGCTCGATGCGCTGGAGGCCGCGTGGGAGCTGCTCGAGGCCGCCGGCCTCGCCGGTCGCGTGCGCGTCGACTTCGGGATCCTGCGTTCGTTCGACTACTACACGGGCCTGATCGTCGAGGCGTACGCGCCGGGACTGGGGCTTCCCCTCGGCGGCGGTGGCCGCTACGACGACGTGCTCGCGGCCTTCGGCGCTCCCATGCCGGCAGCCGGGTTCGCGCTCTCCCTGGAGCGCATCCTGATCGCGCTGGCGGCGCAGGGCGTGACCATACCCGTTGAGGGACTTGACGCCGTCGTGGGCGGCGAGGACCTGCAGGTCGCGCGCACCGCGGCCGCCCTGCGCGGCGCGGGCTGGACCGTCCGGATGACCGGTGCGCGCGACGACGCCGGTTTGCGTGCCGAGGCCGGTGCCGCCGGCGCCGCGTGGCGCGTGCTCGCCGGCGAGGGAGTCGCACGGGCGGCAGACGGACGCACGCTCGTGCTCGATCCCGTGCCCGCTCCGCCGGCGGGAGGCGATGCGCGATGAGCGCCGAGCGCCTCAGAATGGCGATCCCGAAGGGCTCGCTGTTCGAGGGCTCACTGCGCGTCCTGCGCGCGGCCGGCATCGAGATCGGCGCGCTGGCAGACCCGGGCCGCCTGCTCATCGTCGACACGGCCGAGATCCGCTTCATTATCGGCAAGCCGACCGACATCCCGTCCTACGTGGCGTACGGTGCAGCGGATGTGGCGATCGCCGGAGCCGACGTGCTCGCCGAGGCCGCGCTCGACGTGGCAGAGCTGGCCGACCTGCGGTTCGGAGCGTGCCGCTTCGTCGTCGCAGAACGCGAGGACGCCGGAGCGTCGATCGCGGACTCGTACCGTCGGCTCGGCGTCATCCGGGTCGCGACGAAGTACCCCCGCATCACCGAGGCGTACTTCGCGGACCGCGGCGTGCAGGTCGAGATCGTGAAGCTTCACGGCAACATCGAGCTGGCGCCGCTGATCGGGCTGGCCGACCAGGTGGTCGACATCACCGCGACGGGGACGACGTTGCGCGACAATCACCTGAGGATCGTCGACGAGGTACTGTCGTCGAGCGCGCGCTTCGTCGCCAACCCGGTGGCGGTGCGCATCGACTCACAACGGGTGATGGACATGGCCGGGCGCCTCGCGCGCGCGGCTGGAGAGGTGGAGCAGCCATGATCATGCGCCGCATCGAGGTCAAGCGTGGCGTGCCGCTGACCGACGACGTGTTCTCCCGCAGCGGAGGTGTCGATTCGGAGGTGCTCTCCGTCGCTGCCCGTATCGTCGATGACGTCCGGCTGCGCGGTGACGAGGCGCTCCGCGACTACACGCAGCAGTTCGACCACGTCGACGTCCCGGCGCTGCGCGTGACGACGGCCGAGATCGAGGCGGCAGTCGCCACCGTGAGCGAGGAGTTCGGTGACGCGATCAGGCTCGCTGCCGCCTCCATCGAGGAGTACCACGAGCGCCAGGTGCCGCAGTCCTGGTTCTCGGTGCGCGAGGACGGCGTCATGGTGGGTCAGAAGGTGACTGCGATCCGCAGGGTGGGCATCTACGTGCCCGGCGGGCGCGCCTGCTATCCGTCGAGCGTGCTCATGAATGCGATCCCCGCGGTGGTCGCCGGGGTCGAGGAGATCGCGATGGTCGTCCCGCCCAGCGCCGATGGCACGGTGAACCCGTACACGCTCGCCGCTGCCGCCGAAGCCGGGATCTCCGAGATCTACAAGGTCGGCGGCGCGCAGGCGATCGCCGCCCTGGCGTACGGCACCGCATCCATCCCGCGCGTCGACAAGATCACAGGTCCCGGCAACGCGTACGTGACGGCCGCCAAGAAGCTTGTGCTCGGCGAGGTCGGCATCGACATGCTCGCAGGCCCCTCCGAGGTGCTGATCCTGGCCGACGAGACCGCGGAGCCGTCGTTCATCGCCATCGACCTGATGGCGCAGGCGGAGCACGACCCGAACGCCTCGGCCTTCCTCGTGACGACCGACCCCACGCTTCCCGACGAGGTCGAGGAGGCGCTCGAGGTGTTGCTCGAGGACGCCCCGCGCGCGGACGTCATCCGTCGCAGCCTGGAGGACAACGGCCGCATCTTCGTTGTGCCCGACGTGCACTCCGCGCTCGACATCGCCAACAGCATCGCCCCCGAGCACCTCGAGGTGCTGATGGCCGATCCGCTGGAACTCCTCGGCTCGATCCGCAACGCCGGCGCGATCTTCCTGGGGCCCTGGACGCCCGAGTCGGTGGGGGACTACGTCGCCGGGCCGAACCACGTCCTGCCCACGGGCGGGACGGCGCGCTTCTCGAGCCCCCTGTCCGTGGACGATTTCATGAAGAAGTCCTCGGTCATCTCGTATTCGCGCGAGGCGCTCGAGGCCGACGGCCCCACCGTGATGACGATCGCGTCCGCAGAGGGTCTGTCGGCTCATGCCGACGCGGTGGCGCTGCGCCTCGAGATCTCAGTGGACGACGACTCCGACGGCGAGGACTGCTGACATGTCGAGACTGCGCCCGCCTCGCCCGGAGCTCGCCGACCTCGTGCCCTACGAGGCCAAGGAGCCGAAGGTCGAGACCAACCTGTCCGCCAACGAGAACCCGCTGAACCTGCCGCACGAGGTGATCGCCACGATCGCCTCACGGCTGCCCCAGTTCGCGTTCAACCGGTACCCGGACCCGATGGCCGGTGCGCTGCGGACCGACATCGCGGCCGCCAACGGTCTGGACGCCGGCAACGTGCTCGTGGGGAACGGCGGCGACGAGCTGATCTTCGACCTGATGCTCGCGTGGGGCGGCCCGGGCCGCAAGCTGCTGACCTTCCCGCCGACGTTCGCTATGTACGGGCTCGACGCGCGCATGACCGGGACCGAGGTCGTCGAGATCCCGCGGCGGGCCAAGGACTTCTCGATCGACGAGAAGGCGGTGTTCTCGCGCCTGAAGCAGGGCGACATCGACATCGTCATGGTCGCGCACCCGAACAACCCGACCGGCAATCTTCAGCCCGAGACGTTCCTGATCGACCTGCTCGATTCCACCGACGCGCTCGTGCTGGTCGACGAGGCGTACTTCGAGTTCTCGCGTCACACCATGCGCCCGCACATGGCGCGCCACCCCAACCTCGTCGTGCTGCGTACCTTTTCGAAGGCGTTCTCCCTGGCGGGGCTGCGCGTGGGCTACCTGCTCGCGTCCGAGGAGGTCGTCACCGAGCTGGCCAAGGTGCGGCAGCCCTACTCGGTCGACCGGTTCAGCCAGTGGGTCGCCGGCATGGTCTTCCGCGAGCGCGTCGTGTTCGAGAGCCAGATCCAGGAGCTGCTGCGCCAGCGCGACGTCCTCGAACACGGGCTGGGACAGCTGCCGGGCGTGCACGCCTTCGGGAGCGAGGCCAACTTCGTGCTCTTCAAGGTGGAGCGGGCCAGCGCCGTGTGGCGGGACCTTCTGCACTCCTACGGCGTGCTCGTGCGCGACCTGTCGCGCGAACCCGGTCTCGACGACTGCCTGCGCGTCAGCGTCGGGTCCGCCGAGGACAACCGCCGCTTCCTGGCGGCCATGAAGGAACTGATGGCCGTTCGGCGGGAGAGCGACATGTTCGGGACCACCGGGGCCACCGAGCGCCCCGCCGTGATCGCCGAGGCCGGGACCGGCCGCGGCGGCGAGAAGAAGGGCCGCAAGCCATGACACGCATCGCCCGCATCGAGCGGACCACCGGCGAGACGGCCGTGGTCGTCGAACTCGACCTGGACGGGACCGGCGCCGTCCGTGTCTCCACCGGCGTGCCGTTCTTCGACCACATGCTCGACGCACTGGGACGTCACGCGCTACTCGACCTTACGGTCGAGGCTCAAGGTGACCTCGAGGTCGACTCCCACCACACCGTCGAGGACGTCGGCATCTGCATGGGCCGCGCGATCGCCGATGCGCTCGGCGACAAGACGGGCATCCGGAGATTCGGCTCGGCGGCCGTCCCTCTCGATGAGGCGCTCGTGCTCGCGGCCGTCGACATCTCGGGTCGCGGGTCGCTCACGTACGAGGTCCCCGTGCCGATCGAGCTGATCGGTACCTTCGACACCACGCTGGCGCGCGAGTTCCTGGGTTCCTTGGCGACCAACGCCGGCATGACGGTGCACCTGCACGAGGTCGCCGGCGAGAACGCGCACCACATCATCGAGGCCGCGTTCAAGGCATTCGCGCGCGCGCTGCGCGAGGCCGTGGAGTTCGACCCGCGCGTGAGCGGCGTGCCCTCCACGAAGGGCGTGCTGTGACCGACGCGCACTCACCGGCGATCGTCATCGTCGACTACCGCATGGGCAATCTCCGCAGCGTGGAGAAGGGCTTCGCGGCGGCCGGAGTCGGCTGCGTCTCGATCACCGACGACCCCGCGGTCGTCGCAGCCGCGAGCGGGATCGTCCTGCCGGGGGTGGGGGCGTTCCGGGACGCCGCCGCGAACCTGGAGGCGTCCGGCATGCGCGACGTGCTGGCCGGGCGGGTCGCCGCCGGCGTACCGCTGCTCGGCATCTGCCTGGGCATGCAGTTGCTCGCGTCCGTGGGCCTGGAGGACGGCGAGTGGGCTGGCCTCGGGTTCGTGCCGGGCGTGTGCGAGCGGCTTCCCGGTGGCGTGAAGATCCCGCACATCGGGTGGAACACCGTGGACTTCCCGCGCCGCAGCGCCCTGTTCGAGGGCATCGACGAGGGCAGCGCCTTCTACTTCGTGCACAGCTACCACCTCGTGCCGTCCGACCCGTCGGCGTTGATCGGCCGCACGGAGTACGGCGTCCCGTTCGCGGCCGCGGTGCAGTCGGGCGCGGTGTACGGAGTGCAGTTCCACCCCGAGAAGTCCTCTGACACGGGACTCGCCCTGCTCCGCAACTTCACCACGATCGTCGAGGAGGCGTCGCTCTAGATGCAGATCATCCCCGCCATCGACATCCTCGGAGGGCACGTGGTGCGTCTGCGTCAGGGCAGCTTCGACGAGGTCACGATGTACAACGCCGACCCCCTGGACCAGGCGAAGCGCTGGATCGCCGCGGGGGCGGAGATCATCCACGTCGTGGATCTCGACGGGGCGGTAACCGGCGAGCCGACCAACATCGCCACGGTCGAGGCCATCGCCCGTGCCGTGGAGGTGCCCGTGCAGGTCGGCGGCGGCATCCGCAGCCTCGAGACACTCGAGCGGCTCTACGATGCCGGCGTCGCGCGCACGGTGCTCGGCACTGCGCTCGTGAGCGACCCGGACCTGGTCGCCGCCGCCTGCGAGCGCTTCCCGGGGATCGTCGCGGGGATCGACGCGCGCGACGGCCTGGTCGCGATCGAAGGCTGGAAGCAGGGCACGACGCGCAGGGTCGCGGACGTCGTCGCCAAGCTCGCGACACTGGGCGTGCACCGTCTCGTCTACACCGACATCGCGCTTGACGGAATGCAGACGGGCCCCAACCTCGTCGCCTACCGGGGGCTCGTCGACTCCACCGACATCGCGGTCATCGCATCCGGAGGTGTCTCGACGATCGAGGACATCCGCGCCCTGCTGGGCATCCCGGGCATCGAGGGCGTGATCGCCGGGCGCGCGCTCTACGAGGGCACCCTCGACCTCGCCGAGGCCATCGCCGTCGGAAACGCGCGGGGGGCCTGATCCGGTGCTGATGAAGCGCATCATACCCTGCCTCGACGTCCACGAGGGCCGTGTGGTCAAGGGCGTCAACTTCGTGAACCTGCGCGACGCCGGCGACCCGGTCGAGCTCGCGCGCTTCTACGACGCCGAGGGGGCCGACGAGCTCGTGTTCCTCGACATCACCGCGACGCACGAGGAGCGCCCCGTGATGCTCGAGGTCGCCGCCCGCACGGCGGAGGAGGTGTTCATCCCGTACACGGTCGGTGGCGGGATGCGCTCGGCCGACGACATCCGCGCGATGCTCAAGGCCGGCTGCGACAAGATCTCGCTCAACTCGGCGGCCGTGGCCGACCCCTCGCTTATCACCACCACCAGCCGGATCTACGGCTCGCAATGCATCGTCGTGGCGATCGACGCCCGGCGCGTGGCGGGCGGACGGGACCGCTGGGAGGTCTTCGTCTCGGGCGGGCGCACCAACACGGGCATGGACGCGGTCGAGTGGGCGGCCCACGCGGAGCGCCTGGGTGCCGGCGAGATCCTGCTCACGAGCATGGACCGCGACGGCACCAACGACGGCTACGACATCCCGCTCACGCGCGCGATCACCACCGCGGTGGGCATCCCGGTCATCGCCAGCGGGGGCGCGGGCAAGCTCGACGACTTCGCCGAGGTGGTCATCGAGGCGGACGCCGACGCGGTCCTGGCTGCGTCGACCCTGCACTACGGCACCTTCAGGGTGCGCGACATCAAGCGCGCGATGGCGGCCGCGGGCATCCCCGTGCGCCTCGTCGACGTTCCCGACGACCCCGCGCGCCCCGCGCCGCTGACGTAGAAGGAGTGAGGGCCGTGGACCGCGAACGCGATGACTTGGCGATCGAGGATCTCGCCTGGAACGCCGACGGACTCATCCCCGCGATCGCCCAGCAGCACGACACCGGCGAGGTGCTCATGCTCGCGTGGATGGATCGTGAGGCGCTGCGCCGCACGCTCGACGAGGGCCGAGCCTGGTACTGGAGCCGCAGCCGGTCTTCCTACTGGATGAAGGGCGAGACGTCGGGAGCGGTCCAGGACGTGGTCGACGTCCGCTACGACTGCGACGCCGACGCCCTGCTCCTGCTTGTCGACCAGCAGGGTCCCGGAGCCTGCCACACCGGCGAGCGCACGTGCTTCTACCGCAGGATCGAGGCCGTGCCCGAGGGCGCGGCGCAGGAGGGTGGACGACCATGACTGACGCCGAGGCAACACCGGTCGCGTGGCCCTCGCTGGGCACGGTCATCGAGGACCTCTACGCGGTCCTCGAGCAGCGTCGCGACGAGCAGCCCGAGGGCAGCTACACCGTGAAGCTGCTCACCGGCCCGCAGGACAAGCTGCTCAAGAAGATCGCCGAGGAGGCGGGCGAGGTCATCATCGCGGCCCGCGACGGCGACCACGACCAGACGCGATACGAGATCGCCGACCTGCTCTACCACCTGCTCGTCGTGATGGTCCGCGAGGGTGTCGAGCCCGGCGACCTCGCGGCCGAGCTGGCAGGCCGCGCCAAGTAGGGGGAGAGCCCCGCGCCCGTTGACCGCGTCCCTGCGCGCTCGTATACTTAGACACATACCTAAGCATCTAAGGAGGTGCGTCGTGCCGGACGTGTTCAAAGCGCTGTCGGACCCCACCAGACGCGAGATCCTTCGCCTGCTCAAGCAAGGCGACCTCACCGCCGGCGCGATCGCGGACAACTTCGCGATGAGCAAGCCGTCCGTCTCCCACCACCTCTCGACGCTGAAGTCCGCCGGCCTAGTGTTCGCCGAGAGACGAGGACAGGAGATCGTGTACTCGCTCGACACCACCGTGTTCCAGGACGCTATGGCCGTCGTGATGGAGTTGTTCGGCCCCGCCGAGGAGGAGGAGCGCGACGATGAGTGACCGTGATGCCCGCGTGGACACCGCGGCTGCGCCGCAGCCCGACGAACTGCCCGCGCCCCCGCGTCTGCGCGACTACACGAAGCTGCCGCTGGTGATCATCGCCGCGATGTTCGTTGCCGGCGCGGTGCTCTACCCGTCGATGCCGAGCCCGATCCCCACCCACTGGGGCCCGAGCGGTGCAGCCGACGCGTGGTCGGTGAAGTCGTTCGGGAGCGTCTTCTTCGAGCCGCTGATGGCGCTGGGACTGTACGCGCTGCTGATCGTCGTGCCGTTCTTCGACCCTAAGCGACGCAGCCTCAAGCTGTCGTTCCACGCGTACAACATCCTGATCGACGCGATCGTGGCCATGCAGGCTGTCGTCTACGCGGCGACCCTGATCGCGGCGTACAACGCCGGGTTCGACGTGTCGAAGGTGGTGTTGATCTCGGTCGGACTGCTGTTCGCGGTCTTGGGAAACTACATGACCACCGTGAAGCAGAACTGGACCTTCGGGGTGCGGGTCAGCTGGACGCTCGCCGACGAGGTCGTCTGGCGCAAGACCAACCGGCTCGGGGGGTATCTGTTCGTCGTCGCGGGCGCGATCACGGTCGTGTGCGCTTTCCTGCCGCCTCCCGCGAACTTCATCATCATGCTGGGCTCGATGTTCGCGATCCTCGCGATCACGTACACGTACTCGTACCTGCTGTTCCGCTCGCGGCACCCGGAGGCATAAGGGAGGCCGCGGACCCGCTCGTGCGCATGCCTCTTGCGCCCGCCGCCCCGAGGCGTGTATCCTCCCACTCAATCGAATCAAGCGTGCGCCTGTGACGGGGAAGAGTACCCCGATCGTGAAGCCCAGAGAGCCGGTGGTTGGTGGAAAACCGGCGTGAGCGATCGGCGAGAATGGTCCCCCGAGGCTCCGGAGCAACAGCCGATCTTTAGGCTTACTAGTTCCGGCGGACTCCCACCGATACAAGGGACCGGATATCGGAGACGAACGTGACTCCCGTATCTCGGACACAAAGTGGGCCCGCCGAACGTGTCGGGTCAACAAGGGTGGTACCGCGAGAGAGGTCTCTCGTCCCTTGAGGACGAGGGGTCTTTTTGTTTTCCGGAGGCTGTGTGCCGGAGACACGGGAAGCCCGGGGCGCGCGCCGAGAACGCTCGGTACCGATGAGAGAGAACGAGAAGACCATGCTGCTGCCCGACAAAGAAGAGTTCATCCGGCTCGCCGCGACGCACGACATCGTGCCGGTCGCACGCGAGGTCTACGCGGACCTGGCCACGCCGATATCGGCGTTCCTGGCGCTGGCCGAAGGCGCACCGTACGCGTTCCTGCTCGAGAGCGTCGTCGGAGGCGAGCGGCTCGGGCGGTACAGCTTCCTCGGCATCGGCGCCGACCGCGTCGTGACCGTGAGCCGGGGCGTGGCCACCATCACCGACGGCCCCTCGCACCGAAGCATGCCCGCCCCGGACCCGCTCGCGGCCGTCGCGGACCGCCTGAAGGCGGGGAGCGTCGCGCGGGTGCCCGGCCTGCCGCTATTCATCGGCGGCGCCGTCGGTTTCGTCGGCTACGAGGCGGCCATCGGTTTCGAGGCCTCGATCCCGAGGCACCCCAACGACGAGCTGAACGTCCCCGATGCGACGTTCATGTTCACCTCCACCGTCGTGGCCTTCGACCACGCCCGCCGCATCCTCCAGGTGATCGCGCCGGTGCGCACCGGGTCCGATCCCGGCGAGGACTACGACGCGGCGGTGACCCGCATCGACGCCGTGCTCGACACGCTGCGCACAGGATGCCCCTCGGCGCCGCTGGGCGAGGTCGGCGTGAGCGTGGAGGTGCCCCTGAAAGCGCACACGTCGCACGAAGGCTTCGTCGAGTCGGTGAAGGCCGCACAGGAACACATCGCGGCGGGCGATTGCTTCCAGATCGTCTTGTCGCAGCGCTTCTCCGCCCCGTATGAGGGCGACGGTCTCGACCTCTACCGCGTCCTGCGGGCCGTGAACCCGAGTCCGTACATGTTTTACCTGCGCACCCCTGAGGTGACGCTGGTGGGCTCGAGCCCCGAGCCGCTCGTGCGCGTCGAGGGCGACCACGTGCTGACGCGCCCCCTCGCCGGCACGCGTCCGCGCGGGGCCACCGCGCTCGAGGACGGCCGTCTGCGCGCCGACCTCCTCGCGGACGAGAAGGAGCGGGCGGAGCACGTCATGCTCGTGGACCTGGGTCGCAACGACCTCGGCCGCGTGAGCGTCCCCGGCAGTGTGCGGGTCGACGAGCTCATGGAGGTCGAGAACTACAGCCACGTCATGCACATCGTTAGCAACGTGACCGGGACGCTGGCGAAGGGCTGTGACGCCTTCGACGCGCTGCGGGCGACGTTCCCCGCGGGCACCGTGAGCGGTGCGCCCAAGATCCGTGCGATGCAGATCATCAGCGAACTCGAGCCCTCCGCTCGCGGCCCCTACGCGGGAACGGTCGGCTACATCGGCGCCGACGGTGCGATGGACATGTGCATCACGATCCGCACCTTCACGCTGGCGGGCGGCCGCGCCTACCTGCAGTCGGGCGCCGGTATCGTGTCCGACTCCGACCCCGAGAAGGAGTACGAGGAGACGCTACACAAGGCCCGTGCCCTCCACCACGCGCTGGAGTTGGCGGCCGGGTTGCGCTCGCGTGCCGGAGGGGCGGTGGCGTCGTGATCCTCGTCATCGACAACTACGACTCGTTCACCTACAACCTGGTGCAGCTGCTCGGGCTGCTCGGCGCCAAGGTGCGCGTGGAGCGCAACGACGTCGTCTCGGTGGGACAGGTGCTCGCGATGGCGCCCAAGGGCATCGTCATCTCGCCCGGTCCGGGGACGCCGGACGCCGCGGGCGCCAGCGAGGCGATCATTGCCGCTGCGGCGGAGGCCGGGATCCCGCTGCTGGGGGTGTGCCTCGGGCATCAGGCCATCGCAGAGGTCTTCGGCGGGCACGTGGTGCGGGCCGACGAGGCCGTGCACGGCAAGACCTCGACCGTGCGGCATACGGGCACCGGCCTCATGGCGGGCATGCCTCCCGAGTTCACCGCGACGCGCTATCACTCGCTCATCGTCGACCGCGAGAGCCTTCCCGAGTGCATGGTGGTCACGGCTGAGACGGTCGACGGCCTGATCATGGCGATGCAGCACGCGGACAAGCCGATCTTTGGGGTCCAGTTCCATCCCGAATCCATCCTGACCCCCGAGGGCGCGGTGCTGGTGCGCAACTTCCTGGAGCTCGCGGGCGAGATCGAGCGCGACGAATCTCTTGAACGCCCGGCCGGCCCCACGGCGATCGCCGCGGGCGCGGAAGTCACCGTGGCGGCTGCCATCGGCGTGGCCATCTCGGGCGGAGCGCTCACCGAGGAGCAGGCCACCGAGGTGATGGGGCGCGTCATGGACGGCGAAGCCACGCCCGCGCAGATCGCGTCGCTGGTCACCGCCATGCGCATGAAGGGCGAGACCGTGGATGAGATCACCGGGTTCGCGCGCGCCATGCGCGCCCGGGTGACCGCGGTGCGCCCACGGGCGGCGGGACTGCTCGACACCTGTGGCACCGGCGGCGACGGGCTGTCCACGTTCAACATCTCGACGACCGCGGCCTTCGTGGTCGCCGGCGCCGGCGTCCCGATCGCCAAGCACGGCAACCGGGCGGTCTCCTCGAAGGCCGGGAGCGCCGACGTGCTGGAGGCGCTCGGCGTGCGCATCGACCTCTCGCCCGAGGACATGGCGCGGTGCATCGACGAGGTCGGTGTAGGCTTCCTGTTCGCGCAGGCTCTGCACGCCTCGATGCGCCACGCCGGCGGCCCGCGGCGCGAGATCGCGATCCGGACGGTGTTCAACATCCTCGGCCCGCTCACGAACCCCGCGGGCGCCAAGCGCCAGCTGCTCGGCGTCTACGATCCCGCCCTCGCGCCGGTCATGGCCGAGGTCGCCGGGCGCTTGGGCGCAGAGCGCGTCATGGTCGTGCACGGCCATCCGGGCATGGACGAGGTCTCCGCATCCGGTCCGACGACCGTCGCGGAGTTCGTCGACGGCGCGGTCCGCACCTACACGATCGAACCCGAGACCGTCGGCATCGCGCGGGTCTCGCCCCGCGCAGTCGGTGGCGGCGATGCTCAGGACAACGCGCGGATCCTGCGCGAGGTCCTCGAGGGCGTGCACGGGGCGCCCCGCGACACCACGCTCATCAACGCGGCGGCCGCCCTGCTCGTCGCCGGGCGCGTGGCCGACCTCGCTGAGGGCGTCGCGGAGGCGCGCGCGAGCATCGACTCCGGGCACGCGATCGCCGTCCTCGAAGCGCTCGTCGCGCTCTCCCGGCGCCTCGGAGCCGAAGCGGACGCCTCGAAGGAGGTGCGTTCGTGAGCGGGGCCGTGACCGGCTTCCTCGAGGGTATCGTCGAGGTCCGTCGCTCCGAAGTGGCCGCCACGTGGGGACTGCTCGCGCCGGCCGGCCTCGAGCGCCTCGCGTGTTGCGCCCGCGCCCCTCGCGACTTCGAGGCCGCGCTGCGCGAGCCCGCGTCGGTCGGCGTCATCGGCGAGGTCAAGAGGGCGTCGCCTTCCGCGGGCCCGATCGCGCCGGACGTCGAGGCCTCCAAGCAGGCGCTGCACTACCAGCACGGCGGCGCGGCCGCCATCAGCGTCCTCACAGAGCCGAGCGTGTTCCTGGGATCGTTCACGGATCTCTCGGATGTCGCCGACGCAGTCGACGTGCCGGTCCTGTGCAAGGACTTCGTGGTCGACCCCGTACAGCTGTTCGTCGCGCGCGGCCACTGCGCCGACGCGGTACTGCTCATGGTGAGCGTACTCGGCGAGGAGCTGGGCTCCTACCTCGACCTCGCCTCGACCCTTCGGCTCCAGTGCCTGGTCGAGGTGGTGTCACACGATGAACTCGAGATCGCGCTGCGTGCCGACGCGACGCTGGTCGCTGTGAACGCCCGCGACCTGCACACGCTCGAGGTGGACCTCGACGCCGCCGCGAAGGTGGTCGCCGAGGCGAAACGCTACGGGATGACGGTCGTCCACGCGAGCGGCGTACGCACGCGCGCGGACGTGGAGAATGCCGCGGCGGCCGGCGCCGACGCGGTCCTCGTGGGGGAGACGCTCATGCGCAGCCCCTCCCCCGAGGACGTGCTTGCGGAACTGACGGGCGTGGCGAAGGCCGTGTCCGTGATCGCATAGGACGCAAGGTTCGAGAGTACGATCCAAGACAGACGACAGCACGACGGAGAAGGGAGCACGCCAATGTCATCCGACAAGACGAGGTTCGGGCTCGACGAGACCAGGATCCCTGAGGCCTGGTACAACATCATGCCCGACCTGAAGAACCCGCCGGCGCCGCCACGTGTGGTCACGCCCGACGGCACCGAGCTCGGGCCCGATCAGATCGGCGAGGTCATGGCCTCGCTCTTCCCGATGGAGATCCTCAAGCAGGAGATGTCGGCGGACCGCTGGATCGACATCCCCGGCGCTGTCATCGACATCTACAAGACGTATCGCCCCTCGCCGATGCTGCGCGCCCGCCAGCTCGAGCGCGTGCTCGGACTCCCGGCCGGGGTCAAGATCTTCTACAAGTACGAGGGTGTCAGCCCCGGCGGGTCGCACAAGCCCAACACCGCCATCCCGCAGGCGTACTACAACAAGATGGAGGGCATCACCAAGATCTCGACCGAGACCGGCGCGGGCCAGTGGGGCTCGGCGCTCTCGATCGCCGGTGCGCTGTTCGGCATCGACGTCGAAGTGTTCATGGTCAGGGTGAGTTACGAGCAGAAGCCCTACCGCCGCTTCCTCATGGAGACCTACGGCGGCACCGTGCATTCCTCGCCGACCAACCTCACTGATGCCGGGCGCCACGTGCTGGCGATGGACCCGGATTCCAGCGGGTCTCTCGGCATCGCGATCTCCGAGGCCGTCGAGGTCGCCTTGAAGGACCCCGGCACGCACTATGCACTCGGCTCCGTGCTCAACCACGTCTGTCTGCACCAGACGATCATCGGACTCGAGGCGATCGAGCAGATGGCGCTCGCCGATGAGGAGCCGGACGTCGTCGTCGCGTGCGTCGGTGGCGGTTCGAACTTCGCAGGCATCGCCTTCCCGTACTACCACCGCAAGCTGCAGGGCAAGAGCAATGCGCGCCTGCTCGCCGTCGAGCCCAAGGCATGTCCGACGCTCACCGCCGGCGACTACCGCTACGACCTCGGCGACGAGGCGGGCATGACGCCTCAGATGCTCATGTACACACTGGGCCACGACTTCGTCCCCGCGGGCATCCACGCCGGCGGCCTGCGCTACCATGGCGACTCCCCGCTGGTGAGCCAGCTCGTACACGAGGGCGAAGCCGAGGCGATCGCCGTCGATCAGACGGCGTGCTTCGCCGCCGCCGTGCAGTTCGCGCGCGCGGAGGGCATCCTGCCGGCGCCCGAGTCGAGCCACGCCATCCTCGCCGCGATCCTCGAGGCCCAGGCGGCCCAGGCGGCCGGCGAGGACAGGACGATCCTGTTCAACCTCTCGGGCCATGGTCACTTCGACCTGGCCGCGTACGCCGCCTACAACGCCGGAGAGCTGCAGGACTTCGACTTCGCCGCGGGCTCGACCCTGTGCGAAGCCGAGTAGGGGAGACGCGATGAGGATGTCCCGGACGAGGATCAAGGTGTGCGGCCTGATGCGCGCGAGCGACGCGCAGGCGGCGGTGCGCGCGGGCGCGGATGCGCTCGGAGTCATCCTCGCTCCGGGGCATCGCCGCTCGCTGACCGTCAAGCAGGCGGCCGTCGTGCTCGCGCGCGTGCCGCACAACGTCCAGCGGGTCGGGGTGTTCGTCGACGCGCCCCTCGAGGACGTGTCGAAGGCGGTCGAGCAGCTCGGGCTCACCGAGGTGCAGTTGCACGGGATCGAGGGCCCCATGTACTGCGCCTCCGTGGCCGTTCCCGTGGTGAAGACGTTCCGGGTCGGCCCGGGATTCGACCCGGCCGACATCGAGCGCTACCGCGGAGCGGTCGCGGGGGTGTTGCTCGACACGCTGGTGGAGGGCGTCGCCGGCGGCACCGGCACCT
>DATCIA010000109.1:0-4162 GCA_036508075.1 Coriobacteriia bacterium
TTCGGCTACCGCCTCAAAGAGTCGTAGCGCGGCCCTAACAAAGGGCCGTTCTGCTTTCACAGAACCCTAACGAGAGAGAAACCGCTCGCGAACCCGCGACCGGTGCTCCGTGGTGATACTCATCTCAGGGATTCGAGCGCCGAAGGGCGCCGACAACTTGGAGGGTGAGATCCATGGACGCAACCATCGCAGCGGTACTGGTCTTCGGAGGGCCCATCATGCTGGCGGTCCTCGCCGTCGCCGTCATGGCATTGGCCGGGCTCGTGACCTTCGACGTGATCACGTCTCGTCGGCTCCAGCCCGCGCCGGCACGTTCCCGTGTCCCGTCCCGCGAAGCCGTCGAGACGCGCATCTCCATGGAGCGCATCATCGCCCGCTCGTTCGTGATCGTGGGCGGCGCCTTCTGGGGCATCTCGTTCCTTGCCGCGGCCCTTTGGTACCAGCGCGGCCTCGAGTCGATGTTCTTCGTGGCCCTTGCCCCGTTCCTGCTCAACATGGCCTCACTGGTCCTGGGCTGGCGCTGGGAGCGCACCGCTTCGATCACGCTGGCGCTGACTGCGGCCGTGGCCGTCGCGTGGGGCGTAGCGATGGGCTTCGAAGTCGGTGTGTGGGCACTGTTCACCGTGCTCCTCATCGGCCCCACGATCACCGCATCCGTACTGTTCTGGATGGCACGCCGTGGCGAGCTCGCGATGGAGCTCCAGTTCGCGGCACAGCCCGAGCCGGTCCTGGCTGCGACCGAGAACGCAAAGGCCGCCTAGCCCGCCCGGGTGGGACATCCGCACAAACGCGAGGGCCGGCGAGATGCCGGCCCTCGCTTCGTTGTGCGATCGGAACACCGATCACCCGGGCGGAGGTTGCTCTTCCCAGCGCGACGAGAGCACGAAGAGCACGGCTGCGAGCGCCATCGGCCCGATGACCACGAGCAGCATGAACATCCAGGCCTCCAGCTTCCAGCCGTAGATAACACCCCATACGAACACGGCGGCGGCTGCCCCCGACAGAAGCACGGCCGCGAGTTGCTCGTGCTTCCACCCGAGACCCAGGATGAGCATCGTGGTGAGGAACGGCCACACCGCGGTCTTGGCCGACTGGACGAGGGTCACGTCCGGATAGACGTAGGGGCCCGCGAACGCGGCGATCACCCAGAACGCCCCGCCCGCGATTACGAGCGAACGCGCCAGCGCGCGCTCCAGACGGGCGGCCCCGGTCCGTCGTCGGTCCGCGATCTCCATCACGGCAGGCTCCTGCTCGGGCGCCATGGTCACCTCGCCAGCGGCAGGTCGAAGCGGAAGGTCGAGCCCTCGCCGGGCCGGGAATCGACCTCGATGACGCTCTCGTGCGTCTCGACGATCTCCTTGGCGATGGCGAGGCCGAGGCCGGTACCGCGCGGGACGGCGCGGGACTCGTCGACCCGGAAGAAACGCTCGAACAGGCGCGGGATCGCTTCGGGACCGATGCCCACGCCGTGGTCCTCGACCTCGAGCGACACCATCCCGTCGTGAGACCGGGCGCGCAGCGTGACCGTCGAGCCGGCAGGGGAGTGCTTCAGAGCGTTGTCCACGAAGCCGAGCAGAACCTGCATGATCCGGTCGCGGTCGCAGTCCGCATCGAGCGGTCCGGTCGCGACGTCGAGCGCGAGCTCCACCCCGAAGCGGTCGGCCAGCGGGCGCATGACGGTGGCGATCTCCGCGAACAGCGGACGCACAGGCACCGGCTCACGGTGCAGGGTGAGGCTCCCGGCCTCGAGTTGTGCGAGGGTGAGCAGATCGGACACCAGCCGACCGAGCCGGTCGACCTCGAGCGCCATCGTCTTCAGGAAATCGTCGCGGACCTCACGGTCGTCCTTGGCTCCGCCGTCGAGCAGCTCGAGCATGCCCTTCAGCGCCGTGATCGGCGTGCGCATCTCGTGGCTCGCGTTCGCGACGAACCTGCGCTGCGCCTCTTCCAGCCGCTTCTGCTCCGTGACGTCACCCATGAGCAGGACCGCGCCGCTCGTCCCGCCGTCGGCCGCAGCGATCGGCGTGCCGTGCAGCAGCACGGTCCGGTCGCCGAGAACGGCGGTGTCGGAGGCGGCCGATCCGGCAAGGCCGCGGTCGACCAGCGCGACGATCGCCTCGACATCCGTGAGCGCGCGTACGTGCTGACCTGCGATCTCCTCGCTGTCCTGTTCGAGCCCGAGCAGCCGGATGGCTTCGGGGTTGATGACGCGGACGTGACCGTCGGGGTCGAACGCGATGACTCCCTCGCCCATGGACTCGACCACCGCGGCGATCTCCTGCTCCCGTTCGTGGAGCGCCGAGAACACCTGGCCCAAGGTCGTCGCCATCCGGTTGTACGACTCCGCCAGCTCGAAGATCTCGTCGGGGATGTAGCCGGTGGGCAGCTGTTGGTCGAAGTCGCCGGCGGCGATCGCCGCAGCCGCCCTGGTCATCTGACGCACGCGTCGGCCGATGAACTCGGCGAAGCCGAGACCCAGCAGGCCGGAGACGATGAGAGCGATCCAGAAGGTTACCCATAGCCGGTCACGGACGGCGTCGAGCACCGCCAGCGACTTGGTGACCGGGCCGGCGATGACCACGCTGCCGACCTTCTTGCCGGTCCGGTCGTAGATCGCCTTGCCCGCCACCGCGTATCCGCCGAGTTCGAGTGTCATGCTCGAGTAGGGGGGCGCGTCCCACAGGCCTCCGACGCGCGCTTGATCGAGGACTCTCCGGGGCGGTCCGCCGACAGCGGCGGATTCGATGACGGAGCCGTCGGGCGTGTAGACCCACACCTGGTCGCCGTAGATCAGACGGAACTGGTGGACGTGCTCGCGCAGGTCCGCCCGGCTCGACTCCGTGAGCGGGAAGTCGCCGCCCAGCTGCACGGCCAGCGCCGATGCGTCGCTGAGCTGCCCGCCCTCGCCCAGCGTCTTGAGCGTGCGCTGGAGGTCCTGCGAGAGCGAGACCGACAGGATCAGGATCGCGACGACGATAACGATGACGAACAGCTCGGTCTGCCACAGGCGTACCGAGGGCCGTCTCAGACGGAGCACGGCCCTACTCTTCCCTGAGCCGGTAGCCGAAGCCGCGGACCGTCAGCAGGTACTCCGGGTTCTTCGGGTCGACCTCGAGCTTCTCGCGCATGTTATGGGCGTGCACGTCGATGGCGCGTTCGTTGCCGACCGGCGACTCGTCCCACAGCGCACGGAGAATCTCCGAGCGGGAGAACGCCTTGCCCGGGCTCCGCGCGAGCAGCTGGAGGAAGCCGTACTCCGAGGTCGTGAGGTGCACCGGTGTGCCGCGCATGAACACCTGGTGCGATTCCGCGTCGATCACCAGATCGCCCAACACGGTGCGAGGGCGCTCGCTGGAGCCCTGCCCCGCGCGCCTCAGGATCGCCTTGACGCGGCTGACGAGCTCCCGCGGAGAGAACGGCTTGGTCACGTAGTCGTCGGCGCCGAACTCGAGGCCCAGGATGCGGTCGACCTCGTCGCCGCGCGCCGACAGCATGATGATCGGTACGTTGGAGGTCAGGCGGATGTCCCGCGCGAGATCGAGGCCGCTCTTGCCCGGCAGCATCACATCGAGGATGAGCAGGTCCGGGTGCACCTCCTGGATCAGGAATGCCCCTCCGGTGGCGTCGCCGGCGGTGTGGACCTCGAAGCCCTCCTGCTCGAGCGCATAGCGCACGATCTTCAGGATCGATTCCTCGTCATCGACGGCGACGACGCGCTGTACCGGCATCTGGTCTCCAACCTATGGTCGCTCCCCATTATGGAGCGCATCGCGTGCCAGTGGGAACCTCGGTCTCGGCGGGCCCGATCCGGACGCGGGGCGAGGCTCACCTACCGTCGGGAAGGACCGCGGCGAGCAGCTCGGGTCCGAGCGCGCGGCGTGCCGCCTCGTATCCGTCCCACGGACCGCCTCGCAGCGCCGCGAGACGGCGGGGAACGGTCGCGACGTCGAAGCCGGCGGGGTCGAGTCCGTCCAGTTCCTCCCACGACACGGGGATGCTCACGTGCGCGCCCGCGCGGGCACGCGTGGAGTACGCGCACACCGCGGTCGCGCCGTGGGCGTTGCGCAGGTAGTCGATGAAGACACGCCCGGCCCGTTCCGTCTTGGCCATGGTCGCCGTGAACATCTCGGGGCGCTGCGCTGCGAGCACGTTCACGAGGCCG
>DATCIA010000110.1:0-6259 GCA_036508075.1 Coriobacteriia bacterium
CGCGTCCTGTTCGACGGGTCGCCCGTAGGTGCGGGGGACCTGACGGCCCGGCGTCGCATCGCGGCGGTCTTCCAGAAGCCGTATCTGCTTCGCGGAACGGTGGCCGACAATGTCGCCTACGGGCTCCGGCTCAGGGGTGTCGCGGCTCCGGAGCGGACTGACCGGGTCGGGGCGGTGCTGCAGCGGGTCGGCATGGCGGGCTGGCAGGACCGGAGCGCTCTGACGCTGTCGGGTGGCGAGGGGCAACGCGTCGCCCTGGCTCGCGCCCTGGTGCTCGAACCGTCGTTCCTGCTGCTCGACGAGCCGCTCTCCTACATGGATCCGCTCCTCAAGCGATCGCTGAGCCGCGAGTTCGCAGGCATCCTGGCCGGAGAGCACATCACCTCGCTCTACGTGACGCACGATCAGGACGAGGCTTCCATAGTGGCCGATCGCATCGGCATCATGCGCGACGGCCGTATCGTGGCGGAAGGCGACACCGACACCGTGCTCGGTCTGCCCGCGGACGAGTGGCTGGCCGCATTCGTCGGGATGGAACCGTCGCTGCGGGGTCGCGTCGTCTCGATGCGAGATGGCCTCACCGAGGTCGACTGCGGCGGTTCGACCATCTTCTCGACCGTCGCGCTGCCCCTCGGGACGAAGGTCCACGTGGCCGTGCGTCCCGAGGACGTGACGCTCTACGAGGCGGGCGCGGTCCTGCCGCTCAGCAGCGCGCGCAATCATCTCGAGGTCGTGGTGTCCGATGTGTACCCGCAGGGCGGGTCGGTGCAGGTGACGCTGGAGCGCGCTGGCGCGCGATTCGCAGCTGTCGTGTCGCGCGCCGCGGCCGCCGAGCTCGATCTGAGGCCCGGCGCGAAGACCATCGCGGTGTTCAAAGCAACCGCCGTGAGGATGCGCGCCGACGATTCAGGCGTGAGCTAGGATGAGTACCCCGC
Source organism: Coriobacteriia bacterium (assembly GCA_036508075.1). Classification (GTDB taxonomy): domain Bacteria; phylum Actinomycetota; class Coriobacteriia; order Anaerosomatales; family PALSA-660; genus PALSA-660. The sequence continues at coordinate 936 of DATCIA010000110.1, forward strand.
ACCTGCGCGTCGCGAGCGCCGCTCCGGCCGCAGATGAAGAGATAAGGTTGAGGATGGATCCGAATCGGACAGAGCGCCTGCCCGTGACCGCCGCCGTTCTGGCGGGTGGCCGCTCCATGCGCATGGGCGTCGACAAGACGCTGCTGCCCGTCGACGGCGAGACGCTCCTGGCCCGCGTCGTCGAGGTGGTCTCCGAGGTGTGCGCCCACACGGTGGTCGTCACCAACCGCCCCGAGCAGATCGCCGAGGCGGGCCTCCCCGCTGACACACCCGTCCTCATCGACGAGGTCGCCAACCAGGGCCCGCTCGGGGGGCTCGTCACCGCGCTTCGCGAGACCACCGACGACTGGGTGCTCGCGGTCGCAGCGGACATCCCGTACCTCGAGCCGGCCGTCATCCGCGCCCTTTGGGACGCGCGCGACGGCGCTCGCGTGGTCGTGCCGGTCACCGAGGCCGGCATCGAGCCGCTGCTCGCGCTCTACCACAAGGACTGCCTGCCGGTCGCGCGTCGCGTGCTCGCCTCGGGCCGTCGCCGGTTGGTGGCGATCTTCTCCGAGGTGCTGGTCGTCGAGCTTCCGCTCGCGGCTCTGCTCGCCGCCGACCCCTCCATGCGCAGCTTCCTGAACGTCAACACGCCCGACGATCTCGCTGACGTCCGCGAGTCCGACGCACACCACGACACCCCCGCTCGCGCGAGCGTCACCGTCCGCTCGGGCGACAAGCACGGGGGGCGCATGCCCGTGGAGCGTCCGGTCACCGTCCATATGAACGACGTCGAGGTCGCCACGATGCAGGCCACCCCTGACGACCTCGAGGAGTTGGCCGCCGGGTTCCTCGTCTCGGAGGGGCTGCTCACCGACCGCGAGGCCCTCACCTCGATCAGCGCGGACTACAAGCGCGGGCTGATCTACGTCGTGACCACCGAGGACGTCCCCGACGAGCTCACCTACCGGAAGCGCTACATCACCTCCGGTTGCGGCAAGGGAGTGACCTTCTCGTCGGTCGGCCACGCTCGGGCCCTCGCGCCTGTCGAGGGCGATTTCGCCGTGACTCCCGACGCGCTCCATGAGTGGATGCGCGCCATGAACGAGCAGGCGACGAAGTACCGCGACACGGGCGGCATGCAGGCGTGCGCGCTCGCGGGCGGCGGGAAGGTACTGGTCGTGCGCGAGGATGTGGGACGTCACAACGCGGTCGACAAGGTGCTCGGGCGCGTGTGGCTCGATCGCATCCCCACCGACGACGCGGTGCTGCTGTCCACGGGTAGGGTCTCCTACGAGATGGCCGTCAAGGCCGCCAAGTTCAACGTCCCGGTCATCGCGAGCAAGAGCGCGGTGACCGACCTCGCGGCCGAGATAGCCGCGTCGCTCGGGATCTGCGTCGTCGGGTACACCCGCGGCGGCGCCATGGTCGTGTACACGCACCCCGAACGGGTGCTCTCCGCAAAGGAAGCGTGACAAGATGCTGTCTGTCGAAGAGGCCCGGGACATCGTCCTCGGGCGTATCGAGCGCCTCGAGCCGGAATCGGTGCCGCTCCTCGAGTCGCTCGGCTGCGTGCTCGCCGCCGACGTGGTTTCCGACATCGACGTGTCGCCCTTCGACAACTCGGCGATGGACGGCTACGCGGTGCAGGCGGCCGACACCGCGGCCGCGAGCGATGAGGCTCCGGTCGTTCTGCGCGTCGTCGACCACATCGCTGCGGGCTCGATGCCGCAGGCCCCGGTCGGTCCGGGCGAGGCCTCGCGCATCATGACCGGCGCACCCGTGCCCCTGGGCGCCGACGCCATCGTGATGGTCGAGGTCACCAAGGGGCTGGAGCAGGGCGGCAGCACCGGCGGGACCGTTGCGATCAGCCGTCCCGCGACCTTCGGTGACCACATCCGCAAGGCGGGGGAGGACGTCGCGAAGGGCGAGACCGTCCTGCGCGCCGGCGAGGTCGTGAACGCGGCATCGATCGGGCTGATGGCCGCGGTCGGTACCCCGATGCCGCTGGTCTACCGCCGTCCGCGCGTCGCGATCATCTCCACGGGCGACGAGCTCGTGGCTGTGGACGCGGTTCCCGGCCCCGGGCAGATCCGCAACTCGAACAGCTACTCGCTGGCCGCACAGGTGCTCGCCGCCGGCGGCGTTCCGCACATGCTGGGTATCGCCCGCGACAACGAGGCGGACACGCGCGCCCTGCTCGGCCGCGCGTCCGAGTTCGACCTGATGGTCACCACGGGCGGCGTCTCCATGGGCGACTTCGACGTGGTCAAGAGCGTGCTCGAGCAGATGGGCAAGCTCGACTTCTGGAAGGTCGCGATGCGCCCCGGCGCGCCGCAGACCTACGGCACGATCGACGGGACGCCCTTCTTCGGCCTGCCGGGCAACCCCACGTCCACGATGGTCGGCTTCGAGCTGTTCGTCCGCCCGGCCATCCGCAAGATGCGCGGCTTCGCGTCCCTGGACCGGCCGCGCGTGTGGGCGACGCTCGCCGAGCACGCGAAGAAGAAGTCCGACCGACGCTACTTCATGCGCGGCGTCCTCAACCGCGTCGAGGGCGTCGAGCACGGCGCTCCCGTCTACGAGGCCCGCCTCTCGGGCCGCCAGTCCTCGGCGATGCTGAGCTCGATGCACCGCGCCGGCTGTCTCATCTCACTTCCGGAGGGACTCTCGTCCGTCCCCGCAGGAACCGTTGTGGAATGCATCCGTCTCGATCAGGAAGAAGGAACGCCATGAGCCAGGACGCCAAGACCGCCGATCCCCGCTGGGTCGCCCAGGTCACCGATGAGATGAAGGCCGCCATCCTCGAGAAGGCCGTCGACGGCAAGGTCACGTGCCCGGTGCTGCGCAAGTTCGCAGAGGACAACGGCGTGAACTACAAGGTCGCCGGCACCGCCGCCGACCTCGCCGGCGTGCGCGTGCACAACTGCGACCTCGGCTGTTTCTAGGAGACTGATGACCGCCTCGTACCGCATACCCGTCGTCTCGATCGTCGGCAAGTCCGACTCGGGCAAGACCACCGTGATGGAAGGCCTCATCAGGGAGCTCTCAGCGATGGGGTACCGCGTCGCGACGGTCAAGCACCACATCCACGAGGTTGACGTCGACGTCCCGGGCAAGGACTCCTGGCGCCACGCGCACGCGGGCTCCGTCGCGGCGATGATCTCGTCGCCGACGCAGTTCGCCGTCGTGCGGCGCGTCTCCGAGGAGCGCACGCTCGAACAGCTCGTCGAGGCGGCCGGTGACGCCGATCTGCTCCTCACCGAGGGCTTCAAGCGTGCGGGCGACGTACGCATCGAGGTCGTCCGCCGAGCGCGCTCCGACGAGATGATCAGCGAGACCGGCGCTGTGTTCGCCGTCATGACCGACATGCCGGAGATCGTGCCGGCCGGCGTCCCCGTGTTCCCGCTCGACGCACACTCCTCGGTCGCTGAACTGATCGAGGAATCGTTCCTGAAGGGCAGTGAAGAGTAGTGACTGGTACCGACTCGTTCGGCAGGCGGATCGACTACCTGCGCATCTCGGTCACGGACCGCTGCAACCTGCGGTGCGTGTACTGCATGCCGCCGGAGGGCGTGCCGTGGCGTGCGCCGAACGAGATCCTCACCTTCGAGGAGATCGAGCGCTTCGCGGCGGCCGCGGTCGAGGAGGGCATCTCCAAGATCCGTCTCACCGGCGGCGAGCCGCTGGTGCGGAAGGGCATCGTCGACCACGTCGCGCGCCTGCGCGCCATCACCGGCATCGAGGCGATCGCCGTGACCACCAACGGCGTCCTTCTGCCGCGCTACGCGAAGGACCTCGCCGCCGCCGGGCTCAGCCGCGTCAACATCTCGCTCGACACGCTCGACCCCGAGGTCTACAAGCACATCACGCGCGGAGGACGCCTCGAAGATGCCCTCGCGGGCATCGAGGCCGCGTTCGATGCGGGCATGGACCCCGTCAAGGTCAACGGTGTCGTCGTGCGCTCGCTCGACCAGGACCTGCTCTCGTTCGCGCGTATGACGCTCGACCGCCCGCTCCACATCCGCTTCATCGAGTACATGCCGGTGGGCGGGGAGGGCGAGCCCACGACGGGCGGCGCCTGCAGCTCGGAGACAGCGGTGGGCGCTTGGACGATCGAGGACCACGTGCCGAGCGACGAGATCGTCGCGCGTCTGTCGGCCGAGGGCATCGCGGCGGGACTCGGCGCCCTCGAGACCGTCGCCCGCGACGCGGCGCCCGGAGGCTGGGGCCCCGCCACCTACTACCGCTTCCCCGGCGCCGTCGGCACGATCGGCGTCATCTCGCCGCTCTCGCATCACTTCTGCGCCGAGTGCAACCGCCTGCGGCTCACCGCTGACGGCAAGCTGCGCACCTGCCTGTTCTCCGACGACGAGCTCGACGCCCGCGAGGTGCTCCGCAGCGGCGGGGACGTGCGCGAACTCATCCGTGCAGCGCTCGCGGCCAAGCCCGAGTCTCACAACATGCGCGTCGGCACGATCCGGCGCATGTCCCAGATCGGAGGGTGACCGTGTCCGAAGCGCGTCTCACGCACACGAACGATCGGGGCGAGGCCCTGATGGTCGACGTGGCCGGCAAGCAGGTCACGCATCGCCGCGCCGTCGCAGGCGCCACCATCCACATGCTGCCGTCGACCCTGGCCATGATCGTGGAGGGCCGCACGCCGAAGGGCGACGTGTTCGCGGTCGCGCGCGTAGCGGGCATCATGGCCGCCAAGCGCACGAGCGAACTCGTCCCGCTGTGCCACCCGCTGGCGCTCACCCACGCGAGCGTCGATCTCGAGCCGATGGACGATGCGGTACGTGTGACGGCGACCGTCGAGACGGACGGCCAGACCGGGGTGGAGATGGAGGCGCTGACCGCGGCGGCCGTTGCTGCGCTCACCATCTATGACATGTGCAAGGCCGTCGACCGGGGAATGACCGTCGACGCGCTCGGGCTGCTCCTCAAAGAGGGCGGCAAGTCAGGCTCGTGGACCCGCGAAGAGGAGCTCTAATATGACCGATATCACCCCCGCGCACGTCATCTCGGTGAACCTCAGCCCGAAGAAGACCATGCGCAAGGCGCGTGGCGAGCGGGCCACTCTCGTGCTCGACCGCGGCTTCGAGAACGACGCCCACATGGGCGACTGGCACCGCCAGGTGTCGCTGCTCGCGATGGAGTCGATCCAGTCGATGATCGACAAGGGCCTCGACGTCGGCCCCGGCGACTTCGCGGAGAACATCACGACGCTCGGCATCGACCTGCTCGCGCTGCCCGTCGGCAGCGTCATCCGCATCGGTGAGGGCTCCGTGCTCGAGATCAGCCAGATCGGCAAGGTCTGCCACAGCAAGTGCGCTATC